>JAEZVV010000090.1 GCA_023443095.1 Pseudomonadota bacterium
GAATACACCCGGGTCCACGGCTTCTACATCGAGGTCAGCCACGGCCAGGCCGACAAGGTGCCGGCCGACTACCGCCGTCGCCAGACGCTCAAGAACGTCGAGCGTTTCATCACGCCCGAACTCAAGAGCTTCGAAGACAAGGCGCTGTCGGCGCGAGAGCGCTCGGTGACGCGCGAGAAGGCGCTCTACGACGAGCTGGTCGCCGCGGCCGCGCCGCACGTGACGGTGCTGCTGCGCCTGGCCGAGGCGATCGCCGCGCTCGATGCACTCGCCGCCCTGGCGACGCATGCCGCGGCCGCCGGCTGGGTCCGCCCCTGTCTCGACGATGCCCCCGGCATCGAGATCCTGGGCGCACGCCACGCGGTGGTCGAAAAAAGTCTCGAAACCTACGTGCCCAACGATTGCCAGCTGGTGCCGGGGCGACGCCTGCTGGTGATCACCGGCCCGAACATGGGCGGCAAGTCGACCTTCATGCGATCGGTCGCCCTGATCGCCCTGCTGGCGTATGCCGGCAGCTTCGTGCCGGCGACCAGCGCCCGCCTGGGACCGGTCGACCGCATCCTGACCCGCATCGGCGCGGCCGACGATCTGGCGCGCGGCCGCTCGACCTTCATGGTCGAGATGACCGAAGCGGCGGCGATCCTGCACCAGGCCACCGAAGAGAGCCTGGTGCTGATGGACGAAATCGGCCGCGGCACCTCGACCTTCGATGGTCTGGCGCTCGCCGGTGCGATCGCGCGCGAACTCGCCGAGGGCCGCCACAGCCTGACCCTCTTTGCCACCCACTACTTCGAGCTGACCCAGCTTGCCGAACAGGTGGGCGAAGTTGCCAACGTCCACGTTGCGGCGGCCGAAGCGAGCGGCAAGGTGGTGTTTCTGCACGAGGTTCGCGAAGGCCCGGCGAGCCAGAGTTACGGCCTAGCCGTGGCGCAGCTGGCCGGCGTGCCGGCGGTCGTGATCCGGCGCGCGCGCAGTCTGCTGGCCCAGCTCGAGGAGCGCGCCCTGACCCGCGACGCCCAGCTCGACCTGTTTGCCACGCCCGCACCCGCGGTGGCGATCGAACCCGAGCAAGCCGTGATCGATCCGCTGCGAGAGCGGATCGCGACCCTCGACCTTGACGCCTTGAGCCCGCGCGACGCGCTGGCCCTGCTCTACGAGCTGGCCGAAGAGGCGCGTGGATGAGCGGCCCGGTGCTGACAAAAAAAGGGACGCTGCAGCGTCCCTTTTTTTGTGTCCTGCGATCCCGGTATCAGTGGTGCGTCTTCGGATCGGCTCCGGCCGACTCCTGCGTATCGACCACTTGCAGGAAGTCCGGCACGACCACTTCGTCGCTGCGTTCTAGGTCTTCGGCAACCGGCTCTTCGACACCGCGCACCACGATCTCGAAACGCAGCGTCCAGCCGGCAAGCGGATGGTTGGCATCGAGCACCGCCATGTTGTCGGCGATGTCGGTCACGACATAGGTGTGGCCGTCGCGCGGCCGCCCCGGCAGTCCTTCAAAGCGCAGGCCCACCACCGCCTCCTGACCCAGCTCGGCCAGCGGCACCAGGTGCATCAGCTCGGCGTCGTAATCGCCGAAGGCGTCCTCGGGCTCGAGCGTGAGCGAAATCGTGTCGCCCGCCTGTTTGCCTTCGAGCGCCTGTTCGACCCGCGGAAAGATGTCGGCGTGACCGTGCAGATAGGTCAGCGGCGCATCCGACGCCTCGATCAGATTGCCCTGGGCGTCGTACATGGCGACGTCGATAGTCACGAGAGAGTTGAGAGCAACCTTCATTCGGCCTCCTGCGAAAGCAGCAAATTATGCCCCGCCCCTGATTCGGGTGGCGCTCGTAGAATGTCCACGTTGCCCCGCATGTCAACCATGAACCTCGCCGATCTCGATCCTCTCAGCAGCCAGGCCCAGCACGCCAGGATCGGTTCTCACGCCGATCTCCAGGCGGCGATCGACCTGCTGCTGGCTGCAACCCGGCACCACTTGTGCGTCGAACACCGCGACCTCGCGCTCCTGAAGCTGGATCAACGAGCAAGAGTGGAGCGCTTGTCCGAACTTTTGCGTGGCCGCCGCACGGCGCGGATTCGAATGCTGGTCGATGACAGCCGCTGGCTGGAGACCGCCGCGCCGCGATTGCGCCTTCTGCAGCAGGACTACGGCCACGCATTCGCGCTACGCCAAGCATCGGAGTCGAGCCCTGTCGGCGCCGGGGCATGCCTGCTGGGCGACGACCGCCACCTCTTGCGTCTGGCAGCGACCGAATACCCTGCCGGAGAGTTGCTGCTACACCAACCTTTGGCGCAACGGGCGGCGGCAGAAGCCTTCGAGGAGCGCTGGCAGAACGCCGGCCACGACCTGCCGGCCCGCCCCCTGGGCTTGTGATTAAACAAACTAGCGCACTTCCACTATCCCGGCCCACACCCGATCTCAGAAAGCGGGATATACTAATTGTCTGAGTGAATGGCTTGTGGCGTTCGTAGCTCGAAACATCCGGTCCGCCGGGCACAAGAATTCAGTCAACATGAACGGATCCCGTTTCAAAAACTTCCTGGAAGGTTATTTTTCAAAATGAACAAGTCGCTGATCCTTGCCTCGATGATGGTTGTGGCCCTCGCCGCTTGCGGCAAGAAGGAAGCCGCTCCTGCCCCGGCTCCGGCTCCCGCCGCTGCCCCGGCCCCGGCCCCCGCGCCCGCCGCCGCTCCGGCTGCTGACGCTGCCAAGCCCGCTGACGCCGCCAAGCCCGCTGACGCCGCCGCCCCGGCTGCTGCTCCGGCCGCTCCGGCTGCTGCTCCGGCGCCTGAGGCCAAGAAGGAAGAAGCCAAGAAGTAATCCTTCGGGATACTCTTGCAAAAAGGGCCGCGCAAGCGGCCCTTTTTCTTTGCCCTCTCGCTGCGGCTCAGAGGTCGATCCAGCCCGTGCCGCTGGCCTGGTCCGCTACCCGCACCCCTTCTTCGCCACCCAGCACGGCCGCGAGCGCAGCCCGGGCCAGCGACTCGGCATTGTTCTTGGCCGACAGATGCGCCGCCACCACGAGTTGCAGGCGGCTCCGATCGAGTCGATCGAGCAGGCTTGCCGCCTGCGCGTTGGAGAGATGGCCGCGGGCGCCGCCGACGCGCGCCTTGAGAAAAGCCGGATACGGGCCCGAGCGCAGCATGGCTTCGTCGTGGTTGCATTCGAGCACCAGAGCATCGAGCCGGCCGAGCCGGTCTTCGACCAGGGCGCTCGCATGGCCGAGATCGGTCAATACGCCGAGGCGGCTATCGCCGTCGCTGAGAACGAACTGGAGCGGTTCGGCAGCGTCGTGCGGAACCTCGAAGGGATCGACGGCCAGGGCGCCAATTGCTGGCCCCGTGCCCGATGCCAGCGGCCTGAGATCGAGGCCGGCCGAATACAGACCGGCGGCATGCGCCGAACCTTCGCTCGCGTAAACGGGCACCCGGTGGCGCCGCGCGAAGACCGCAACGCCGCCGACGTGATCGCTGTGTTCGTGAGTGACCAGGATGGCGGTGATGCTCTCCGCCTCCACTCCGAGCCGGGCCAGTCTCAGTTCGGTCTGACGGGCATTGAAGCCGCAATCGACCAGGACCCGGGTGCGGTGCATGCCTTCGCCCGCCTCGACCAGCAGCGCGTTGCCGCTGCTGCCGGAACCGAGGCTGGCAAAACGCAGCACTATCGCGCCTTAGCGCAACTGCTCGCTGATGAGGGTCAGGATGCGCTCACCCGCCGGGCTGGTTTCCGGCTGGCCGTCCTTGTTGGCCACGGTGACCCGGGTATTGCTGCCCTCGGCCGCCACCAGCACGCGGTACTGCGGCGCTTCGACCGGCTTTTCCTTGCCGAACATCTTGGTGAAGAAGCCCTGCTCGTCCTTCGCCTTGGTTTCGTAGTCGGGGTCGAGGTAGCGCACGAAGTAGATGCCCTTGTCGCGCGCACGGTCCTCGACCGTGAAGCCGACGCGGTCGAGCGCCAGGCCAACGCGGCGCCAGGCCCGGTCGAAAGGCTCGGCCACTTGCACGGCGGTGGGCTTGCCGTCGTTGGTCCGCACCAGGGTCGCCATCTGCGGCGCGGCAGGAGCCGCTCCCGCAGCAGCGGTCGTGGCAGAGGCGGCCGGCTTGGCGGTCGCCGGATTGAAGGTGCTGTCGATGCGCTGCGCCAGCCGGGTCAGCATCTCGGCTTCCATCTCGGGGTCGGCCGGACGCGGCTGCCAGGTCGTGCTGTCCTTGGCGCTGTTGGTATAGAGCTCGATCATGCCGCGGTGGCTGATGAAGATCTCGGTGCTGTCGTTGGCGCCGCGTTCGAGGCGGGCGCGGTACTTGTCCTGTTCGCCGGTCGAATAAATCGCATCGATCACCCGGCCCAGAGTCTTGCGGATGATGTCCTGCGGCAGCTTGGCGCGGTTCTCGGCCCAGTTGGTCTCGAGCGTGCCGGTGGCGGCGTCCTGCTTCTCGACCTTGAGGCCGACGCTGGGCCAGAAATCGACCAGCACCGGCCACACTTTCTCCGGCGGCAGGTTGACGACGAGCCAGCGCTGGTTGCCCTGGCGCTCGACCTTGGCCACGACCGAGGTCGGGACCACGGCTGCGCTTGCGCCGCTGGTGCCTGCCGTCCGCGGCGCGTTGGCCAGGCTCGAAGCCGTCACCGACTGCGGGCGATCCGGCACTGCAAAGCGGTCGTCGCGCGGAAGCTGGGTCAGGTCGGGCGGCACCTCCAGAGGCGTGCGGGTGTCGGTGGTCTCGTACTGGACCTTGTCATTGGTGAAAACCGAGCCGGTCCAAGAGCAACCCACGGCAAACAGGGGCACTAGGGCCGCGCAGGCGGCGCGCAGCGCGAACTTACGCATCTTGCTTGTCTCCCTCGATCAGCCTCGCTCGAGGCCGACTTGGTTCATCTGGCCGCGCCGGATGGCGCGCGCCTGGTTGCGGGTGCCCGCCTCAGAGGAGGCCGGCTTCCTTCATGGCTGCCGTCACTACCGCCTCGTTGGCCGCCGACAGCGGAACCAGGGGCAGGCGGATTCCGCCCGGAATCCGGCCCATCTTCGCCAGCGCCCATTTGGGAGCAATCGGATTGGGCTCGCAGAAGAGCTTGGTGTGCAGACCCATCAGGCGATTGTTGATGGCGCGCGCGGTGGCGAGATCCCCCGCCAGAGCGGCAGCGCACATCTGGCTCATGAGCCGGGGTGCAAGGTTGGCGGTGACCGAAATCACCCCGGCGCCGCCCAGCAGCATCAGCGACAGAGCCGAGTCGTCGTTGCCGCTGTAGACCGCGAACTCCTTGCCGGCAGGCAGCTGACGCAGCAGGTCGGCGGCACGGCCGAGGTCGCCGGTGGCGTCCTTCAGGCCGACGATGTTGGGCACCTGGGCCAGGCGCAGGGTGGTCTCGTTGGAGAGATCCGCTACCGTGCGGCCCGGCACGTTGTAGAGGATCACCGGCAGATCCACCGCTTCGGCGATCGTCCTGAAGTGACGATACAAGCCTTCTTGCGGCGGCTTGT
This sequence comes from Pseudomonadota bacterium, assembly GCA_023443095.1. Lineage (GTDB taxonomy): Bacteria > Pseudomonadota > Gammaproteobacteria > Burkholderiales > Burkholderiaceae_F > JAEZVV01. Next base: position 5,481 of record JAEZVV010000090.1, read on the forward strand.
TGTAATACGGCACGACCTGCAGGCTGGCGTCGGCGCCGACCTTCTGGGCGTGCTGGGTGAGTTCGATCGCCTCGCGGGTCGAGTTGCCGCCGGTGCCGGCGATCACCGGCACTCGCCCGGCCACGGTTTCGACCGCCACGCGAATCAGCTCCCCGTGTTCAGCCACGTCGACCGTGGGCGACTCCCCCGTGGTTCCGACCGCGACGATGGCATTAGTGCCCTCGGCGATGTGCCACTCGATCAGGTTCCGATAGGCGTCGAAGTCGATTGAGCCGTCCTCGCTCATCGGCGAGACGATGGCAACCATGCTGCCAGTGATCATGATGGGCTGTTTTCCCGAAAAAGATGGTCCGATTCTAACGCGGGCACCGCATCACTCAGGCCCGGCATCGAGGCGGCAGAGCCGGCCCGGCAAGGGTTCGCCCGCCGGCCAGTTGATCGCGGCCAAGCGTTGCACGCGGGCGGGGCGGGCAATGTCGCCGTCTTCGTAAGCAATCACCCGCAGCGACGCCGAAAAGGCCGTCAGCAGTTCCCCCGGGCGCAGCAGGAACGCAGGATTCGAAGGCTTGCCGTAGGCCTCGTTGCCCAGCGCGAAGGTTTCGTAGATAAGGATGCCGCCCGGCTCCAGCGCCGCAGCGATGGCCGGAAAAAGCGGGCGATGCAGGTAGTTCGTGACCACGACCGCCGCAAAGCGCTTCCCCGCCAGCGGCCAGGGGCCGGCCTCGAGATCGGCTTGCAGGAACTCGACTCCGGCCACACCAGCCAGCGCCAGCGCAGCTGCCGGGTCGCGGTCGAGAGCCAGCACCGGATGGCCGCGGCCAGCGAAGAAGCGGGAATGCCGGCCTCCGCCGCAGGCGAGGTCGAGCACACGGCCGCCCGGCGCTACCAGCGGCGCAAAACGCGCCACCCAGGGCGAAACGGCACCCGTCGCAGCGTGGGGGGGCGACTGCGGGTTCAGATGAACAGCCTCACGATGCTCTGCCCCACCTGCAGGAAGGGGCCGATGAAAAATCCCAGGGTGCCGCTCACCAGCAGGGCGATCAGGATGAAGAAGCCGTAGGGTTCGATCCGCGCCACGGCGTAAGCGGCACGATGCGGCAACAGGCCCACCAGGATGCGGCCGCCGTCGAGCGGCGGCAGGGGCAGCAGGTTGAGTGCCATCAGGACAAGGTTGACGTTGATGCCGGCAAAAGCGACCTCGACGAAGAAGCGTTCCTCCATGCCCAGCACCAGCAGCAGCTTGAGGAAGATCGCCCACAACACCGCCTGCACCAGGTTCGACGCCGGGCCGGCTGCCGCCACCCAGATCATGTCGCGCTTGGGGTTGCGCAAGTTGCCGAAGTTGACCGGCACCGGCTTGGCCCAGCCGAACAGCATTCCGCCCGCCCCGGCAAGCGAGGAGGTGAGCAGGATCAGGCCCGGCACCAGGATGGTGCCGATCGGGTCGACGTGCTTGAGCGGATTGAGCGTGACGCGGCCCAGCATCCAGGCGGTCGAGTCGCCAAAGCGCCGCGCCACGTAACCGTGGGCCGCCTCGTGCAGGGTGATCGCAAACAACACGGGGATCGCGTAGACCGCGATCGTCTGAATCAGATTTTCCATCGAGGGCAGTCTAGCAGCGACCCGCTGGCCGGATCGCCTAGGTGGGGGTGAGTCCGAGGGCCTCGAGCCCGCCACGACCCTGGCGCACTAGCACCGCTTCGGGACCGGTGAGATCGACCACCGTGGTGGGCGTGGTGCCGCAGGCACCGCCGTCGATCACGAAATCGACCTGCTTGCGCAGCCGCTCGACGATGTGCTGGGCGTCGTTCAAAGGCAGCTCGTCCCCCGGCAACATCAGCGTCGTGCCCAGCAGCGGCTGATCGAGCAGCCCCAGCAGGGCCGCGGCCACGGCGTTGTCGGGAACCCGCAGGCCGATCGTCTTTCGCGCCGGGTGCGACAGGCGCCGCGGCACTTCACGGGTGGCCTCGAGGATGAAGGTGTAGGGGCCGGGGGTTGCGTTTTTCAGCAAGCGGTACTGCTTGTTGTCGACCTTGGCGAAGTTCGCCAGTTCGGACAGATCGCGGCACAGCAGGGTCAGGTGGTGGCGCTCGTCGATGCCACGGATGCGGCGCAGGCGATCAACCGCGGCCTTGTCGTCGAGCGGGCACACCAGCGCGTAGCAGCTGTCGGTGGGAATGGCGCCCACGCCGCCGTTGTCGAGCATCGCGGCAGCCTGGCGCAGCAAGCGCACTTGCGGGTTGTCGAGATTGGGAGAGAAGACCTGGGGCATGGCGCCTCGAAAAAAGACTCAGACGAATCGGTGCCAGACCGGAGTCAGGTCGGTTGGCAGGGGGGCGGCGCAGCCGAGTTCGGCGAGCGACTCGCCGGGCGCATGGAAATCGCTGCCCACCGAGGCTTCAAAGCCGAAGTCTCGCGCCGCCTGCGCGTAGATCTCGATCTGCGCGCGGCTGTGGTTGCTGGTCGAGACTTCAAGCGCGAGACCGCCCGCCGCCTTGAACTCCCGCATCAGCTCGTGCATCGCCAGCTCGTTGAGCTTGTAGCGGCCGGGGTGCGCCAGCACCGCGACGCCCCCGGCGCCCTGGATCCACTCCACGGCCTGCGCCAGCCCGGCCCAGCGATGGGCGACGAAACCGGGCTTGCCCTCGGACAGGTACTTGCTGAAGACCTCGCGCAAGTCGCGGCAGACGCCGGTGTCGACCAGGTAACGCGCGAAATGCGTGCGCGAGACCATGTCGGCATTGTCGGCATGGGCGAGTGCACCCTCGAAAGCGCCGCTGATGCCGATCGCTTCGAGCTGTTCGCCCATCTCGCGTGCGCGACGCCAGCGCCCCGAGCGAACATGGGCAAGGCCTGCCTGCAGGTCCGCGTTGCAGGCATCGATGCCGAGCCCGACGATGTGTACCGTGGTCCCGCCCCAGGTGACCGAGATCTCGACCCCCGGCACGAAGGCCAGGCCCAGCGCCGCGGCGGTCTGGCTCGCCGGCGCCAGGCCGTCGAGCTCGTCGTGGTCGGTCAGAGCGAACAGCTCGACCCCTTTGGCCTGCGCCCGGGTCACCAGATCGGCCGGCGCCAACTCGCCATCCGAAACATTCGAATGCGAATGAAGATCGGCGCGGACAAGGCGAGGGTCGCGGCTCATGGCCACCATTCTATAGGCCTCGCCGCTGCGCTGCGGGCGGACGCCTAGCCGCGGCGGGCCAGGAAAGCTTCGATCTGCCGCGCCACGAGCTCGGGCTGGTCGTGGTGCAGCATGTGGCCGGCATCGTCGACCAGCACCGCCTCGAGATCGGGCACTACGCCGCGGCGCGCGTCGATTTCGCTCTGTTCGCCGGCCCAGCGGTGGGCGTCGGTCTCGGCTGCCTGCAGCCACAGGACGGGGGCGCTTATCCGCGACCAGCACGCCGCGACTTCCTCCCAGCGGTAGAGCACCGGGTTGACGATCTTGTGCGAGGGATCGGCCGCAATCCGGAGCGCCCCGTCCTCGTCCGCGTACGACCAGTGGCGGGCCAGGAACAAGGCCCTCGCCTCGGTCAGGCGCGGGTTGTTGGCGCGCAGCCGCGCCGCCACCTCGGCGAGCGAGGCGTAGGTTCGCAAACTCGCGCCCTCTTCGAGCTCCTGCAGCCAGCGGCGATACCGCCCGGGGGCTTCGCTCGGAGCCGCGCTTTTGATGCCGAATCCCTCGAGGTTGACCAGGGTCCGCAGCCGCTCCGGCCTCACCCCGCCGTAGAGCATGGCGACGTTGCCACCCATGCTGTGGCCGAGCAGATTGACCGGCGCTGCGGGCGAGATCTGCTGCAGGAGCGCGTCGAGGTCGCCCAGGTAGTCGGCAAACCAGTAGCAGTCGGCGCCGCTGCTCTCGGTAAGCCCGAAGCCGCGCCAGTCGGGCGCCAGGACGCGGAAGCCTGCGGCCAGCTGGTCGACCACGAACTGGAACGAGGCCGACACGTCCATCCAACCGTGCAGCATGACGAGCGTGCGCTCCGGACCCGCCTCGGCCGGCCCCCACTCGCGGACGTGGTAGCGCAGGCCGCGGACGGTCAGGAAACGGGAGCGGGAGGCACGCATCGAAGTGATTGCAGGAGGCCGCAGGATCGGGCCATTATCGGCGAGCCCGCCGGCCGCACGCGTCGGATTCGCGCTACGACCGCTCCCACCGGACTCCGGACCTCCATGCCCGACGACTACCGCGCCCTGTACGACGGCTTCCGCTGGCAGGTGCCCGAATTCTTCAACCTCGCCCAGGCCTGCTGCCGCCGCTGGTCGCTGGAAACCTCCCGCATCGCCCTGCACTGCGAAGGCGAAGACGGGACCCGCTCGATCCACACCTACGCCGGCCTGCAGGCCGACGCCAACCGCCTCTCGAACGCGCTGCGCTCGCTCGGAGTGAAGGGCGGCGAACGGGTCGCGATCCTGGCTCCGCAGACCGCTCCCACCGTGGTCTCCCATGTCGCGATCTACCAGATGGGTGCGGTGGCTGTGCCGCTGTCGATGTTGTTCGGCGCCGATGCCCTCGAATACCGCCTGCACGACAGCGGCGCCGCGGTCGCGATCGTCGACGCCAGCCTCGTGCCGCTGGTGGCCGGGCTACGCGCCCGGCTGCCCGCGCTGCGCCACGTGATCGGCATCGACGTTGGCGGCAACGGCGCCCACGGCTGGAGCGAGCTGCTCGCCCGCGCCTCGCCCCGTTTCGAACCGGTCGACACCCGCGCCGACGAGCCCGCGCTGCTGATTTACACCAGCGGCACCACCGGCCTGCCCAAGGGCGCGCTGCTGCCGCACCGAGCCCTGATCGGCAACCTGCCCGGCTTCGTGGCCTCGCAGAACTGGTTTCCTCAGAAAAACGACGTGTTCTGGAGTCCCGCCGACTGGGCCTGGACCGGCGGCCTGATGGACGCCCTGCTGCCGACGCTCTACTTCGGCTTTCCGCTGGTCGGTTGCCGCCGCCGCTTCACGCCCGAGCTGGCCCGCGACCTGGTCGACCGCTACCGCGTCACCAACACCTTCCTGTTTCCCACCGCACTCAAGCAGATGATGCGCTCGGCCGCGTGGGCCGACGCCCGGACCAGCCTGCGCGCGATCATGAGCGCGGGCGAGCCGGTCGGCGCGGCTGTCTTCGACTGGGTGCGCGGGCACCTGGGGGTGACGGTCAACGAGATGTTCGGCCAGACCGAGATGAACTACATCGTCGGCAACTCGGCCGGGCGCTGGCCGGCGCGAGCGGGCGCGATGGGCCGTGCCTACCCCGGGCATAGGGTGGCGGTGATCGACGAACAGGGGCGCGAACTGGCTGCCGGCGAGGTGGGCGAAGTTGCGCTGCACCGATTCGATTGCCACGGCCACCCGGACCCGGTCCTGTTCCTCGGCTACTGGAACCAGAAAGCGGCAACCGAAGGCAAGTTCAGCGGCGACTGGTGCCGCACCGGCGACCTGGCCCGCTGCGATGCCGACGGCTATTTCTGGTACGAGGGACGGGCCGACGACGTCTTCAAGAGTTCGGGTTACCGCATCGGCCCGGCCGAGATCGAAAACTGCCTGATCGGCCACCCGGCGGTGGTCAACGCCGCGGTCGTGCCCAGGCCCGATGCGAGTCGCGGCAACGTGGTCAAGGCCTTTGTTGTCCTTGCCGCCGGTCATTCGGGCTCGGACGAACTGGTGCGCCAGCTGCAGGCGCACGTGCGGGCCCGCCTGGCGCCCTACGAATACCCGAAGGACATCGAGTTCATCGCCGAACTGCCGATGACCCCCACCGGCAAGGTCCAGCGTCGGGTCTTGCGCGAACGCGAACTCGAACGAGCGGCGCAGCGCCGGTCTTAACTTTCGCGCACGCCCGGCCGGAAAGCGGCGGCTTCGACCGCCTCGCGCAGAGCCTGGCCGCGCTCTTCGGGGGCGGCATCGATTAAGTGGGTCACGAACGAGGCTGGCACCTCGCGGTAGCGCCGGCGGTCGTTGCGCACGGTGATCTGGCGCCAGCCGCGGTCGGTCAACCAGCGCCACAACTCGTCGCTCATGCCGGTCTGGACGGTCATCCGGACGTCGTGGCGGCTGATCTTCGCGCCCAGGGCCGGACGGGGACCGGGGTGCGTGACGCTGCGCGGGCGCCGGATGCGAAACAAGGTACGAATCTGATCTCGGATGGAACTAAACACTGGGTCCTCTCGACGGCCGCCGCGGCGCACCGCGCACCGGGACCGGCCTTAAGCCGGGGGCGATGCTAACAGCCGGAGCTCGAGCAGGGCCTCGATTTCTTCCGGTTCGAAGCCCGCGGCCCGCCGCGCCTCGAGGTTGAACGGCCCGCGCGGCCGCGGTGCGGCGTAGCGCAGGACCAACACCTGGTAGGTCGACAGCGGATCGAGGCCGCGCTCCGAGCAGAGAAAGCGATACCAGCGATTGCCGATGGCGACATGGCCAATCTCGTCGCGCAGGATGATGTCGAGCGCCGCCGCCGACTCGTGGTCGCCCACCGCCGCGAGTTTGGCCCGCACCGCCGGCGAAGCGTCGAGCCCGCGCGCCTCGAGCGTGCGCGGCACCAGCGCCATCCGCGCCAGGGCGTCGCCCGCTGTCGCCAATGCCATCGTCCACAAGCCGTCGTGGGCGTCGCGCTCGCCGTAGGCCGCGCCATGGGCGTCCAGGCGCACCGCCAGCAGTTCGAAGTGCTGCGCCTCTTCCTCGGCCACCTGAAGCCAATCAAAGTAGTAGTCGGCCGGCAGCCCGGCGAAGCGCCAGATCGCGTCGAGCGCCAGGTTGATCGCGTTGAACTCGATGTGTGCGATCGAATGCAGCAGCCCGACCCGGCCCTCGAGCGTCTGCGGCGAGCGCAACGGCACCTGCTTGGGCGGCACCAGGCGCGGCCGGGACGGCCGCCCCGGCAGGCCGGGCGGGATGGCAAATACCCGTTCGGGTGCTGGCGCCGGACGCGCCGCGAACAAGGCGTGAACGGCAGCGCACTTGGCGACGGGGTCGGCCAGCAGCAGCGTCGCGAGCGCGGCAGAGCGGAGTTCGGGCATGGGTCGGCGGGTAGAATTGGAGGCGATTGTAGGCGCGTGGCGCGCCTGCGCCGGAGGACTAGGCATGGCGATTTATCAGCTCGGCGATCGTATCCCCGACATCCACGAAACAGCCTGGGTCTTCGAATCGGCCGCGATCATCGGTCTGGTTCGGCTCGAGGCCGACGCCAACATCTGGCCAGGGGTGACGATCCGCGGCGACAACGAGCTGATCGTGGTCGGCCGCGGCTCCAACGTCCAGGAAGGCTGCACCCTGCATACCGACCCCGGCTGTCCTCTCACCGTCGGCGCCAACGTCACGGTCGGCCATCAGGCGATGCTGCACGGCTGCACCATCGGCGACGGCAGCCTTATCGGAATCCAGGCTGTGGTCTTGAACGGCGCCAGGATCGGCCGCAACTGCCTGATTGGAGCGGGGGCGCTGGTGACCGAAGGCAAGGAGATTCCGGACCATTCCCTGGTCGTGGGCAGCCCCGGCCGGGTGATCCGGACCCTAGACCCGGCGGCGATCGCCCGCATGCACTCCAACACCGCCCACTATGTCGAGCGCGCGCGGCAGTACCGCGACACGCTCCGGAGAATCGCCTGATGAGCGACACCTTGCTCAAGTTCATTTTCAAGGCCGCGCCCGTGCGCGGCGAAATCGTGCAGCTGGCCAATGCCTGGCGCGAGATGACCGAACACCATGCCTACCCGCCCGCGGTGACCCGGTTGCTGGGAGAGATGGTGGCGGCCGCGCCGCTGCTGGCGGCGACGATCAAGTTCAACGGCGCGCTGATCCTGCAGGTGCACGGCGACGGTCCGGTCAAGCTGATGGTGGTCGAAGTCCATCCCGACATGACGATCCGCGCCACGGCCAAGCTGCGCGACCACGCATCCATCGCCGACGACGCCGGCATGAAGGAGCTGATCAACGCCACCGGCCAGGGCCGGTGCGCGATCACGCTCGACCCCAAGGATCGACTTCCCGGCCAGCAGCCCTATCAGGGCGTGGTCTCGCTCGAAGGCGAGAGCCTCGCCGCCGCGCTCGAAGCCTATATGCGCCAGAGCGAGCAGCTCGAGACCCGCCTCTGGCTTGCGGCCGACAGCCGCGTCGCCGCTGGCCTGCTGCTGCAGAAGATGCCGGCCACCGGCGGCACCGCGGCCGCGGCTGCCGACCCCGACGCCTGGGACCGCCTGCAGATGCTGGCGCAGACCGTCACGCCCGACGAGCTGAAATCGCTGGCGCCGGCCGAAACCATGCGCCGGCTCTTCTGGCAGGAAGCGCCGCAGGCGAGCGAACCGGCGACACCGCGTTTTGCCTGCACCTGTTCGCGCGAGCGCATCGGCCGCATGCTGCATTCGCTCGGGCGCGCCGAGGTCGATTCGATCATTCTCGAGCTCGGCGCGGTGCACGTGACTTGCGATTTCTGCAACCGCGAATACGAGTTCGACGCGGTCGACGCCGAACAGCTGTTTGCCGCCGGCAGCACCGAGCTGCCCGACGCCTCCCGCCCCCACTGAACCCGGGACACTTATGCGCGCGCTGCCCCTTGCCCTGACCGCCCTGCTGCTCGGCGCCTGCGCCAACACCGCGCCGGACTGGCAGCTGGGGCGGGTCGATCGCCTGACTCCGGCCCAAGCGGCGGCGCTGCCGCCCGTGGTGATCAGCCCAGAGCAGAAGGCTGCGCTCGACCGGCTCGACGCGCAGATACTCGCCGAGCAGGAAAACGCGATCGCCCGCCAGGCTTATGAACGCGCTCTCAGTCAGGCGGTTCAGAACTGGTCGATCGGAGTCGGTTATGGTGGCGGCTGGGGCTGGGGCGGCTACCCGGGTTACTGGGGGCGGCCGGGCTGGTCGGTGGGCTGGGGTTGGTACCTGCCTTAGCTCGTGGCATGCTGGGTGCAGCGGGCCGGATCGCTGTTTTTAATCGACAACCCTAGGCCCGTTTTCAACAGCCAAGACCTACCATAGGGCAAGAACGCGTCGCGGACCCGTCGGTCTTTTGGCGCGCGCATCACCTACGCACGTTAAGGATACTTTCATGGGTAAACAGCCCAGCATCACGATTTCCAGCCTGGATTACGAACGGCTGTCGGACCTTTTGGCTAACGTCCCGAACAAAGATGCCGTGACTCTCGAATCCCTGCAGCAGGAACTCGACCGCGCCCATGTGGTGGAGCCGTCGCAGATGCCGCCGGACGTGGTGAGCATGAACTCGCGGGTGAGCTTCGAGATGGAGCCCGACGGCCGGACCTTCGAGATGGACCTGGTCTATCCGCGCGACGCCGACGGCAGCGCGCACCGCGTTTCGGTGCTGGCTCCGGTCGGCGCGGCCCTGCTCGGCCTGTCGGTGGGGCAGCGGATCGAATGGCCGGCGCCCGGCGGCAAGTCGATCACGGTGCGCATTCTCGAAGTCACCTACCAGCCCGAGCGCGCGGGCGTCTTCCACCGCTAACGCGGCGCCGCGGCCGACGGGGCGGCGCCGGAAGCGGCGGCGCTGAACCGGAACAGCACCTCGTCGTCGCGCACCATGTTCAGCTCGCCGCGGGCGCGCTCTTCGATCGCTTCGCGGCCTTCCCTCAGACTCGCCACTTCCGCCGCCAACTCAGCGTTGCGCGCAGCGAGCCCGGTATTGACGGCTCGCTGCGCCTCGACCTGCCGGTCCAGCTCGCGCACCCGCAGCCAGCCGCCCTTGCCGAACCAGAGCGGATATTGGATGGCAAGGACAAGCACGGCGAGGACGATGGCCAGCACGCGCATAAGCGCAGACCCCGGCCGAGTTAACGCAGGTTGTAGAAGGCGTCGCGGCCCGGGTAGACGGCGATGTCGCCCAGGTCTTCCTCGATCCGCAGCAGCTGGTTGTATTTGGCAATGCGGTCGCTGCGCGAGAGCGAGCCGGTCTTGATCTGGCCGGCGTTGGTCCCCACCGCGATGTCGGCGATGGTGCTGTCTTCGGTCTCACCCGAGCGGTGGCTGACCACCGCGGTGTAGCCGGCGCGCTTGGCCATCTCGATCGCGGCAAAGGTCTCGGTCAGAGTGCCGATCTGGTTGATCTTGATCAGGATCGAGTTGGCGATGCCGCGCTGGATGCCTTCCTTGAGGATGGCGGTGTTGGTGACGAAGAGATCGTCGCCCACCAGCTGGACCTTGCGGCCAAGCACGTTGGTGAGGTGCTCCCAGCCGTCCCAGTCGCCTTCGCCCATGCCGTCTTCGATCGAGATGATCGGGTATTTGTCGACCCAGGTCGCCAGCATCGACGTCCATTCGGCCGCATGCAGCGCCAGCCCTTCGCCGGCAAGAACGTATTTTCCGTCCTTGTGGAACTCGCTCGCGGCGCAGTCGAGGCCGATCGCGATCTGGCTGCCGGCTTCGAAGCCGGCCTTGTCGATCGCTTCGAGGATGAGCTGGATCGCCGCCTCGTGGTTCTCGACGTTGGGTGCGAAGCCGCCTTCGTCGCCCACCGCCGTGCTCATGCCGCGGTCGTGCAGGATCTTCTTGAGGGCGTGGAACACCTCGGCACCGTAACGCACGGCTTCCGAGAAGGTGGGCGCGCCCACCGGGATGATCATGAACTCCTGGATGTCCAGGTTGTTGTTGGCGTGGGCGCCGCCGTTGATGACGTTCATCATCGGCACCGGCATCTGCATCGGGCCCGAACCACCGAAATAACGGTAGAGCGGCAGACCCGCCTCCTCCGCCGCGGCGCGCGCCACCGCCATCGACACCGCCAGCATGGCGTTGGCGCCCAGGCGGCTCTTGTTGTCGGTGCCGTCGAGTTCGATCAGGGTGCGGTCGAGGAAGGCCTGCTCGTTGGCCTCCAGGCCCAGCACCGCCTCGGAGATCTCGGTGTTGATGTTTTCGACGGCCGTCAGCACGCCCTTGCCGAGGTAGCGACCCTTGTCGCCGTCGCGCAGCTCGATCGCTTCGCGCGAGCCCGTCGATGCGCCGCTCGGCACCGCCGCCCGTCCCATCACGCCGGATTCCAGCAACACGTCGCATTCGACGGTGGGGTTGCCGCGCGAATCCAGAATCTCGCGGCCAATGATGTCGACGATGGCACTCATTTCCTGTCCTTGGTGTGCAGAAAGGCCGCCCGGAGGCGGCCATTTTTCTCGGTAAAAACTAGCGGAAGTCCGTTTCCAGGAATCCTACCCGTTTCACCACGCGATCGAGTTCGATCAGGGTGGCAAGCAGGTCCTTCATGCGGTTCAACGGCACGGCATTGGGCCCGTCGCTCTTAGCTTCGGCCGGGTTCGGGTGAGTCTCCATGAAGAGCCCCGAGACTCCCGTGGCCACGGCCGCACGTGCCAGAACCGGCACGAACTCGCGCTGGCCGCCGCTCGAGCTGCCCTGCCCGCCCGGCAGCTGGACCGAGTGGGTGGCGTCGAACACGACCGGGGCCCCGGTTTCCCGCATGATCGCCAGGCTGCGCATGTCCGAAACCAGGTTGTTGTAGCCGAAGCTCACCCCGCGTTCGCAAGCCATGAAGTTGTCGGTCGGCAGGCCCGCCTCGAGTGCCGCGGCACGGGCCTTGTCGATCACGTTTTTCATGTCGTGCGGCGCGAGGAACTGGCCCTTCTTGATGTTCACGGGCTTGCCGCTGACGGCGCAGGCGCGGATGAAATCGGTCTGGCGGCACAGGAAGGCCGGGGTCTGGAGCAGGTCGACCACGCTCGCCACCACCGGAATCTCGGCTTCGGTATGCACGTCGGTGACCACCGGCACGCCGATCTGCTTCTTCACCTCGGCCAGGATGCGCAGGCCCTCGTCGAGCCCGAGGCCGCGGAAGCTCGTGCCCGAGCTGCGGTTGGCCTTGTCGAAGCTCGACTTGTAAATGAAGGGGATGCCGAGTTCGCCCGTGATTTCCTTCAAGCGACCCGCGGTGTCGATCGCGAGTGCTTCGCTTTCGATCACGCAAGGGCCGGCCAGCAGGAAGAAGGGTCGGTCAAGACCGATATCGAATCCGCAGAGCTTCATTGAGCCGCCTGGGCCAGGCCCTCGTGGTGCGCCACGGCTGCCAGCACATACGCCTTGAACAGCGGATGGCCGTCGCGCGGAGTGGAAGTGAACTCGGGGTGGAACTGGACACCGAAGAAGAAGCGATGGCCGGGCAGCTCCATCATCTCGGGCAGGTTCTCGCTCGGCGTACGCGCCGAGATCTTCATGCCGGCGGCCTCGAACAGCGGCACGTAGGCGTTGTTGACCTCGAAGCGGTGACGGTGGCGCTCGTTGACCGTGTCGCCGTAGATCCGGTGTGCCAGCGTGCCGGGCAGCACCGGAACCTTCTGCGAACCCAGGCGCATGGTGCCGCCGAGATCGGAGTTTTCGCTGCGGGTCTCGACCTTGCCGGTACGGTCCTGCCACTCGGTGATCAGGGCCACCACCGGGTTCTCGGTCTCGGGATCGAACTCGGTCGAGCTCGCGTCCTTGAGGCCGCAGACGTGACGGGCGAACTCGATCGTCGCCAGCTGCATGCCCAGGCAGATGCCGAGGTAGGGCACGTCGTGGGTGCGGGCGTATTCGATCGCCTTGATCTTGCCTTCGGTGCCGCGTTTGCCGAAGCCGCCAGGCACCAGGATCGCGTCGAGGTCGGCCAGCATCGCCGTGCCCTTGGCCTCGATCTCTTCGGCGTCGATGAACTCGGTCTTGACCCGGGTGCGGGTGTGCAGGCCGGCGTGCGTGAGCGCCTCGTTGAGCGACTTGTACGAGTCGGCGAGGTCGACGTATTTGCCGATCATGCCGATCTTGACCTCGTGTTCGGGGTGCTCGAGCGCGTAGACCAGACGGGTCCAGACCGACAGATCGGCCGGCTTGGTCTCGAGGCGCAGCTTGTCGCACACGATCGCGTCGAGCCCCTGCTCGTGCAACATGCCCGGCACCTTGTAGATGGTGTCGGCGTCCCACACCGAGATCACCGAGTCGAGCGGAACGTTGCTGAACATCGAGATCTTGGCGCGTTCGTCGTCGGGGATGGGCCGATCGGCACGGCACAGCAGGACGTCGGGATAGATGCCGATCTCGCGCAGCTTCTGCACGCTGTGCTGGGTCGGCTTGGTCTTGAGTTCGCCCGCCGACGCGATGAAGGGGACCAGCGTCAGGTGGACGAAGCAGGAGTTGCCGCGACCCACGCGCAGGCTCATCTGGCGCACCGCTTCCATGAAGGGCAGCGATTCGATGTCGCCCACGGTGCCGCCGATCTCGACGATCGCGACATCGGTCTGGCCGTCCCACGCGGCCTTGGCGCCACGTTCGATGAAGTCCTGGATCTCGTTGGTGATGTGCGGAATCACCTGCACCGTCTTGCCCAGGTACTCGCCGCGGCGCTCTTTGCGCAACACGGTTTCGTAGATCTGGCCGGCGGTGAAGTTGTTCGCCTTGCGCATCTTCGAGGAGATGAAGCGCTCGTAGTGGCCGAGGTCGAGGTCGGTCTCAGCCCCGTCTTCGGTCACGAAAACTTCGCCGTGCTGGAACGGCGACATCGTGCCCGGATCGACGTTGATGTACGGATCGAGCTTGAGCAGGGTGACTTTGAGTCCGCGCGACTCGAGGATCGCAGCGAGAGAGGCGGCGGCGATACCTTTGCCCAGAGAGGACACCACGCCGCCGGTAACGAAGACGTATTTCGTCATCAGTTTTGGCCTCGCTTGCGCGGGCATTACCGGTAAAGCTGAATTATACGGGTGCTTGCCGGTTCCGGCATCCGAGATTCACCCCAGAACCCGGCGCGGCGACCGGCGCCGGCGCCGATCGCGCGTTTTCACCAAGGTCTCCGCTTGGGGTCAGGGCTTGGCGCTGATCTCGTTCATGCCGCGCAGACGCTGGTTGTGCAGCTCGATCTGCTGGTTGCAGGCGGCGATCGCCTTGGTCAAGGCGTCGTGCCGATTGGCACAAACCCCCAGGGCCTGCCGGTCGCCCTGCATCAGCGTGATCAGCTCGCCGTAAGTGATGCCTTCCCGCACCTGCGCAGGCAGCTCGCAGCGGCGGGCGATCTCTTCCGCCGGCTCGCATTTAATCGCCTCGCCCACCACCGGAACGCTGGTGGTGCAGGCCGCCAGCAAGCCCAGCATGGCTACGCCCAGCCCGATCTGACAGGTTTTCATGGCTCCCCCCTAGAACGTGGCTTGATTGAGTACGCGGACAACTTCGTCGATCGGTACCGTTCGTTCGAGGCATTCCAGGCCTTCGGCGCGCTGCTTGAGCGCGGCGGCCTGCGCGTCGAGCTGGGCCTGCTCGCGCTGCAAGGCGTCGCGCGCCGCTCCGGTGGCCGAGGCCAGCTGCGCTGAGACTTTCTGGCGCTCGAGGTCGGTGACGCGCAGCTGCGACTGCGCCTTGGCCGCCAGCGAACTCGCGCTCGCCACATTGGCTTCCAGCGTGGATTTCTGCTGCTCGAAGGCGGCGCGCATGGCCACCGCCTTCTGCTCGTAGTCGCTGGCAAGACTCGCCAGCTGGGTCGCCAGCGCCTGCTTCGTGGTGTCGAGATCCTTCTGCGCCACCTCGCCGGCGGCGCGCACCGACGCCAGTTCGGCGCGCAGCTTGTCGAGGTTGCCCGAGCCCCACTTGTAGCCGATCCACAGCCCGATCAAGAGCACCACGCCGGCCACCACCCCGTAGATGATCCGCAACATCGCCCTCTCCTGCCCTGGCCACCGGCCCGGGCCCGAATCCAGTATCGATGAAGCGCGGCAGCGGGACGATCAGGCGCGCCCGAAGCGAGCGCGCTTGATCAGGGCAGCGGCTGGATCGGCACCACGCTCTTGGGAGCGTCGCTGCGTAACCACTCGGGCTGGAGCGTGATGTGGTCGATGCCGAACTCCTTGTGCAGGAGGCGGCGCGCGTTGTGCAGCACCACCGGCCAGTGTTCGATGTCGTCGACCAACACGTGCGCCGACACCGCGCCCCGCCCCGGCACCATGCACCAGACGTGCAAGTCGTGCACCGACACGATGCCCGGCACCGCGGCCAGCGCGCGGCCGACCTTGGTGTAGTCGACGCCCTCGGGCACGCCGTCGAGCAGAACCTGGGTGGTCTCGCGCAGCACGCCGATGGTCGAACGCAGGATCAGGCCGCCCACCAGCATCGAGAGCAGGGGGTCGATGATGGTCGGCCCGCCGTAATAGATGATCACGCCGGCCGCGATCGCCGCCACCGAGCCCAGCAGGTCACCCATCACGTGGATCAGGGCGGCGCGGGTATTGACGTTGCCCTGCTCGCGCGACAGCGTCCAGGCGACGATCACGTTGATCGCCAGCCCGACCCCCGCCACCGCGAACACCATGCCGCCGCGTACCGCTTCCGGCTGCAGGATCCGCCCCACCCCTTCGATGAAGAGCCAGGCCACCACCGCCAGCATCGCGATCGCATTGACGAAGGCGGCGATCACCTCGGTCCGCGCCAGGCCGAAGGAATGGCGCTCGGACACCGGCCGGCGGGCGATCCAGTTGGCGGCCAGCGCAAACACCAGGGCTGCCGAGTCGGTCGCCATATGGCCCGCATCGGCCAGCAGCGCGAGCGAGTTGGCCCACAGGCCGCCGAACAGTTCGACCAGCGCGTAACCGCCGGTGAGGATCACGGCAATCAGCAGGGCGCGCGAACCCGAGGGACTCGACTGATGGGTGTAATGACTGTCGCCGTGGTCGTGCGCCCCGAGGGCTTGCGCGCCATGATGGTGATGATGGCTGCCCACAGGACGCCTCCTTGCTCAACTGAACCGAATTACAGATGCGACAGGTGCACGTGGCAGCCCGTCTTCAGGCGGACTTCCTCGGCGCTCACGCCCGCCGCCAGTTCGACCGCCATCAGGCCGTCGCGGGTGACATCGAACACACCCAAGTCCGAGATGATACGGTCGACCACCCCGACACCGGTCAAGGGCAGGGTGCAATTCTGCAATATCTTGTGTTCTCCGCTCTTGGCGCAGTGCTCCATCAGGACCACCACGCGCGCGACGCCGGCCACCAGGTCCATCGCCCCGCCCATGCCCTTGACGAGTTTGCCGGGGATCATCCAATTGGCCAGGTCGCCTCGTTCTGATACTTGCATCGCCCCCAGGATCGCCAGGTTGACGTGGCCGCCGCGGATCATCGCAAACGAATCCGCGCTCGAGAAAAAGCTCGAACCCGGCAGCGCCGTCACCAGTTGCTTGCCGGCGTTGATCAGGTCGGGGTCGACCTCGGCTTCGGTCGGGAAGGGGCCTATGCCCAGCAGGCCGTTTTCCGACTGCAGCATCACGTCGATGCCGGCCGGGATGAAGTTGGCCACCAGGGTCGGCAGGCCTATGCCCAGGTTCACGTAGAAACCGTCGCGCAGTTCGGTGGCGGCGCGCTGCGCCATTGCTTCTCGAGTCCAGGCCATCATTGGCTCCGCACGGTGCGTTGTTCGATCCGCTTCTCGGGGCTGGCATTGAGCACCAGCCGCTGCACGAAGATGCCCGGGGTGTGGACCTGGTCCGGATCGATCGCGCCGTTTTCGACGATCAACTCGACTTCGGCCACCGTCACCCGGCCGCACATCGCCGCCATCGGGTTGAAGTTGCGGGCGGTCTTGCGGAACACGAGGTTGCCCTGGCGGTCGGCCTTCCAGGCCTTGACCAGCGCCACGTCGGCACGGATGCCGCGCTCCATCACGTAGTCGACGCCGTCGAACTGGCGCACCTCCTTGCCTTCGGCGACCACCGTGCCAACCCCGGTCTTGGTGAAGAACGCGGGAATCCCGGCGCCGCCGGCGCGCATGCGCTCGGCCAGAGTGCCCTGCGGCGTGAACTCGAGCTCGAGCTCGCCCGCCAGGTACTGGCGCTCGAACTCCTTGTTTTCGCCCACGTAGGAAGAAACCATCTTGCGGATCTGGCGCGTCGCCAGCAGCAGCCCCAGGCCGAAGCCATCGACCCCGGCGTTGTTGCTCACGCAGGTCAGGCCCTTGACGCCGGAATCGCGCAGCGCCGCGATCAGGGCCTCCGGGATCCCGCACAGGCCGAAACCGCCCACCGCTATCGTCTGGCCGTCTGCTACCACGCCGGCGAGCGCGGCAGCGGCCGACGGATACAGCTTGTTCATCGGGTTTTCCTCCAATGGCTAGACATCAGGGATTCTACGAAAGCGCCTGCCTCACGACCGCCGGCCACGGCGCCGACCGCTGGGCCTGGTAGTCGAACCACACCACCACGCTGCGCCCGGTGGCGTAGACCACGCCGGGCTCGTCGCTGCGTTCGATCGAAAGCTGCATCTCCACGCTGCTGCGCCCAAGCCTGACCACTTCCTGTCTCACCCGCGCGCTGCCCGGGTAGACCATCGCCCGCACGAAGTCGCACGACACATGGGCCAGGATCGGCGCTTCGCCGCCGAGTTCGGTGGCAAAGCCGAACTGGCTGAACCACTGGATCCGCGCTTCCTCGAAGAGGCGGAAATACACGACGTTGTTGAGATGCCCCAGAGCATCCATGTCGCCCCAGCGCAGGGGAATCTCGCAAGTGAAAGTTTTCATGTCGGTTCTGAATCGGAAGTCAAAAGAAAGCCGCCGGCAGCGGCGGCTCGTTGCTTGGCAAGGCGGGCCTACATCACCGACAAACCGTCGTCGGCGGCGACAATCGCGCCGTTGATGAACTCGCTTTCGCCCGCGACCAGCAAAAGAAGCAGGCCGTCGAGGTCGGCCGCGTCGCCGATACGCCGGCGCGGCAGCATCTGGATCAGCTTGCGGCCGGCCTCGGTGTCCCAGTGCTCGTCGTTGATCTCGGTGCGGATGTAGCCCGGGCAGATCGCGTTGACGTTGATGCCGTAGCGCCCCCATTCGAGCGCCTGGGCACGGGTCATCTGCACCACCGCCGCCTTGCTCATGCAATAGAGGCCGATCTGCGGCAGCACCCGCAGCCCCGCCACCGACGCGATGTTAACGATGCGACCGCGGAACTCCGGGCGCGACTTCACGTGCAGCAACATGCGCGCCGCCACCGCCTGCGCCACGAAGAAGGCGCCGCGGACATTGGTGCCGAAGACGCGATCGAAATCGGCCCGGGTGACGTCGGTGAGCTTGCCCTGGGTCGAAATGCCGGCGTTGTTGACCAAGATGTCGATCGGCCCGCAGGCCGTCTCGACGTGTTCGACCGCGCCGCGGATCGCGTCGACATCGTCGACATCGATCTGGACGATGTGCGCCTGCCCGCCGGCGGCCTCGATCTCGGCGCGCAGCTCCTTGAGCCGCTCGAGACGGCGGGCGGCCAGAGCCACGGTGGCGCCGTTGGCGGCCAGCACGCGGGCAAACTGCGCCCCCAGGCCGCTGCTCGCGCCGGTAACCAGTGCGACTTTCTCTTTCAGATTGGTCTGCATCGACCCGACCTCCTTGTGCCGACCGATCTTCGCATACTGGAAATCCCCGAGTCGATTGCAGTCTCTAATCGACCCACGGACAATCCACCGGACAAACCCTCAAGAGGAAAGAATGCAAGACCTCCAGCGCGAAGCAATGGAATACGACGTGGTCATCGTCGGCGGCGGCCCGGCGGGCCTGGCGGCCGCGATCCGCCTCAAACAGAAGGCGGCCGAGGCCGGCGGCGAGATCAGCGTCTGCGTGCTGGAGAAAGGCTCGGAGATCGGCGCCCACATCCTGTCGGGCGCGGTGATGGACCCGATCGCGCTCACCGAGCTTTTCCCCGACTGGAAGGACCGCGGGGCCCCGCTCAACACCCCGGTCACCGAGGACCGCTTCCTCTTCCTCAAGGAAGGCGGCGCCTCGCGTATGCCCAACGCCCTCCTGCCCGGCGCCTTGCACAACGATGGCTGCTACATCGTCAGCCTCGGCAACGTGGTGCGCTGGCTGGGCCAGCAGGCCGAAGCCCTGGGCGTCGACCTCTTCCCCGGTTTTGCCGCGGCCGATATCCTCTACGACGAACAAGGCGCCGTGCGCGGCGTGGCCACGGGCAACCTCGGCGTCGGCAAGGACGGCCAGCCGACCGGCAACTTCCAGCCTGGCATGGAACTGCTGGGCAAATACACCGTGTTCGCCGAAGGCGCTCGCGGCCACCTCGGCAAGCAGCTGGTCGCCCAGTATCAGCTGGACGAAGGGCGCGACCCTCAGACCTGGGGCATAGGCATCAAGGAGCTGTGGGAGATCGACCCTGCCCGCCACCAGCCCGGCCTGGTCGTGCACAGCGCCGGTTGGCCGCTCGACAATAGCACCTACGGCGGCGGCTTCGTCTACCACCTCGAGAACAACCAGGTCGCGATCGGCCTGGTGGTCGGCCTGGGTTATACCAACCCCTACCTCGAGCCCTTCGAGGAGTTCCAGCGTTACAAGTCGCACCCGGCGATCCGCGGCTTCCTCGAAGGCGGAAAACGCATCTCCTACGGCGCGCGGGCGATCAACGCCAGCGGCCTGCAAAGCCTGCCAAAGCTCGCCTTCCCGGGCGGCGCCCTGGTCGGCTGCGACGCCGGCTTTCTCAACGCGCCGCGCATCAAGGGTTCACACGCCGCGATCAAGAGCGGAATGCTGGCGGCCGACGCCATCGCCGCGGCGCTCGCCGCCGGTCGCGCCCACGACGAAGTGGCCGAATACCCCGCCGCCTTCGAGGCGAGCTGGCTGCACGACGAGCTGCACCGCGCGCGCAACTTCAAGCCCTGGCTCGACAAGGGGCTGATGCTGGGCGGGCTGATGTTCGGCATCGACCAGATTGTCTTCGGCGGCAAGGCGCCCTGGACCCTGCATCGCAAGCAGGCCGACTTCGAAAAACTCAAGCCCGCGGCCGAATGCGCGCCGATCGACTACCCCAAGCCCGACGGCAAGATCACGTTCGACAAGCTCTCGTCGGTCTTCCTCTCGGCCACCAACCACGAGGAAAACCAGCCGGTCCACCTCACGCTCAAGAACGCCGCGGTGCCGGTCACGGTCAACCTGGCCCGCTACGCCGGGCCCGAGGCGCGTTATTGCCCAGCCGGAGTCTACGAGTTCGTCAGGAACGACGACGGCACCGAGCGTCTGCAGATCAACGCCCAGAACTGCGTGCATTGCAAGACCTGCGACATCAAGGACCCGACCCAGAACATCGTGTGGGTAGTGCCCGAAGGTGGCGGCGGGCCGAACTACCCGAACATGTAATCGGCCGCGAATGAACAAAGGGCCGCATCCCCCAAGGATGCGGCCCTTTGTTTTGAAGCTGCTACCGGCTTATTCGGCCTTGGGCGGCGGCAGCGGCAGCGCCGAATCGGGCCCCGCCGACAGCAGGCCGACCTTGGCGTAGGTGGCGAGCTTGTCGCGCGTGTCGACGATGTCGAGGTTGCGCATGGTCAGCTGGCCGATGCGGTCGGCCGGCGTAAACGCGCCTTCGACCTTTTCCATGCTCAGGCGCTCGGGCTTGTAGGTGAGGTTGGGCGAACGGGTGTCGAGCAGCGAATAGTCGTTGCCGCGGCGCAGCTCGATCGCCACTTCGCCCGTGACCGCGCGCGCCACCCAGCGCTGCGCCGATTCGCGCAGCATGATCGCCTGCGGGTCGAACCAGCGGCCCTGGTAGAGCAGGCGCCCCAGGCGGCGGCCGCCGTCGCGGTACTGCTCGATCGTGTCTTCGTTGTGGATGCCGGTGATCAGGCGCTCGTAGGCGATGAAAAGCAGGGCCAGGCCCGGGGCCTCGTAGATGCCGCGGCTCTTGGCCTCGATGATGCGGTTCTCGATCTGGTCGCTCATGCCCAGACCGTGGCGGCCGCCGATGCGGTTGGCTTCCAGCATCAGCTCGACCAGGTCGGTGTATTCGACGCCGTTGATGGCGACCGGGCGGCCTTCCTCGAAGCGAACCGTGACTTCCTCGCGCTTGACCTCGACCTCGTCGCGCCAGAAGGCCACGCCCATGATCGGCTGGACGATTTTCATGCCGGCGTTGAGGAACTCCAGGTCCTTCGCCTCGTGAGTGGCGCCCAGCATGTTCGAGTCGGTCGAATACGCCTTCTCGGCCGACATCTTGTAAGCAAAACCCGAGGCCTGCATGAAAGCCGACATCTCCGCGCGGCCGCCGAGTTCGTCGATGAAGGCCTGGTCGAGCCAGGGCTTGTAGATCTTCAGTTCCGGGTTGGCGAGCAGGCCGTAGCGGTAGAAGCGCTCGATGTCGTTGCCCTTGAAGGTCGAACCGTCGCCCCAGATGTTGACCTCGTCCTCGCGCATCGCGGTCACCAGCATGGTGCCCGTCACCGCGCGGCCGATCGGCGTGGTGTTGAAGTAGGTCAGGCCGCCGGTGCTGATGTGAAAGGCGCCGCACTGCAGGGCGGCGATGCCTTCGGCCACCAGCTGCTGGCGGCAGTCGATCAGGCGCGCCTCTTCCGCGCCGTAGAGCTTCGCCTTGCGCGGAATCTCTTCGTAATCGGCTTCGTCGGGTTGGCCGAGATTGGCCGTGTAGGCGTAGGGGACCGCGCCCTTTTGGCGCATCCAGTGCAGGGCCGCGCTGGTGTCGAGGCCGCCGGAAAAGGCGATGCCGACCTTCTGGCCGACAGGAAGGGTCTGGAGGATGGTTGCCATGATCGATAAGGAACGGTTTGCCTAAGGTCGGCGGCTTTGCGCCGCAACAGACCCGATTATCGACGCATTCTGCCAGCCGGCGCGGCCGCGGGCTCTGATTTCGCCCCAAGACTTGCCCAAGCTCGCGTCGGTCCGCCGCGGCGGACGAGCGATTTCCCGCAATTCCGCTCCGGGAACACGGCCAGGCGAAGGCCGCTGCCATGCGGTGTGGGCGCTGTCCCGACAGAAAGGGCGAAGTCCCACCCTTCGTAGTTACCCATCGCCAGCAGAGCCTTGCCGGCGTACTCACTCATGTCTTGTTCTTATTGAGAATCGCATCGATGGAAAGGCACAGTGCGCTTGGAGCGGCACCTAGGCTGAGACCGCAGACCCACGCAAGCAGCATGGACATCACGCCAAGGCCCAAGCGACTGGATGTGGTGAGGCCATCCGCGATGCTCGGGTCACCGGGCATCCCCACGAAAACTGCCATGCTGAGAACTGCGAGCACCGGCCCGCCGACCCCAAGCCCGAGAAGCTGGACCGGCGTTAGGGGCCGCAACACTCGGAGGCGCATACGCGCTACGCGGTAATTCACAAAGAGGGATGTGACGAAAAAGTGCAGCGCCACCACGAGGAAGGCTGCAATCATGGTGAGGTAAACCGTCAGCGCGACCTGCGGATACGTCGTCGCATTCGCTGTTGCTTGGAGAGCGGGGTAGCGCGCGGCGACGGGTTCGACAATCGCAGCAAGCGCTGAAAATCGCGTGAGTGCATCCGACGGCAGCACAATCGCGGCCACGAGGGGAAGTGCCGACGCGATCACGACGTGCGGCGCTAGTGAACCCTGCCAAGAGAAGGCGGGGATTGGCGGCGGTAGGTCAGCGCGGGTCCAGTCCTTCGTGTACACCACGTCCATGCCGGCAACCCGCTCCCTGCCATGCCCCTTCTTTGTCGAATCCTGGTCATCCCCGAATCGGCGCATCACCGCGCCTTCCCTGCCCCGCTGCCGGGGCGAGCTTGGCTTAACCGATTGCCGCCCAACCAACTCTCGCGATAGGCCATCGCGAAGAGCGCAGCAAAGACGGGGGCGACAGTGATTTCAGGCATATGTCCTCGACATTGTCCGGTTCATTTGACCAAGAGGTAGTCACTTTTTTTGAAGCAGTTGTTCGGCTCGAAGGTCTGCTCGGCAACCCGCGAAAAGTCCATCACCCACGGCCTGTAGTTGAACTCGGACGCCTGGGTCTGCTCCACGCTCCGGTGGTAGTTCTGCGCCGCGATCTGCTTGCGGTCTTCGCGCACGGCGTAGGAGAGGTTCGAGCGCAGCCGCCGCACCGGAATCTCCTTCAGTTCGACCCAGCGCCACAACCCGGCGGCGTATTTGAAAAACAGGTACGGTGGATTCGCACAATTGAACTGGCTCAGACTCAAACCAAATCTCGGCTTCAGTAGCAGGTAGGGGGTGGTCTGATCGATCAGCAGGGCCACGGTGCCCAGGTGCCGCCCATACTGCCAGCGCACGATCTCACCTGTTTCCGGGTGCTTGAACTCGAACCAGTCATCCGATGGGGTCGGTGCAGTGCTAAGTTCCGAATGTAATTGCTCATCTAGTCCCCCTCCGTAGTAATCGGTATCGAATAAAACAGAGCGTGCTCACGTACTGGCCGACAACGCAGATCGACGCCAGCCAGACAACGACCGTGTGCATGAACGCAAGAAATACTCGACTGACCCGAAGCGTCCCACCGCCAATTCCAACCGTGGCCGGCACGAATACGTGGGCGAAAACCCCGCCGACAGCTATCACAAAAAACCCCAGGAACAGCCAATGCTCGTATGAAGTCATCTGGCGCAAACCGCCCCTGTTCTCGGCAATCGCAAGACGCAGGAAGTAGCGATAGGTGAACACCATCACCAGCATGGACGGCCAGACGACCACGAGGACCATTGAGTACGTGAGCAGCGCAACTTCCGGCCACCGATGCAGCCGCGCCTGCTCTATCAACGACGGAAACCAAC
This sequence comes from Pseudomonadota bacterium, assembly GCA_023443095.1. Classification (GTDB taxonomy): domain Bacteria; phylum Pseudomonadota; class Gammaproteobacteria; order Burkholderiales; family Burkholderiaceae_F; genus JAEZVV01. The sequence goes on from JAEZVV010000090.1 coordinate 28,956, forward strand.
CATCGCCTCGGTGAACGTACGCAAGCTCGCGTAGCGCGTTAGCACATCGTATGGCGCAAGGACGCTGACTAGCCCGATCATCAGCCCGAACCACGGGCCGAACGCAGCCAGCGCAAGGACTGCGCGTTGTCGCCGCGTCGGAGCAAAGGACGTCGAGGCCACGTTTACAGCGCCACCCGCGTCAGGTTCAAGCCGGTTCGTGCCCACCGCGTCCCCGGGTGCAGGTGACACTCATTGACTCCGACGAAATAGTCGTTGGCCGCACGTGTTGCGCCACAACCGGCGGGCCGGCAACCCCTCCCAGCCAGCAGTGGCTCATACACGGTCGCTGTTGCCATGGGTCACTCTCCTCGTTGGGGTTGTTCGTATACCTCGGTGTCGGGAGCGGTGGTCACTGCTGCACAGGCCCACCCTTCGAGCAGCCCAGCGGCTGCCAGCCGTCAAACACACGGCGAAACTTGGGCGCGATGCGTCGGTCGCTCATGATCGTGGTCTTGGAAGCGAGCGTATGCGTCGGCTCGCCCTTGGCACGGATGGAGGTCAGCATGTTGGCGGCGCGCCCCACATGCGTCGGCGACAGTCCCACCCGCTGCCAGTGCCCAGCCCGATAGCGCCACTCCGCATAGGGCAACTTGGGCTGTCCGAGTTCGTGCCACCGCTCGCAGGTGTAGAAGGTCGCAACAACGAACCACTCCTGTGAAGCCGGGTCTCGATCGAAAAGCACCGGCACATAGGGAAAGCTCCACGGCGCTGGATCCCCAGGTTGTTTCGGCCGACCGACCTCCAAGGTCATGAACTCGGCCTCCCAACCGCCGGCCCCACCAACCTCGCCGAACTGCTGCGTGACCGCGGTCCGCTTTACCACGATCACTTCGCCAGAACTCAGTTGCACTTCCTCGGTCCATGCGATCTTTCGGTCGCCGCAGGCCACCAGTACCACCACCAGCGCCGCAAGCGCTAGCGCCCGCAGTCCTGCAAACGAGCGTGCAGCACGCCACCCGAAGGTTGCATCGCCCTCGTATCCGGCATGTGTTCGTGTCGCGCTGACTTGTAACGACGACGCGGGGCCTGCCGTCGAATTTGACAAACTCATCACCTCTCCCTTTCTCCAGGCCGGCAGCGATGGCAGCTAGCCGTCATCGGGCAGCGCGGGCACCTGCATCCAGCCATGGCGCCTAGGTTTTCGGAGCGGGGCCGGCGATTCAAGCCGAATATGCACGCCGTCGCGTGGCCGCGACGGCGCACTCAGGCGGGCGGTCTGGCCGGCCACTGCCCGGCGAGGAAATCGGCCAGCCAGTGAGCTCCGACGATGGTTTTCACGTCGGTGATGCGCCCTGCCCTGACTCCTTCGAGCAGGTCCTGCCAGGGCTGGGTGAAGACTTCGAGCACCTCGCCGGCGTCGAGTTTCTGCTCTTGCAAGGTGAGATCGCGCGCGAGATAGACGTGGATCTTCTCGTCGCTGTAGCCGATCGCGTTGTGGAAGCCGCCCAGGTAGGTCCACTCGCCGGCGACATAACCGGTCTCCTCGAGCAGCTCGCGCTGGCCGCAGGCGAGCGCACTTTCGTTCGGGTCGAGCTTGCCGGCGGGAAACTCGACGAAGGCCTGACCCACCGGGTGCCGCCACTGGCGTTCGAGCACCACCTGGCCGTCGGCCTGCAGCGGGATGATCATCACCGCGCCGGGATGGCGGATGAACTCGCGCTGGGCGATCACGCCGTCGGGCACCCTCACGGTCTGGCTGTGGACCTGCAGGAAGCCGCCGCGATACGCCAGCTCGGAGTCCAGGGTCTCCTCTGCCAGCGGATCGCGGTCGGCATTCGATTCCGAACCCGCCTCAGCCGCCAAGGGTGCGCACCATCGCGTCGCTGCACAGCTGCAGCAGGCCTTGCGGGAAGAGGCCGACGGCGAGCACGAAAACGCCGTTCAGGGAGAGCACCACGCGCAGGTCGGTACTGGCTTCGAGCTGCGGCAAGCCGGGTGCGGGCGCATCGAAATACATCAGCTTGACGATGCGCAGGTAGTAGAACGCCGCCACCAGCGACATCATCACCGCGCTCACCGCCAGCACCACCGCGTAGGTCGAGGCGCCGCCCGCGAGCAGGGTCTCGAGCACCACCAGCTTGGCGTAGAAACCCACCGTCGGCGGCACGCCGGCGAGCGAGAACATCAGCAGCAGCATGACGAAGGCGTACCAGGGGCTGCGCGAGTTGAGGCCGGCAAGGTCGGCCACCTCTTCCGCCTCGAAGCCGTTGCGGGCGAGCAGCAGGATCAGACCAAAGGTGCCGAGCGTGGTGATCGCGTAGGTGATCACGTAGAACATCGCGGCCGAGAAATCGCCCACCGCGTTCATCGGGTTGCCGCCGGCTATCGGTCCCACCAGGGCGAGCAGCATGAAGCCCATCTGGCCGATGGTCGAATACGCGAGCATGCGCTTCAGATTGCTCTGCACGACCGCGGCCAGGTTGCCGATCACGAGCGAGGCCACCGCCATCACCGCCATCATCTGCTGCCAGTCGAAGGCGAGCGGCAGCAGCGCTTCGACCAGGACGCGGAAGGCGACTGCAAACGCCGCCAGTTTGGGCGCGCTGCCGATGAACATGGTGATTGGCGTCGGCGCGCCCTGGTAGACGTCGGGCACCCACATGTGGAAGGGAACGACGCCGAGCTTGAAAGCCAGGCCGGCGACGACGAACACCGTGCCCAGCACCAGGGCGCCGCGGTTGGCGACCTGGCCCGCGCCGATGTGGCGCGCCAGTTCGTTGATGTCGAGCGTGGCGGTCGCGCCGTAGAGCATCGACATGCCGTAGAGCAGGAAACCCGAGGCCAGCGCGCCGAGCACGAAATATTTCATCGCCGCTTCGGACGCGGTCGGGTCGTCGCGCCGCAGCGCGACCAGGGCGTAGAGCGACAAGGCCTGCAGCTCGAGACCGAGGTAGATCACGAGCAGGTTGTTGGCCGAGATCATCACGAAGATGCCCAGCAGGGTGAAAAGCGTGAGCGAAAAAAGCTCGCCCTTCCACAGCCCGCGGTCGATCGCGTAGCCCTGGGCGTAGATCAGCACCAGCGCCACCGCCAGGCAGGCGAAGAGCTTGAGCACGTTGCTCATCGGGTCGGTCACGTACATGCCGCCGAAGGCGTACATGACGACGTCGTGGCTGAGGAAGATCCAGCTGGCGACTGCGGCGAGCGCGATCGCCCCCAGGCTCAGCGCAAACGTGAGGTGGCGGCGCGAGTCCGGAATGAAGAGATCGGCCACCAGGATCACGCAGGTGGAGATCAGGAGCACGATCTCCGGTGTCGCGGCGACGAGGTTGAGTTGGTCCATGATGCGTATCGCTTACTTGGCGAGGCCGGGGGCCGCGGGCAGCTTGGATTGCTCGGTCTGCGTGAGCAGCTTGGCAACGCTGGCGTTCATCACGTCGGTGACGGGCTTGGGGTAGACACCCATCCAGAGCACGGCCGCGGCGAGGATCGCGAGAATGGAAAACTCGCGGCCGCCTATGTCCTTCAGTTCGGCCACGTGCGAATTGCCGACCTCGCCGAACACCACCCGCTTGACCATCCACAAGGTGTAGGCGGCGCCGAAGATCAGCGTGGTCGCGGCCAGGGCGCCGACCCAGAAGTTGAACTTCACCGCCCCCAGGATGACCATGAACTCGCCGACGAAGCCCGAGGTGCCGGGCAGGCCGGCGTTGGCCATCGAGAACAAGACCATGAAGGCGGCAAAGACCGGCATGGTGTTGGCCACGCCGCCGTAGTCGGCGATGTTGCGGCTGTGCATGCGGTCGTAGAGCACGCCGATGCACAGGAACATCGCGCCCGAGACGAAGCCGTGCGAAATCATCTGCACGATGCCGCCTTCGAGACCGAGCTCGTTGAACATGAAAAAGCCGAGGGTGACGAAGCCCATGTGAGCGATCGACGAATACGCGACCAGCTTCTTCATGTCCTTCTGCACCAGGGCGACCAGGCCGATGTAGACCACGGCGACCAGCGACAGCGTGATCATGAAGTCGGCCAGCTCGCGCGAGGCGTCGGGCAGCATCGGCAGCGAGAAGCGCAGGAAGCCGTAGGCGCCGAGCTTCAACATGATCGCCGCCAGCACCACCGAGCCGCCGGTGGGCGCTTCGACGTGGGCGTCGGGCAGCCAGGTGTGCACCGGCCACATCGGCACCTTGACCGCAAACGCCATGAAGAAGGCGAAGAAGAGCAGGACCTGGGCCCCCAGCGCGAGCGGGGTCTTGACCCAGGTGGCAAGGTCGAAGCTGCCGCCCGAGACCGTGTACAGGTAGACCAGGGCCACCAGCATCAGCAGGGAGCCGAGCAAGGTGTAGAGGAAGAACTTGATCGCGGCGTAGACGCGGTTGGGCCCGCCCCAGACGCCGATGATGATGTACATCGGGATCAGGGTCGCCTCGAAGAAGACGTAGAAAAGCAGCGCGTCGGCCGCGGCGAAGACGCCGATCATCAGCCCCGAGAGGATCAGGAAGGCGGCGTAATACTGGGCGACCTTGGTCTCGATCACCTCCCAGCCTGCCAGCACCACCAGCACGGTGGTGAAGGCGGTCAGCAGCACGAACCAGAGCGAGATGCCGTCGACGCCGAGGTGGTAGTGGACGTTGTAGCGGGCGATCCACGAGACCTTCTCGACGAACTGCAGATCGGCCGAGCCCGGATCGAAACCGAAGTAGAGCGGCAAGGTGATCAGGAAGCTCGCCAGCGCGCCAATCAGCGCCACGGCCTTGACGACGCTCGTGTTCTGGGCGCGGCTCGCCGCCATCAGCAGGAGGCCGAAGGCGATCGGGACCCAGATCGCCAAGCTCAGCCAGGGGGTGGTGTTGTGCATGGTGTTCTAGCGCCTTTTATCGCGGCAGCGTCACGAATAGCGTGATGAGGATGAGAAGCCCGATCACCATCGTGAAGGCGTACTGGAAGAGATAACCGGACTGCCAGCGGCGAGTCAGGGCGGCGAGCCAGCCGACCACGCGGGCCGAGCCGTTGACGAAGAAACCGTCGATGAAGGTCTGGTCGCCCCACTTCCACAGGCCGCGCCCGAGCTTGACCGCGCCGTTGGCGAAGATCATCTGGTTGACGTCGTCGAGGTAATACTTGTTGAGAAGCACCCCGTAGAGGCCAGAAAAGCGCTTGGCGAGCGCGGCCGGAATGTCGGGCCGCTTCATCACGAAGAACCAGGCCAGCACCACCCCCGCCATCGACAGCAGGAAGGGCGCCGAGGTGAAGCCGTGCATCGCCATCGCCACCGGGCCGTGGAACTCCTCGGCCAGCGCCGCCATCGAGCGGTGCTTAAGCACGTCGACGAAGATGTCCTGGCTGAAGAAGGAGCCGAAAAGCAGGGGCGTGATGGCGAAGTAGCCGATCAGCACCGCCGGGATCGCCAGCAGCACCAGCGGCACCGTGACCACGGCCGGCGACTCGTGCGGGGTGCCGCCGTGGTGCCCGTCATGGCCGTGATGGTGGTCGTGGCCGTGCTCGTCCGCGCGTTGCCGACCTTCGAACACCATGAAATACATGCGGAAGGTATAGAAGGCGGTGATGAAGACGCCCGCGGTCACCGCAAACGCAGCCCAGCCCGCGCCCCAGACGCCTGCGTGCTGGGCGGCGATGATGATGCTGTCCTTCGAGTAGAAGCCCGAGAAGAAGGGGAAGCCGATCGACGAGATCGAGGCAAGCAGGAAGGTGAACCAGGTGATGGGCATGAGCTTCCTCAAGCCACCCATGTAACGCATGTCCTGCTGGTGGTGCATGCCCATGATCACCGAGCCCGCGCCCAGGAACAGCAGCGCCTTGAAGAAGGCGTGAGTCATCAGGTGGAACATCGCGGCCGAATACGCCGAGGCGCCCAGCGCCACGGTCATGTAGCCCAGCTGCGACAGGGTCGAATACGCGACCACGCGCTTGATGTCGTTCTGGACCATCGCCAGAATGCCCATGAAAAGCGCGGTGATGGCGCCGATCACGATGATGAAGGACAGGGCAGTGTCGCTGAGTTCGAACAGCGGCGACATCCGGGCGACCATGAAGATGCCGGCCGTCACCATGGTGGCGGCGTGGATCAGCGCCGAGATCGGGGTCGGGCCTTCCATCGAGTCGGGCAGCCAGACGTGCAGCGGGAACTGGGCGCTCTTGCCCATGGCGCCGATGAAGAGGCAGATGCCGATCACACTCATCAGCATCCAGGGCGTGCCGGGCACGAGTTCGACGGTCTGGCCGGCCATGCCGGGGGCGGCCTGGAAGACGCTTGCGTAGTCGAGCGTGCCGAAGTGGGCGAGCACGAGGCCGATGCCGAGCAGGAAGCCGAAATCGCCCACCCGGTTGACCAGGAAGGCCTTCATGTTGGCGTAGATCGCCGTCGGCCGGGTGAACCAGAAACCGATCAGCAGGTAGGACACCAGGCCCACCGCCTCCCAGCCGAAAAAGAGCTGGAGGAAGTTATTGCTCATCACCAGCATCAGCATGCTGAAGGTGAAAAGCGAGATGTAGGCAAAAAAGCGCGCGTAGCCCGGGTCTTCGCGCATGTAGCCAATGGTGTAGACGTGGACCATCAGCGAGACGAAGGTGACCACCACCATCATCAGCGCCGACAAGGTGTCGATCAGGAAGCCGACCGACAGCTTGAGGCTGCCGACCGCCATCCACTCGTAGACCGTGCCGTTGAAGGTGTTGCCGGCCAACACGTCGAAAAAAACGACGGCCGAAGCGATGGCCGAGACCAGCACCCCGAGGATGGTGACGGTCGAGGCGCCCGCGCGGCCGATCCAGCGCGAGCAGAGCCCGGCGAGGATGGCACCGATCAGCGGCGCGATCGGCACCAGCAGGTAGAGCTTTTGCATGGCCGTCATGCCCTACCCCTTGAGCGAATCGAGTTCGGCGACATTGATCGTGCGCCGGTTGCGGAACAGGATGACCAGGATCGCCAGGCCGATTGCGGCTTCGGCCGCCGCCACGGTGAGGATGAAGAACACGAACACCTGACCGTGCAGGTCGCCCAGGTAGTGGCTGAAGGCCACGAAGTTCATGTTGACGGCGAGCAGCATCAGCTCGATCGCCATGAGCAGGACGATCAGGTTTCTCCGGTTCATGAAGATTCCGATCACGCTGATGGCGAAGAGCAGAGCGCCAACGCCGAGATACCAGGACAGCGATACCAAGTCTTTTCTCCCTCTAGCGCTCAGACCTTGGGGGTCTGGCGGGATTCTTCGTCCGCAAGCATCGAGACCAGCCGCACGCGGTCGCTCGCCTTCACGCGCACCTGCTGGGCCGGGTCCTGCCACTTCGAGTCCTTGCGACCGCGCAGGGTGAGCGCGATCGCGGCGATGATCGCCACCAGCAGGATCACGCCGGCGATCTGCAGCGGGTAGACGTATTCGGTGAAGGTCAGCATGCCGAGCGCATGCACGTTGCTCTGCACGACCGCGCCCACCGCGGGCGGCGGCGCCGCGGTGATCGCCAGCCACTGCGGCTGCGACAGGACCAGCCAGAGCTGGAGCAGGATCAGGGCCGCCACCCCGACCGCCACCGGCGCGTGGCGCCAGAACCCGCCCTGGCTGCGGTCGATGTTGATGTCCAGCATCATCACCACGAACAGGAACAGCACCATCACCGCGCCCACGTACACCAGCACCAGGGCGATGGCGAGGAACTCCGCCTTGAGCAGGATCCACAGACAGGCCGCGGAAAAAAACGCGAGCACTAGGTAGAGCACCGCGTGCACCGGGTTGCGTGCGGTGATCACGCGCACGGCCGCGAGCAGCATGATCGCGGCGAAGATCAGGAACAGGGTGGTCTTGGTGTCCATGCGATGTCGGGTCCGGTGGTGTCTAGGGCCGCGCTGCGCGCGACCGGGCGATTTCGGCCAGCCCTGTCTCCCTCATCGGTACTTGGCGTCCGCCTCGCGGGCGGCAGCGATCTCGGCTTCGTAGCGGTCACCGACCGCCAGCAGCATCTCCTTGGTAAAGAGCAGATCGCCGCGTTTCTCGCCGTGGTATTCGTGGATATTGGTCTCGACGATCGAATCGACCGGGCAGCTCTCCTCGCAGAAGCCGCAGAAGATGCATTTGGTCAGGTCGATGTCGTAGCGCGTGGTGCGGCGCGTGCCGTCGGCGCGCTGCTCGCTTTCGATCGTGATAGCCAGCGCCGGGCACACCGCCTCGCACAGCTTGCAGGCGATGCAGCGCTCTTCCCCGTTGGGGTAGCGACGCAGCGCATGCAGGCCGCGAAAGCGCGGCGACATCGGCGTCTTTTCTTCCGGGTACAGGATCGTGATCTTGCGGCGGAACATGTAGCGCCCGGTGAGCGCCATGCCGGCCAGCATTTCCTTCAGCATCAGGCTGCCGAAGAAATCCTTGATCGCGGCTCCGGTCGAGCCTTGTTCCTTGGTCAGGAGGTCGCTTTTCATGGTCGCCGCCCTACTTCCAGATATTCCACGGCGTCTGCATCCAGACCGCCACCACGATCAGCCACACCAGCGTGATCGGGATGAAAACCTTCCAGCCCAGACGCATGATCTGGTCGTAGCGGAAGCGCGGGAAGGTGGCGCGGAACCAGATGAACATCGACACGACCACGAAGGTCTTGGCCAAGAGCCAGAACCAGGGCGAGATCGCCGCCACGAAGGACGGCAGCGCGATGCCGAGCTTGGCCAGATCGACCGGCGCGGCCCAGCCGCCGAGGAAGAAGGTGGTCGCCAGCACCGACAGCAGGATCATGTTGGCGTATTCGGCGAGGAAAAACACCGCAAAGCCCATGCCCGAATATTCGATCATGTGGCCGGCGACGATTTCGCTTTCGCCCTCGACCACGTCGAAGGGGTGACGGTTGGTTTCGGCCACCGCCGAAATCACGTAGATCACGAACAGCGGCAAAAGCGGCAGCCAGTTCCACGACAGGAAGGTCAGGCCCATCTCGGCCATGGTGCCGCGGTTCTGCGCGTCGACGATGCCAGTCATGTTCATCGTGCCCGAGACCATCAGCACGCTCACCAGCACGAAGCCCATCGCCAGTTCGTAGCTCACCATCTGCGCCGCCGCGCGCATCGATCCGAGGAAGGCGTATTTCGAGTTCGAAGCCCAGCCCGCGACGATCACGCCGTAGACGCCGACCGAGGTGATCGCCATCACGTAGAGCAGGCCGGCGTTGATGTCCGACAGCACCACCCCGGGCGACAGCGGCACCACCGCCCAGGCGGCGAGCGCCGGCATCATCACCAGCACCGGGCCGATGAAATACAAAGCCTTGTCGGCCTGGCTCGGCGTGATGACTTCTTTGAAGATCAGCTTGACGGCATCGGCGATCGGCTGCAGCAGGCCGGCCGGACCGACCCGGTTCGGCCCGAGGCGGATGTGCATCCAACCGATCATCTTGCGTTCCCACAAGGTGAGGTAGGCCACCCCGAGGAGCAGGGGCAGGACGATGGCGACGATCATCGCCATCGTCCACGCGACGGTGGTCATCGTGTCCATCAGGCACGCTCCAGCTGGATAAGGCCGGTCATGGCACCGAGCGTGGCGGTGCTGGCGTGGCCGGCGGCAATCCGCACGACGCCGTCCGGCAGGGCTTGATCGAGGGCGCATTCGAGCAGCGCCCTGCCCTCGCCTTGCGTGACCAGCGCCTTGTCGCCGGCGGCCAGGCCGAACGAGGCCAACGTCCTGGCGTTCGCCAGCGCCTTGGGCGGCCGCGCATCGCGGGTCTGCTGCAGCGAACTCGCGCGCCGAACGATGGCGTCGGTGAAATAGACCGGTACGTCGGCGATGCGCTGAGCGCCGCCGGCCGGTTCCACCAGGGCCGGCGCGAGTCTGGTCGCGTTCGAGAGGCGGGGTTCGATCTCGGCGGGCAGAGCCGCCGCGCGCACGGCCTCGACGGTTTCGTAGTCGAAACCCTCGACCCCCAGCAGATTGCCCAGGACCCGCAACACCTTCCAGCCCGGGCGGGTTTCGCCCAGCGGCGCGACGGTGCCGGCAAAAGCCTGCGCCCTGCCTTCGGTGTTGACGAAGGTCCCAGCGGTTTCGGTGAACGGCGCGATCGGCAGGATCGCGTCCGCGTACTCAAGCGCGCCATTGGCGAAGGAGCCGAAGGCGATCACGCTCGCGGCCTGCCCCAGAGCGGCCATGGCCTGCGCCGGGTTGGCGCAGTCGTATTCGGGTTCGAGGTTCCACAGCAGGTAAGCCCGGCGCGGCGACTCGAACATGGTGCGGGCGTTGAGCCCGCCCGCCTGCGGCAAGGCACCGGCGAGATAACCGCCGACGCTGGCCGCCGACTCGCCCAGGACGCCGAACTTGGCGTCGGTGGCAGCCGCGATCCACTGCGACCAGGCCGCGATCTGCGCCGCCTGCTCATGCTGGACCGCGGCGTTGCCGAGCAGGATTGCGCCCTGGCGGCCGGACAAGAGACTCTCGGCGATGCGGCGGGCAGGCTCGCCCGCGACCAGACCCGCCACCGGGGCGGAAACTCCCTTGGCTTGAGCCACGGCGCTCGCCACTTCGGCCAGGGTCTGGACCCAGGCGTCGGGAGCGACGATGACCCGCGCCTGGATCGGCATCAGCAGGTCGTCGTCGACCGCGTGGATCAGGCTGACCTGGGCGCCGTGTTTGACCGCCTGCCGGATCCGCGAGGCCATCAGCGGCTGGTCCTTGCGCAGGAAGGAGCCCACCAGCAACAGACGGTCGAGCGAGTTCAGCTCGGCCACCTTCATTCCCAGCCAGGGCGCGCCTTGGCGCTGGCCGTCGGCCGAGAAATCGGCCTGGCGCAGGCGGAAGTCGATGTTGTCCGAGCCCAGGCCGCGCACGAGTTCGCCCAGCAGATACAGCTCTTCGACCGTCGCCAGCGGGCCGGCGGCGGCGGCGATCGCCTCGGCGCCGTGCTGGGACTTGATGTCGCCGAGAGTGCGGGCGACGTAGTCGAGCGCGGTGGCCCAGTCGACTTCGTGCCACTGGCCGTCGTGCTTGAGCATCGGGCGGGTGATGCGGTCGCCGGCGTTGAGGCCCTCGTAGGCAAAGCGGTCGCGGTCCGAGATCCAGCACTCGTTGAGCTCTTCGTTTTCGAGCGGAACCACGCGCAGCACGCGCCCGGCCTTGCTCTGGACGATCAGGTTGGAGCCGAGCGAATCGTGCGGGCTGACCGACTTGCGGCGCGCCAGCTCCCAGGTGCGGGCTTCGTAGCGGAAGGGCTTGGAGGTGAGCGCGCCGACCGGGCACAGGTCGATCATGTTGCCCGAGAGCTCGGAGTCGACCGAGTGGCCGACGAAAGACAGGATCTCCGAATGCTCGCCGCGGCCGGCCATGCCCAGCTCCATCACGCCGGCTACCTCCTGGCCGAAGCGTACGCAGCGGGTGCAGTGGATGCAGCGGCTCATTTCCTCGGCCGACACCAGCGGGCCGATGCTCTTGTGGAACACCACCCGCTTGGGTTCGTCGTAGCGGCTCGCGCTGCCGCCGTAACCCATCGCCAGATCCTGCAGCTGGCACTCGCCGCCCTGGTCACAGATCGGGCAGTCGAGCGGATGGTTGATCAGGAGGAACTCCATCACCGACTTCTGCGCGGCTTTCGCCTTGTCGCTGTGGGTGTGGACCACCATGCCCGGAGTGACGGGCGTGGCGCAGGCCGGCAGCGGCTTGGGCGCCTTCTCGACCTCGACCAGGCACATGCGGCAGCTCGCCGCGATCGACAGTTTCTTGTGGTAGCAGAAGTGCGGAATGTAGACATCGGCCTGGGCAGCGGCCTGGATCACCATGCTGCCGGGGGCGACTTCCAGCTTCTTGCCATCGATTTCAATTTCGACCATGGCTGTCACACGTAGTCGGGCACAAGGCAGCGCTTGTGTTCGACGTGGTAGGCAAATTCGTCGCGGAACTGCTTGACGAAGGAACGCACCGGCATCGCCGCGGCATCCCCCAGGGCGCAGATGGTGCGACCCTGGATGTTGTCGGCGATCGAGTTGAGCAGATCCAGGTCTTCCGGACGGCCCTGACCGTGTTCGATGCGGTGGATCACGCGCCAGAGCCAGCCCGTTCCTTCGCGGCACGGCGTGCACTGGCCGCACGACTCTTCGTAGTAGAAGTAGGCGAGGCGCTCGAGGCAGCGCACCATGCAGCGGGTCTCGTCCATCACGATCACCGCGCCCGAGCCCAGCATCGAGCCGGCCTTGCTGATTGAGTCGTAGTCCATGTCGCAGGCCATCATCTGTTCGCCCGTCAACACCGGCATCGACGATCCGCCCGGGATCACGGCCTTGATCTTCTTGCCCCCGCGCATGCCGCCGGCGAGCTCGAGCAAGGTGGCAAACGGGGTCCCGAGCGGGATCTCGTAGTTGCCGGGGCGTTCGATATCGCCCGAGACTGAAAAGATCTTGGTGCCGCCGTTGTTGGGCTTGCCCAGCTCCAGGAAGGCTTCGCCGCCCTGGTTGATGATGAAGGGCACCGCGGCGAAAGTCTCGGTGTTGTTGATCGTGGTCGGCTTGCCGTAGAGGCCGAAGCTCGCCGGGAACGGCGGCTTGAAGCGCGGCTGCCCCTTTTTGCCTTCGAGCGACTCGAGCAGCGCGGTCTCTTCGCCGCAGATGTAGGCGCCGTAACCGTGGCTGGCGTGGAGCTGGAAGCTGAACTCGGAACCGAGGATGTGCTCGCCCAGAAGACCGGCGGCGCGCGCTTCTTCGATCGCCTCTTCAAAGCGCTGGTAGTCGGCCCAGATCTCGCCGTGGATGTAGTTGTAGCCGACGGTGATGCCCATCGCGTAGGCGGCGATCGCCATGCCTTCGATCACGATGTGCGGGTTGTAGCGGATGATGTCGCGGTCCTTGAAGGTCCCCGGCTCGCCTTCGTCGGTGTTGCACACCAGGTACTTCTGTCCCGGGAACTGACGCGGCATGAAGCTCCACTTGAGCCCGGTCGGGAAGCCCGCGCCGCCGCGGCCGCGCAGGGCCGACTTCTTCATCTCGGCGATCACGGCGTCGGGGGTGATGCCTTCGGCGAGGATCTTCCTCAAGGCCGAATAACCGCCACGGGCTTCGTAGTCCTTCAGGCGCCAGTTCGTGCCGTCGAGGCCGGCCAGGATTACCGGCTTGATGTGGCGGCCGTGGAAGCAACTCGCTTGGCTCATGCCTGCCCCTTGAGTTCGGCGATCAGGGCGTCGATCTTGTCGCGGCTCATGAAACTTTCCATGCGCTCGTTGTTGACGATCATCACCGGTGCGTCGCCGCAGGCCCCCATGCATTCGCCCTCCTTGAGGGTGAAGCAGCCGTCGGCCGTGGTTTCGCCGAAATCGATGCCGAGCTTTTCTTTCAGATACGCCGCCGCGCCGTTGGCGCCCGACAGCGCGCACGGCAGGTTGGTGCAGATCACGATCTTGAAGCGTCCCGGCTGAGCCAGGTCGTACATGTTGTAGAAGCTTGCGACCTCGAACACCGCGATCGGCGCCATGCCGAGGTAGGCCGCGATCTCCCGCATCACCTCGGGCGAGAGCCAGCCGAGCTGGCGCTGCGCGTGCGCGAGAGCCGGAATCACGGCCGACTGCTTCTGCTCGGCAGGGAACTTGGCGAGCTCACGGTCGATCAAGGCGTAGGTCTCGGCCGAGAGCAGCAACTTGTTTTCAGGCACCGCGTTCATGTCTTACCTGTCGATTTCGCCGAACACGATGTCCTGCGTCCCGATGATGGTCACCGCGTCGGCGATCATGTGCCCGCGCGCCATCATGTCGAGGCCTTGCAGATGCACGAATCCCGGTGCGCGGATCTTGAGCCGGTAGGGCTTGTTGGCGCCGTCGGACACCAAGTAGATGCCGAACTCGCCTTTGGGGTGCTCGACGGCCGAATAGGCTTCGCCCGGGGGCACGTAAAACCCTTCGGTGAAGAGCTTGAAGTGATGGATCAGCTCTTCCATGTTGGACTTCATCTCCACCCGCGAGGGCGGAGCAACCTTGTGGTTGTCGCTGATCACCGGGCCGGGATTGGCGCGCAGCCAGGCCACGCACTGCTCGATGATGCGGTTGGACTGGCGCATCTCGGCCACACGGACCAGATAGCGGTCGTAACAATCGCCGTTGACGCCCACCGGAACGTCAAAATCCATGCGATCGTAGACCTCGTAGGGCTGCTTCTTGCGCAGGTCCCACGCGATACCGGAGCCGCGCAGCATCGGACCGGTGAAGCCCCAGGCCTGAGCCTGCTCGGGGCTGACCACGCCGATGCCGACCAGACGCTGCTTCCAGATCCGGTTGTCGGTGAGCAGGGTCTCGTATTCGTCGACATGGCCGGGGAACTTCTTGGCAAAGGCCTCAATGAAGTCGAGCACCGAGCCCTCGCGCTCTTCGTTCAAGCGAGCCGTCTCGCGCGCGTTGCGGTACTTCGAGGGCTTGTGCTTGGGCATCTGATCGGGCAGATCGCGGTAGACCCCGCCCGGGCGGTAGTAGGCCGCGTGCATACGTGCACCCGAGACCGCCTCGGAGCCGTCGAACAGGTCCTCGCGCTCGCGGAACGCGTAGAGCAGCACCGCCATCGCGCCGACATCAAGGCCGTGCGCGCCGATCCACAGCAGGTGGTTCAGGATGCGGGTGATTTCGTCGAACATCACCCGGATGTATTGCGCGCGAACAGGGACCTCGAGGCCGAGCAGCTTCTCGATCGCCATTACGTAGGCGTGTTCGTTGGCCATCATCGACACGTAGTCGAGGCGGTCCATGTAAGGCACCGACTGCAGGTAGGTGCGGGTCTCGGCGAGCTTCTCCGTGGCTCGATGCAGCAGGCCGATGTGCGGATCGGCGCGCTCTATCACTTCGCCGTCGAGCTCGAGCACCAGACGCAGCACGCCGTGCGCCGCCGGGTGCTGGGGACCGAAGTTGAGGGTGTAGTTCTTGATCTCAGCCATGTCAGTTCCCGGCGTAGCCGTCTTCGCGGATGACGCGCGGCGTGTTCTCTCGCGGCTCGATCGACACCGGCTGGTAGATCACGCGCTTCTGCGCCGGGTCGTAGCGCATCTCGACGTAGCCCGAGACTGGGAAGTCCTTGCGGAACGGATGGCCGACAAAGCCGTAGTCAGTGAGGATGCGCCGCAGATCGGGGTGGCCTTCGAAGACGATGCCGAAAAGGTCGAAAGCTTCCCGCTCGAACCAGCCCACCGCCGGCCAGACCTTCACGAGCGAGGCCACCAGCGGCAGTTCGTCGTCCGGGCAGAACACCCGCACCCGCACCCGCCAGTTGTGCGTCAGTGACAGCAGGTGCGTGACCACGGCGTAGCGCGGGCCGCTACGCTCGCCATCGCCGAAGGTCGAGTAGTCGACCCCGCACAAGTCAATCAGTTGCTCGAAACGCAAGTCGGGCGCGTCGCGCAGCAAGCTCATGGATTCGAGATAGTCGGCCGCGCTGACAACCACGGTGACTTCGCCCAAGGCGACGTCGAGCGCCGAGATACGGCTGCCGAGCCCGAATTTTAGGTTCTCGACGAGGGTTTCGAGTCGGGTCATGATGGCTCTCGTCCGCCGCCAGCTAGCGGGCGATGGTGTTGGTGCGTTGAATCTTGGCCTGCAACTGGATCAGACCGTAGATAAGAGCCTCGGCCGTAGGCGGACAACCGGGCACGTAGACGTCGACCGGTACGATGCGATCGCAGCCTCGAACGACGGAATAGGAGTAGTGGTAGTAGCCGCCGCCGTTGGCGCAGGAGCCCATCGACAAGACCCAGCGCGGTTCGGCCATCTGGTCGTAGACCTTGCGCAGCGCCGGCGCCATCTTGTTGCACAAGGTGCCGGCCACGATCATCAGATCGGCCTGCCGCGGGCTGGGGCGGAACATGATTCCGAAGCGATCGAGGTCGTAGCGGGAAGCGCCCGCATGCATCATCTCGACCGCACAACACGCCAGACCGAAAGTCACGGGCCATATCGAACCGGTCTTAGACCAGTTGATCAGCTTGTCGACGCTGGTCGTAACGAAGCCCTCGTTCAACACTCCATCGATTGCCATCCCGACTTCCCCATCATTCCCAGTTGAGTGCGCCCTTCTTCCACTCGTACACGAACCCCACTGTGAGGATGCCGAGGAAGACCATCATGGACCAGAAACCAATGCTCCAGACGCCAAGGTCTCCGAGCACGGCAGCCCAGGGAAAGAGAAAGGCGATCTCGAGATCGAAAAGAATGAAGAGGATGGCGACGAGGTAGTAGCGGACGTCGAACTTCATCCGCGCGTCTTCGAAGGCTTCGAAGCCACACTCGTAAGGGGAAAGTTTTGCGGGATCGGGGCGACGTGGCCCGAGGAGAAGACCGACAAGAATGGGAGCTATGCCGATCGCGATGCCAACCAGGACAAACAGAAGAATCGGCAAATACGATTCAAGATTCATACCCTGGGTCACCGCAATTTCCTCGCAATACTGCGACCCAAAAGTTTCTTTCGGATCGACTATCGGAGAGGCGCCCGCCTGGGCGTCCCTAGCTTATTGGTGGTGCCGTCGGCGAGATTCGAACTCGCACAGGTTTCCCCGCCACCCCCTCAAGATGGTGTGTCTACCAATTTCACCACGACGGCACTTAAGCTAGGGATTCTACCAGAATATTCCTGGAGAATCTTGCGCTGCAGCGAGAAGAGGATTGGCTCGCTGCAGAGGACGAATTCTACTTCGGAATTTCGTTCGATTTGGGCGCACTAGGCGACTGATTAGGGTTAGTCGGGACCGAACCCTGCGGAGCCCCCTGCTGAACGGTACCCAAAACACCACCTTGGGGCGCTTGAGTGGCCGGCGCACGCGACGTGCTGACCGTCAGGCCGATGGTCGCCACAAAAAAGAGGGTCGCGGCCACCGCGGTCGCCCGCGAAAGAAAGTTCGCCGATCCCGTCGCGCCGAACAGCGACCCCGAGGCGCCGCCGCCGAATGCCGCCCCCATGTCAGCGCCCTTTCCGTGCTGGAGCAGCACGAGAATGATCACCGCCACGGAGGACAGCACCTGGATCACGATCATGAGCGTAGTCAGCCAGTGCATGTTGTGTCTCTGCCTTGAAATCAGTTGCGCGCAGCCGCGCAGATGGAAAGAAAGTCGCCCGCTTGCAGCGAGGCACCACCGATAAGCCCGCCGTCGATATCCGGCTGGGCAAAGAGTTCCGCGGCATTGCCAGCTTTGACACTGCCGCCATAAAGCAAACGCAGCTCGGCTGCGATTCGAGCATCGCGCTCGGCCACTTGGGCTCGCAGCGCCGCATGCACTTCCTGCGCCTGTTCTGGCGACGCGGTGCGCCCGGTGCCAATCGCCCACACCGGCTCGTACGCCACCGCGCCCACCGCCAAGGCCGGCGCGCCTACACGGTCGAGCACGTCGCGCAGCTGCGTCGAGACGACCTCGAAGGTGCGGCCCTGCTCGCGCTCGGCCAGCGACTCACCCACACACACGATCGGGCGCAACCCGGCCTCAAGCGCGCGAGCCACTTTACTGGCCACGGTCTGATTCGACTCGCCGTGCAGCTGGCGGCGCTCGGAGTGCCCCACAATCACCCAGCGCGCCCCAACATCGACCAGCATCTCGGCCGCGACCTCGCCCGTGAAGGCGCCGTCCTTGTGTTCTGAAAGATCCTGCGCGCCGCACTCGGCCGCTCGCGCCCCCAGTCCGGCGGCGACCTGCAGCAAATAAGGGTAAGGCGCGCAGACCACGATATCGCATGCAGGCTGCCCCACGCCGGCGCGAAAACCCTCCAGCCACGCCGAATTAGCGGCGACCGAACCGTTCATCTTCCAGTTGGCGGCAACAAGCTTGCGTCGCGAAGTCATGGTCTCACTCAAAAGTTTTTGATTGTAGCGGGTTGCTTCCAAGCCCCACAAACCCGGGTATCACGCAGGACATGCCTCGGCCTCGGATCCGACTTTCAGCATCACCTTGCCCACATGGGCGCCGGCCTCCAGCTCTTGATGCGCCGCGGCCGCTTGGCTCAAGGGAAAGACGCGATGGATCACCGGTTTGATGCGACCGGCTTCCAGCAAAGGCCAGACCCGCTCTCGCAAACCGGCGGCAATCCGCGCCTTGAAAGCGACCGGCCGCGCCCTCAGCGTGGACCCAGTGATCGTGAGCCGGCGCCGCAGCACCAGACTCGCGTCGAACCGGGCACTCACGCCACCCAGCACGGCAATGATCACCAGGCGGCCGTCCTCGGCCAGGGACTCGACCTCGCGCGCGACATAGTCGCCGGCGACCATATCGAGGATGACATCCACGCCCTTGCCGCGCGTGAGCTCTCGCACCACTTCGACAAAGTCCTGGCTGCGGTAGTTGATCGCCGCGGCTGCGCCCAGTCCAAGGCACGCGCCGCACTTCTCGTCGGTCCCGGCAGTCGCAAACACCGGATTGCCAAGCGCGCTTGCAATCTGGATCGCGGCCACTCCAATCCCGCTCGCCCCCCCCTGCACCAGCAAGGTTTCTCCGGGCGCCAGCCGGGCACGATCGAAGACGTTGTTCCAGACCGTGAAGAAAGTCTCGGGCAGGCTGGCCGCCTCAAGGAAGCTCAAGCCCCGCGGTACCGGCAGACACTGAGCCGCCGGCGCCGCGCAGAACTCCGCATAGCCGCCGCCGGTCACTAGCGCACAGACCGCATCCCCCAACTTCCAGCCGCTGCCAGCCAGGTCGCCGCCGACGATGCGCCCCGCCACTTCAAGGCCGGGCACATCGCTGGCGCCGGGAGGAGGCGCGTATTGCCCCTTGCGCTGGGAGAGGTCGGGGCGGTTCACCCCGCTCGCCTCGACTTGAATCAGCACTTCACCCGCGCCGCATACCGGAACTGGACGAGTACCCAGACGAAGGACGTCGGGCGTCCCAAACGTGGTGATTTCGATTGCTTTCATACGTGAACCGCCCTCCGCATGCTGCGTTCATGTGAACAAGGCGCCCGAGGGGGCGCCTTGTTCATTCGAACCCGATGTCGATTTACTGCTGGGCGGCGCCGTCTTCCGCGCCCACGGCCTTCATCGACAGGCGCACGCGGCCCTTCTCGTCGGCCTCGAGCACCTTGACGCGCACGGCCTGACCTTCCTTGAGGTAGTCGGCCACCGCGTTGACTCGCTCGTTGGCGATCTGCGAGATGTGCAGCAGACCGTCCTTGCCCGGCAGGATCTGGACGATCGCGCCGAAGTCGAGCAGACGCAGAACGGTACCGTCGTAGACCTTGCCGACTTCAACTTCGGCCGTGATTTCGGCGATGCGGCGCTGGGCTTCGCGGCCCTTTTCCATGTCCACCGAGGCGATGATGATGGTGCCATCGTCCTCGATGTCGATCTGGGTGCCGGTCTCTTCGGTCAGAGCACGGATCACCGAGCCGCCCTTGCCGATCACGTCGCGGATCTTCTCGGGGTTGATCTTCATCTTGATCATGCGCGGCGCGAAGGCCGAGAGTTCGCCGCGCGCAGCGCCGGCCTGCTCCTGCATCTTGCCGAGGATGTGCAGGCGGCCTTCCTTGGCCTGGGCTAGGGCGACCTGCATGATTTCCTTGTTGATGCCTTCGATCTTGATGTCCATCTGCAGCGCGGTCACGCCAGCGGCCGTACCCGCCACCTTGAAGTCCATGTCGCCGAGGTGATCCTCGTCGCCCAGGATGTCGGTCAGCACCGCAAACTTGTTGCCTTCCTTGATCAGGCCCATCGCCACGCCGGCGACATGCGCCTTGAGCGGCACGCCAGCGTCGATCAGAGCGAGACAGCCGCCGCACACCGAAGCCATCGACGAAGATCCGTTCGACTCGGTGATTTCGGAAACCACGCGCATCGAATACTGGAAGTCCTCGGGGCTAGGCAGAACCGCAAGCAGCGCCCGCTTGGCAAGACGGCCGTGGCCGATTTCGCGGCGCTTCGGGCTGCCGACACGGCCGGTTTCGCCGGTCGCGAAGGGGGGCATGTTGTAGTGCATCATGAAGCGGTCGCGGTACTCGCCCATGAGTGCATCGATGATCTGCTCGTCCTGCTTGGTGCCGAGGGTGGCGGTGACCAGCGCCTGGGTCTCGCCGCGGGTGAAAAGCGAAGAACCGTGGGTACGCGGCAACACGCCCTGGCGGATTTCGATCGGACGCACGGTGCGGGTGTCGCGACCGTCGATACGCGGCTCGCCGTCGAGGATCTGGCTGCGGACGATCTTGGCTTCGAGGTCGAACAGGATGTTGTTGACTTCGTTGCTATCGACCTTCTCGCCGCTGACGGCGGCCTCTTCAGCCAGCTTGGTCGAGACCATCGCGTAGATCTCGCGCAGCTTCTGGGTGCGGGCCTGCTTCGAACGGATGTTGTAGGCGGCGCGCAGTTCGCTGCCGACCAGACCGATGATCTTCGCGATCAGGGCCTCGTTCTTGGCCGCAGGCTTCCAGTCCCAGGCCGGCTTGCCGGCTTCGCGCACCAGATCGTGGATCGCGTTGATCGCAACCTGCATCTGCTCGTGGCCGAAGACCACCGAACCCAGCATCACTTCTTCGGACAGCTGGTCGGCCTCCGATTCCACCATCAACACGGCACGTTCGGTGCCGGCAACAACCAGGTCGAGCTGGCTGGTCTTCAGCTGGCTGGCGGTGGGGTTGAGAACGTATTGGCCGTCGATGTAGGCGACGCGGGCGGCACCGATCGGGCCCTTGAACGGGATGCCCGAGACCGACAGGGCGGCCGAGGCGCCGATCAGGGCGGCGATGTCGGGGTCGATCTCGGGATTGACCGACAACACGTGGATGATGACTTGCACTTCGTTGTAGAAGCCGTCCGGGAAAAGCGGGCGGATCGGGCGGTCGATCAAGCGGCTGGTCAGCGTTTCTTTTTCCGAAGGACGACCTTCGCGCTTGAAGAAGCCGCCGGGGATCTTGCCCGCGGCGTAAGTCTTCTCGACGTAATCGACCGTCAGCGGGAAGAAGTCCTGGCCGGGCTTGGCTTCGGTGCGGGCAACCACGGTGGCGAGCACCACGGTGTCGTCGATCGAGCACACGACGGCGCCGCCGGCCTGGCGGGCGATTTCACCGGTTTCGAGAGTGACGGTATGGGCACCGTACTGGAAGGTCTTGGTGACTTTGTTAAACATCGACATTGAGCGATTCCTTTTAATGGGGGTCGGAGCCGACCCTGAGGCACGCTGCGGTATCGACGACTCGGCACGGAAGTGCCTTACGTCCATATCGCAGCGCGCAATGTGTGCTGGTCAAAATGCAACCGGCCCGCGGGGATGAACCACGCAGGCCGGTTGCGGATCTCATCGGAGCACGAATTACTTGCGCAGACCCAAGGTCTCGATCAGGGCCTTGTAGGCGCCAGGATTCTGACCCTTGAGGTAGTCGAGCAGCTTGCGACGACGGCTGACCATCTTCAGCAGGCCGCGACGCGAGTGGTGATCTTTGACGTGCTCTTTGAAGTGGCCGGTCAACTCGTTGATGCGAGCGGTCAGCAGGGCCACTTGAACTTCGGGCGAACCGGTGTCACCGGCAGCGCGTTGGAACTTGGCGACGATTTCCGTCTTGTTGATATCAGCAACCGACATGATTTCCCTTTCTAGTGCTGTTGCGTTACGAGCGGTCACGGAAGGAAGGCCGTGCCGTGGAAAAGCGCCCAAGTATACCCGAGCCGATGGCGCCGCCGTTACCGGGCTTGCCCCTGCGTTCAGCGCAGTCGGCAGGTCGTGGGCTGGGTGAGCCTTCCCGGCTCGAAGGCCTGCTCGGTCCTGAACCCAAAACCGCTGCCTTCAACGTCGCGCGCGGCCCCGGGCGAACCCTTGCGCTCCTGTACCGCCACCACCAGCGGGCCCTGCAACTGGTGGTCCTGTGGCCGCATCCAGACTTCGCCCAGGGGATTTCCCTGATTTGCCGTGTAGCGCATGCCGCCCAGCTTTGCCGCCACCGCAGCGGGTTCGGTTGTTCCGGCCGCCTCGATGGCCCGCGCCAGCATTTCGATCATGACCACCATGCGCGCCTGGAAGTAGTCGTCGGCAGGCTTGGGGTAGCGGGCACGGAAATCGGCATAGACCTTGTCCATGCCGCCGCCCGCGTTCACGTGCCACTCGGCCACCGAACGCACGCGCCCCACGCCGGCGTCCCCGATGGCGATGGTCGAGCCCAGCCCATTGCCATAGAAAGTGTAGAAGGCCGTATCGAGCCCCTGCTCGCGCGCCGCCCTCACCAGCAGCGACAAGTCGTTGCCCCAGTTGCCGGTGATCACCGCATTCGCCCCGCTGGCCTTGATCTTGGCGATGTAGGGAGAAAAGTCCCGCACCCGACCGATCGGGTGCAGTTCGTCGCCGACCACGGCCACGTCCGGTCGGCGCGTCGCCAGCATGCTGCGGGCGCTGCGGGCCACGTCCCGACCGAAGCTGTAGTCCTGGTTGATCAGGTAGACCTTGGAGACACTGCGGTCGGCCGCGATCACTTCGGCCAGGGCCGCCATGCGCATGTCGGAGTGAGCGTCGAAGCGGAAGTGCCAGGGGCTGCAGCGCTCGTTGGTCAAGCTGGGGTCGACCGCCGAATAATTCAGGAAAACGAGCTTGGCGGCGGGTGAACGCTCGTTGTGCTTGTTGACCGCGTCGATCAGGGCGGCCGCAACCGCCGACGAGTTGCCCTGCAGCACGAAGGGCATCTTTTCGTCGGTCACCCGGCGCAGAACCGTCAGCGCGTCGCTGACTTGGCCCTTGGAGTCCAGGATCTCGAGTTTGAGCGGCCGCGCACCGCCCGGCAGGGAAACGCCGCCGCGGGCGTTGACGCGTTCGACCGCAAACTGCAGGTTGCGCGCCACCGCCTCGCCGGCATTGGCCATCGGACCGGACATGGCTTCGACCATGCCAAGACGGATCGGCTCGGCAGCCACGGCCGCTCCGCACACGCTCAGTCCGATCCAGGCAAACAAGAACTTCAACTTCATCGATAACTTCCTCACTTCGAAGCGCCCGATTCTATAAAGGTACGAAAAAGGCCGGGCGAGCCCGGCCTTCATGGAAGCTATACGTTCTCAGGGCGTCTCGGCCGTCTGCGGGTTGAGCCGTTCGGCCGTCGTGTAGAGCTTGTTCAAGGCGTTGAGATAGGCCTTGGCGCTCGCCGCGATGATGTCAGGGTCCGCGCCCACACCGTTGACGATGCGACCGGCGCGAGAGAGACGAACCGTCACCTCGCCCTGGCTCTCGGTGCCGGTGGTGATGGCGTTGACCGAGAACAGCAACAGTTCGGAGCCGCTCGCCACGCTGGCTTCGATCGCCTTGAAGGTGGCGTCGACGGGACCGTTGCCTTCGGCGGTGCTCGCCACTTCCTGAGCGCCAAGCTTCATCACGAGGCTGGCCTGCGGCCGCTCACCGGTCTCGGAGTGCTGGGCCAGCGACACCAGCTTGAAATGCTCGTCCTGCGACGTGACCGTCTCGTCCGAAAACAAGGCCTGGATGTCCTCGTCGAAGATCTCGGACTTGCGGTCGGCCAGATCCTTGAAGCGCGCAAAAGCCGCGTTGAGTTCGGTCTCGCTTTCGACCGGAATCGCCAACTCCAGCACCCGCTGCTTGAAGGCGTTGCGGCCCGAGAGCTTGCCCAGCACGATCTTGTTGGCGCTCCAGCCCACATCCTCGGCGCGCATGATCTCGTAGGTGTCGCGCGCCTTCAAGACGCCGTCCTGGTGGATGCCCGAAGCGTGGGCGAAGGCATTGGCGCCCACCACCGCCTTGTTCGGCTGGACCGGGAAGCCGGTAATACCCGAGACCAGCTTGGACGCGGGCACGATCTGCTCGGTGGCGATGCCGACCTCGAGCTTGAAGAAGTCGCGGCGAGTCTTGACCGCCATCACCACTTCCTCGAGCGAGCAGTTGCCCGCGCGCTCGCCCAGGCCGTTGATCGTGCATTCGACCTGGCGCGCGCCGCCGATATGCACGCCGGCAAGTGAGTTGGCGACTGCCATGCCGAGGTCGTTGTGGCAATGCACCGACCAGACCGCCTTGTCGGAGTTCGGAATCCGCTCGCGCAGATTGCGGATGAACTCTCCATAGAGTTCGGGCACCGCGTAACCGACGGTATCGGGCAGGTTGATCGTGGTCGCACCTTCGGCGATCACCGCCTCGATCACTCGGCACAGGAAGTCGGGCTCGGAGCGGTAACCGTCTTCGGGCGAAAACTCGATGTCGTCAGTGAACTTGCCCGCGAAACGCACCGCCAGCTTGGCCTGCTCGAACACCTGGTCAGGCGTCATGCGCAGCTTCTTCTCCATATGCAGCGGGCTCGTCGCAATGAAGGTATGGATGCGGCGCCGCTCGGTGCCCGCGAGCGCTTCGCCAGCGCGCGCGATGTCACGGTCGTTGGCGCGCGCCAGCGAGCAGATCGTCGAATCCTTGATCGTATTGGCGATCGCGCGCACCGCCTCGAAATCGCCGTTCGAGCTGGCCGCGAAGCCCGCCTCGATCACGTCCACCTGCAGTCGCTCCAGCTGACGGGCGATGCGCAGCTTTTCTTCACGCGTCATGGACGCGCCAGGGCTTTGCTCGCCGTCGCGCAAGGTGGTGTCGAAAATGATGAGGCGGTTGCTCATGGCAGGCTCCGGATGGACGCACTCGTGCTGTCTTGCCCGGGACCGAGGTCGCGGGCGAGGCCGAACACGAATTGTGGGGGTGGGATTTAGGTGCGCGCGGGGCGCAGTAGCAGGGCCGCTAGAGGTGCGGCTGCTAGGAGGAGAATCGCCGAGGAGGTGCTGGCGTGTTTCATGATTTTGACTATAGGCTGAAACACGCCAGCAAACAACTCAACCCGCCTTGGTCGGCGGCGTAGTGCTGGCCGCGACGGGCACCGGCTTGGCCGGATTGGCTTCGCCTTTGAACCAGCGATACGCCTGGTACAGATAACCCGAGATGGCGTAACAGCAGAAAAGACCGAAGATCCACACCGGCGGATCGCTCGCCACCAGGAAGATCAGCACGACCACGGCAACCATCACCCAGAACGGCACGCTGCGGGCAACGTGGAAACTCTTGCCGCTGTAGAAGGGGGCATTCGAGACCATGGTCAGGCCGGCATACACGGTGATGGTGAAAGCCACCCACGGCATCCAGACGTCCTTGATCGGGAACTTGTTATCGACCGCGAGCCAGACAAAACCCGCCACCATCGCTGCCGCGGCCGGGCTCGGCAGTCCCTGGAAGAAACGCTTGTCGACCACGCCCAGGTTGGCGTTGAAGCGGGCCAGGCGCAGCGCAGCGCCGGCACAGTAGACAAAAGCAGCGGCCCAGCCCCAGCGACCAAGGTCGTGCAGGATCCACTCGTACATCACGAGCGCCGGCGCCACGCCGAAGGAGGTCATGTCGGAGAGCGAATCGTACTGCTCGCCGAAAGCGCTCTGGGTATTGGTCAGGCGCGCAACGCGCCCGTCCATGCCATCGAGCACCATGGCCACGAAAATGGCGATCGCAGCCCATTCGAAGTTCTTGTTCATCGCTTGCACGATGGCGAAGAAACCGGCGAACAGGGCCGCGGTGGTGAAAAGATTGGGCAGCAGATAGATGCCGCGGCGACGCGGCGAAATTACGGCCTCTTCTGCGCGCAGGCCTGTGGGCGTGAGCGCGCGCGGTTTGCGGCGACGAAATCGCATTCGATTAACCTTGCAGTTCGGCCAGGATGGTGGTGGTGGCGGACACCTTGTCGCCCACCGCCACTTTCGGTCGGGCCGACAGCGGCAGGTAGACGTCGACCCGCGAACCAAAGCGGATGAAGCCGTAGCGTTCACCGCGAGCCAGCACATCGCCCGGCTTGACGTAACAGAGGATACGACGGGCGATCAGGCCCGCCACCTGGACGAAAGTAACGCGTTCGCCGCCGCTGAGCGTGGCGACCACGGCGTTGCGTTCGTTTTCGGTGCTTGCCTTGTCAAGGTCGGCGTTGATGAACTTGCCCGGCATGTATTTCACAAGTTCCACCGTGCCATCAACCGGAGAGCGGTTGCTGTGCACGTTGAAGACGTTCATGAAAACGCTGATCAGCAAGGTCTCGCGCTGGGTGTAGGGGTCGAAGGCCTTCTCGACCTTGACGATGCGACCATCGGCCGGCGACAGAACGGCGTTGGGCTGAGCCGGCACAAGGCGCGGCGGATCGCGGAAAAACTGCACCACAAACACCAGGATCAGCCACAGGGGCGAGGCCCAGGCCCAGCCGGCAAACGCAGTGACCAACACCGCGGCGGCGAGCGAAATCCCGATAAAGGGCCAGCCCTCGCGGGCCAGAATCGGATGGGGATAAGAATTCGACAAACTCAGCTCCCGGCCCGCATCGGACGGCGGGCCATACAACGCACAAGTCTAAGGGATCAGGGCAGGAACCGGACTTTGGCGGTCACGGCCAGGGTTTCGGTGGCTTGCCCCGGCTCGAATGAGGGAGCGGCCACGCCGTCGGCGGCGGGCGCAGCTGCGGCCCGCATCGCCAGCATCGGCATCGGTGCGGGTTCACCGCGGGACGCAAACGACAGCTCCTCGATCCGCACCCGCGCCGGCGGTACCGACAGCGCGCCAGCGGCGGCGGCTACGCGGGCGTTGACGTTGGCGACGGCGCGCTCGATCAGCTGCGCTTCGGCCTTGTCGCGAGCCGCGCGCGACAGGCGGAACTGGACCCCGCCCAGGGCCAGCTGCGATTGCGCCGCCTGCACAGTGCGTGCCAGGCCGTTCAACTCGCGGGTATGCAACTGCACGGTCTGGCGCACACGCCAGGCGACGAGCTTGGGCGCTGCGTCCTTCGGATAGGTGTAAACCGGATAGGTCTGGTAGCCCCCGCTCTCGAGCGTGGCGCTTGGGTCGGCACGCTTGAGCAGCGCCGTACCTTGGCTCACGCGCTGGTTCACCAGCGACTGCGCGCGCGCCGCATCGGACTCCTGCACCTCCGCGTAGAAAGTGGCAATCGCCTCGTCGTTGGGCAACTGCAGCTCGGCCTGACCGGGCATGACTACGACCGTGCCTTCGCCACGCGGTGCGGCCGGCGTGGCGGGCTGAGCGCACACCGAAGCAGCGGCCACGCCGAGCACGAGTGTCATCAGAACCTGTCGCATTTTGATCTCCTGCAAAAGAGACGGGCGCCGCAGCGCCCGTCGGTGGCACACAAGACTAGTTGAGCATTAGTTGCGGCTCTTGTCGACCAGGCGGTTGGCCTTGATCCAGGGCATCATCGCGCGCAGTTGCTCGCCCACTTGCTCGATCGGGTGTTCCGCCGTCAGACGGCGGCGGCTCATCAAGGTCGGCGCGCCGGCACGGTTTTCCAGGATGAAGCTCTTGGCGTATTCGCCGGTCTGGATGTCCTTCAGGCACTGACGCATCGCCTCGCGGGCTTCGCCGGCGATCACGCGCGGACCGGTGACGTATTCACCGTATTCGGCGTTGTTCGAGATCGAGTAGTTCATGTTGCCGATGCCGCCTTCGTACATCAGGTCGACGATCAGCTTCAACTCGTGCAAGCACTCGAAGTAGGCCATCTCGGGGGCATAACCGGCTTCGACCAGCGTGTCGAACCCGGCCTTGACCAGTTCCACCGCGCCGCCGCACAACACGGCCTGCTCGCCGAAAAGGTCGGTCTCGGTCTCTTCGCGGAAGCTGGTCTCGATGATGCCGGCCTTGCCGCCGCCGTTGGCCGCGGCGTAGCTGAGCGCGATGTCGCGCGCCGCACCGGACTGGTCCTGGTAGACGGCGATCAGGTGCGGCACGCCGCCGCCCTGCTTGTAGGTGCCGCGCACGGTGTGGCCCGGCGCCTTGGGGGCGACCATCCAGACGTCGAGGTCGGCGCGCGGAACCACCTGGCCGTAGTGCACGTTGAAGCCGTGGGCGAAAGCGAGCGAAGCGCCCTGCTTGATGTTGGGCTCGATGTCGTTCTTGTAGACCGCGCCGATGTTTTCGTCGGGCAGCAGGATCATGACCACGTCGGCGCCGCGCACCGCGTCGGCCACTTCGGCGACCTTCAGGCCCTCGGCCGCAGCCTTGGCCCACGAGGCGCCGTTCTTGCGCAGACCGACGGTGATCTGGCAGCCCGACTCCTTGAGGTTCAAGGCGTGGGCATGGCCCTGCGAACCGTAACCGATGATGGCGACCTGCTTGCCCTTGATGAGGGAGAGGTCGGCGTCCTTGTCGTAGAAGACTTTCATGTTCTGTCCGTTGAGTTTAATTCGTTGACGTTGAAGGCTTGCTTCAAATGCGCAGGATGCGTTCGCCGCGGCCGATGCCCGAGCTGCCCGTGCGGACGGTCTCGAGGATGGCGCTGCGGTCGAGGGCGTGGATGAAGGCGTCGAGCTTGGTCGCGTCGCCGGTAAGCTCGATCGTGTACGAGCGTTCGGTGACGTCGATGACGCGCCCGCGGAAGATGTCCGCCATGCGCTTCATTTCCTCGCGCTCCTTGCCCACCGCCCTCACCTTGACCAGCATGAGTTCGCGCTCGGAGTAGTCGCCCTCCGACAGATCGACCACCTTGACCACCTCGATCAGGCGGTTCAGGTGTTTGGTGATCTGCTCGACCATGTCGTCCGACCCGAGGGTGACGATGGTCATGCGCGACAGCGACTTCTCTTCCGTGGGCGCCACGGTCAGCGATTCGATGTTGTAGCCCCGGGCGGAGAAAAGCCCGACCACCCGCGAGAGGGCCCCCGGTTCGTTTTCGAGCAGGACGGAGATGATGTGGCGCATCACAGTTCCTCCGAGCCGAGCAGCATTTCGGTCAGGCCCTTGCCCGCCTTGACCATGGGCCACACGTTTTCGGTGGCGTCGGTCAGGATGTCGAGGAACACCAGCCTGTCCTTGTATTTGCCGAAGGCCTCGCGGATCGCTGGTTCGACGTCGATCGCCCGGTCGACCCGGATGCCGATATGGCCATAGGCCTCGGCCAGGCGCACGAAATCGGGCAGAGCGTCCATGTAGGACTCCGAATAGCGGCTGCCGTATTCGATCTGCTGCCACTGCCGCACCATGCCCAGGTAGCGGTTGTTGAGCGCCAGGATCTTGGGCGTCAGGCGGTACTGCTTGCAGGTCGACAGTTCCTGGATGTTCATCTGGATCGAGCCTTCGCCGGTGACGCAGGCCACCGTCGCACCCGGGTTGGCCATCTGCACGCCCATCGCGTAAGGCAGGCCCACACCCATCGTGCCCAGGCCGCCCGAGTTGATCCAGCGCCGCGGCTTGTCGAACCGGTAGTACTGCGCCGCCCACATCTGATGCTGGCCGACGTCCGAGGTGATGAAGGCATCGCCCTGGGTCACTTTCCACAGGGTCTCGATCACGAACTGCGGCTTGATCACCTGGTCGGTGCTCTCGTACTTCATGCAGTCGCGTGCGCGCCACTCGCCGATCTGCTTCCACCACTGTCCCAGCCGCTGGGCGTCGGGGCGCTGGGGAGTGGCTTCGATCTGGTGCAGCAACTCGGTCAGGACTTCCTTGACGTCGCCGACGATCGGCACATCGACCTTCACCCGCTTCGAGATCGACGAAGGGTCGACGTCGATGTGGATGATCTTGCGCGGAATCTGGGCAAAGTGCTTCGGATTGCCGATCACGCGGTCGTCAAAGCGCGCCCCTATCGCCAGCAGCACGTCGCAGTGCTGCATGGCCATATTGGCTTCGTAGGTGCCATGCATGCCGAGCATGCCGACGAACTTCGGGTCGCTCGATTTGAAGCCGCCCAGACCCATCAAGGTGTTGGTGCAGGGGTAGCCCAGTTCGTTGACCAGGCGGTTGAGCAGTTCGGACGCGTCCGACAACACCACCCCGCCGCCGGTGTAGATCATCGGCCGTTCGGCGGCCAGCAGCAGTTGGAGTGCCTTCTTGATCTGGCCTTGATGGCCCTTGAGCACCGGCTTGTACGAACGCATCTCGACCTCGCGCGAGTAGTCGAACTCGCAGCGGGCAATCGTGATGTCCTTCGGAATGTCGACCAGCACCGGCCCCGGACGGCCGCTTTTCGCGATGTAAAACGCCTTCTTGACGGTCGCGGCAAGGTCGCGCACATCCTTGACCAGAAAGTTGTGTTTCACGCAAGGCCGGGTGATGCCGACGGTGTCGCACTCCTGGAAGGCGTCCTGGCCGATGGCGTGAGTCGGAACCTGACCCGAGATGATCACCATCGGGATCGAGTCCATGTAGGCGGTCGCGATGCCGGTGACGGCATTGGTCACGCCCGGGCCGCTGGTCACCAGGGCCACGCCAACCTTGTTGCTCGAACGGGAATACGCATCGGCCGCGTGGACGGCAGCCTGCTCATGACGGACCAGGATGTGCTGGAACTTGTCCTGCTTGAAGATCGCGTCGTAAATGTACAGAACCGCGCCGCCGGGATACCCGAAAACGTGTTCGACACCTTCTTCCTGCAAGCACCGGATCAGGATCTCGGCGCCGGTAAGGGTTGCGGCTTTCATTTCCGCATTGATTGACTGCATAGCAATCGAATCCTTTCAAAGTCCACGGGAAATTGATCGGATGTCGTTCCGTAGTCACTTGTGGCGACCGGTGCGACGATGAAACAACGTTAGCTTGGAGGAACAACCGGATAGGTCGGATCTAGCTAAGGGGACGCTTGTTGTGCAAGACCCAAGCACGATACCGCGCCGCACAACATTGGACAAATCGCCAAGGCCGCAGGGACTGGTTTTCCCATGCTCTGTTACGATGGCAAATGTGCATTTCACGGGCGGGCCTCCCCCCTCACATTCTCAGATCAGGGGTCCGCGTCCGTCCGCATGGCCACTCGCGAAGAACTTTCCCGATTTTTAGCTGAAGTCGAACGCAGAGCCTACAAGCAGGCTGCCTTCACGGTGCGTGACGACGACGCTGCCCTGGACATCGTCCAGGACGCGATGATCAAACTCACCGAGAACTACGGTGAACGGCCGCTGGCCGAACTGCCGCTGCTGTTCACTCGCATCCTCCAGAACGCCATTCACGACCATTTTCGCCGGTCCAAGGTGCGTTCGACCTGGACCACGCTTTTTTCGGCCTTCACCCCTGACGACGACGAAGACGCCAATCCCCTCGACGCGATCGAGGCACTCTCGACCAGCGACGGCGCCGAGAGTGCCGAACAGGAGGTCGACCGCGCCCAGGTGATCGCCGCGATCGAAGCCGAGCTAACACTCTTGCCGGCACGTCAACGAGAAGCCTTCCTGCTGCGTTATTGGGAAGAAATGGACGTGGCGGAAACCGCTGCTGCCATGGGCTGCTCAGAAGGCAGCGTCAAGACCCACTGCTCGCGCGCCACTCACGCCCTGGCCCGGGCCTTGCAAGCGCGGGGAATCAAGTTATGAAACAAGCAGAATTCGGCTACCGCATTCGGCAGGCGCTCGACGAATCGACCGAACGCCTCGATTACCGGACCACCTACCGCCTCGAACAGGCACGAAAAATTGCCCTGGCACGCCACCGGGGCACCGCCCTCGCGGTGCCGGCGCGCGCGACCCGCTTGGCGACGGCTGGCGGCCCCTCCCTGGACGACGGCCAGCACAGCTGGCTGTGGCAGGCGAGCTGGGTGGTGCCGCTGCTGGCGCTGGTGGTTGGCTTTTTCGGGATTTACGAGTACCAGTCGCAGCGCCGCGTGACGGAACTGGCCGACATCGATTTCGCCGTCCTGCTCGACGAGACTCCGATCTCCGCTTATGCGGACAAGGGTTTTGGCGTCTACCTCAAGGCTCCCCTGCGTACGGTCGAGGCCGAGGCGCGCGCCGCCGCCGCGCAGGAGACCCAGGAGGCTCCGGCTCCCGGCCAGGACGAGCCCGCCATGTCCCAATCGAATTCTCCCGTATAAGGGCGGCATGCTGCGTGCCGCCTTTCTAGCCCTGACCCTCCTGTTTGCAGGCAACGTCCTCGCCCAGGCCTCCCCTCGCGCGCCCACGGCCGCCCAGTCGCCGGGCGGCCCGAGCTGGAAGTCGCTCACCCCGGCGCAGCGCGACGCCCTCGCGCCGCTGGCGGGCGAATGGGGAAAATGGGACGCGGTACGCAAGCAGAAATGGCTAGAAGTGGCAGCCCGCTTCGATCAGCTGTCCCCCGAAGGCAAGAAACACGTGCACGAGCGCATGACCGAAATCGCCCGGCTCACGCCCGAGCAGCGCCGCACGATGCGGGAGAACTTCCGGCGCACCTACGAACTGCCCGCCGAGCAGCGCGAACTGCGAGTCCAGACCTATCAGCAGCTCTCCGAGGAGCGCAAGCAGGAACTGGCGGCCAAGGCCCGCCAGCAGCAGGCCACCAAGCCCGAGCCGCCGCGCAAGCCGACCCGAGAAATCAAGGTCGACGCCGCAATTCCCGTCGGAAACTGAGCCCGTGTCACCCGCGATGCCGGCTGCGAGCGCGAGTCGCCGCGGTGCTTCCCTGTGTTACGAAGCGATCCTGCTCGCCGCCATCAGCTTCATCGTCAGCTATGCCCTGCTCGCCACGCTGCACTGGAGCCACCCGCTTAACCCGGCCCAGCGCCTGAGCCTGCAGGCCACCCTGCTGGTGGCCTTTGGTGGCTATTTCACGATTTGCTGGAGCCGTACCGGCCAGACCCTCGCCATGAAAAGCTGGCACCTGCAGGTGGTCGCCGCTACCGGCAAGCCGCCCTCGCCGACTCGCGCCCTGTTGCGCTACCTCGCCGCCTGGACCTTGTTTGCCCCGGCCCTGCTGTGGCTCGCCCTGTTGCCGGCCGGCACTTGGACCACGGTCGCGGTCGTCCTCGCCAGCATCGCCGTGATGAGCCTTTTTGGCCGCTTCGACCCCGAGCGCCGCTGGCTGCACGATCGCATCGCCGGCACCCGCATCGTCGTCGTGCCACGCCGCTGAACCGCCCGAACGGGCCCTCCCTCCGGAACTCTCGATGTCCAAGCCTGCTTTGACCCTGACCGCGCTGGCCCTGGCCTGCGCCCTGCCCGCCAGCCATGCCCAAGGCGGGTGGAGCGCCACCGTATCGACCAGCGCCGTTTTCCAGGGCAAGGCCGACATCGAGGACAGCGCCGGTTCTTTCAAGGCCGACAGCGCCAATCTGCGCGCCGGCCTGTCGACCGCGCTGGGCCCGTCCTTGCGCGCCGGCGTGGCGCTCAACGCAGAACGCATCCGCTATCGCTTCGACGGCCCGGCGTCCGCCCCCTGGGGCGATGTCGAGCGTTACGGCATCGGCGCTCCGCTCAGCCTCGCCCTGGCCGACGGCTGGGCCGCCCTCCTCACCCCCAGCGTCGATGTGATGCGGGAGAAAGGCGCGGCCAGCCGCGACGCCCTGGTCTGGGGCGCCACCGCCGCCGGCATGAAGGCTTTTGCGGCCGACCGCCGCCTCGGTCTCGGTCTGGCCCTGTTCCGCCGCTTCGACGACACCGTGGCCTTCCCGCTGCTGGTGGTCGACTGGAACCTCGGCCAGGGCTGGTCGCTGGCCAACCCGCTGGCCGCCGGTCCCACCGGACCGGCCGGGCTCGAGCTGCGTTACCAGCTGACGCCGCGCTGGGAGGCCGGGGTGGGTGGCGCCTATCGTTCGATCGCCTTCCGCCTTGACGAGAGCCGCCCCGGCCGCGGCGGCGCGGTGGGGATCGAGTCGGGTCTGCCGCTGTTTGTCCGCGCGACCTACGCGGTGACGCCCGCGCTCGCGCTCGATGTGGTCGGCGGTGCACTCACCTACGGCCGCCTCGAAATCCAGACCGCCGGCGGCGACAAGCTCAGCCAGCGCGACCTGGGCACCTCGGCGCTCGCCGCCATCGTCTTGCGCGGCCGCTTCTAGGGAAAAAGCTCAGTCGACCGGCCGCAGCCAGTCGGGCTCGCCGGCGTAAATGCGGTCGAACAGGACCGTTTCGCGGCGGGCGATGGTGGCTAGAAAGTCTTTCGAGCCTTTCATTGCCGCGAAGGCATCGAAGCCGCCTTCGAGGAAGCCGTGCAAATGCGCCAGCCCCATCGCCGCCGCCGGGCCCCGCATCAGGTGCAAGGTGGCGCGCAGCAGCGGAACGCGGGCGAGTTTGTCGAGGGTGAGGCCGATTTTCTCGACCGCCGCCACCTGTTCCAGCCGCAGCTGGCGCGAGCCGACCACGCGGAACGCGGCGGCGTATGCCGCCGGCGTGATCTCGCCCGTCAGCCGTTGCGCCATCTGCGAATCGAGCCGCTCCGAGAGCTCGTCGAGTTCGACCGCCGCCAGCAGCGACTCGACCGCCCGTTCGGGCAGCATCTTGGCGAGCTTGGGCACCACGATCAGGGTTTCGACGTCGCGCTGCTCGAAGTCCTTGGCGCCGTAGAGCTCGTCGAGGAAAAACTGCGCCGCGTCGTGGTAGCGGCTCGAGGCCAGCAAATCGGCATAGGTCTGCGCCAGCCGCGCCGACTGCCAGTGTTTGAGCGCAAGCCAGCGCGCAGCCAGATCGGGGGCGGCGGCCAGACTCCGCCGCAGCTCGATCACCCGCTCCAGCCGGGCGCTCAGCTGCGCCTGCAATGCCGTGCTGCTCATGGTGCCATTTTAGGCTGCGGCGGGAAGCGGGCTCACCCGGCTGGCAAGCCCGCGCGGGATCGCGCCCAGCAGCCTGCGGGTGTAGTCGTGCTGCGGGTCGGCGTAGATCGCCTGGGCATCGCCGGCTTCGACCACCGCGCCCTCGCGCATGACGATCATGTCGTCGGCCATGTATTTGACCACCGCCAGGTCGTGCGAGATGAAGAGGTAGGCCAGGCCGCGCTCCTCCTGCAGGTCGAGCAGGAGGTTGAGCACGGTCGCCTGCACGCTCACGTCGAGCGCCGAGACCGACTCGTCACAGATCAGCACTTCGGGCTCGACCGCCAGCGCCCGTGCGATCGCGATGCGCTGGCGCTGCCCGCCCGAAAACTCGTGCGGATACTTGTAGAAAGCCGCGCTCGGCAAGCCCACCCGAGCCAGCAGCGCCTGGCCGCGTTCGGTGCGTTCGGTCTCGTTGGCACCCAGGCGGTGGATCTTCATCGGCTCGGCCAGGATCTGCCCGATCGTGAAACGCGGGTTGAGGCTGGCGTAGGGGTTCTGGAAGATGACCTGGATCCGGCGCCGGTAGGCCATCATCTGCGCTTCCGACAGCTTGAGCAGGTCGATGCCTTCGTAGTTCACCTCGCCGCCCGAAGCCTCGAGCAGCCGCATCAGCATCATGCCGACCGTGGTCTTGCCCGAACCCGACTCTCCCACCAAGCCCAGCGTGCGGCCGCGCGCGAGATCGAAGCTCACGCCCTTGACCGCGTGCAGCGACTCGGTCTTGAAAAGACCGGTCTTCAATTTGAACTCCTTGTGCAGTCCGCGCACTTCGATGATCGCGCCATCCTTGGGCGGACGGACCAGGGGTTCGGCCGCCACCGGAGCCGCGCCGTTCATGAAATCGGCGATCACCGGCAGGCGGCGCGGACGCTCGTCGACGCTGGGACGGCAGGCAAGCAAGGCACGCGTATACGGATGCGCCGGAGCCTCGAAAATGGGCTCGACCTCGCCCTGCTCCTGGACCGCGCCGTTTCTCATCACCACCACGCGGTCGGCGATCTCGCCCACCACGCCCAGGTCGTGGGTGATGAACAAGACACTCATCTTGTGTTTGTCCTTGAGCCTGGCGAGCAACTCCAGCACCTGGCGCTGGATCGTCACGTCGAGCGCGGTGGTCGGCTCGTCGGCGATCAAGAGCTTGGGTTCGTTGGCGATCGCCATCGCGATCATCACCCGCTGCTGCTGGCCGCCCGACATCTCGTGCGGATAGGCACCGACCCGCGCCCCGGGGTTGGGGATGCCGACCTCGTGCAAGAGCTC
Organism: Pseudomonadota bacterium; assembly: GCA_023443095.1. GTDB lineage: Bacteria > Pseudomonadota > Gammaproteobacteria > Burkholderiales > Burkholderiaceae_F > JAEZVV01. The sequence continues at coordinate 64,606 of JAEZVV010000090.1, forward strand.
GACCGTTCGCTCGCGCGCGGCGCGTCCTCCCAGGCCGCGGTGCAGGCGCAACACCTCGGCGATCTGCTCGCCCACCGTGTAGACCGGGTTGAGCGAGGTCATCGGCTCCTGGAACACGGCCGTGATGTCGTGGCCGCGGATCGCCCGCAAGCGAGCATCGGGCTCCTTGAGCAGGTCGGCGCCGGCGTAGACGATGCGGCTGGCCGGATCGACGATGGCGTTGTCGGGCAGCAGCCGCAGGATAGACATTGCGGTCACGCTTTTGCCCGAGCCCGATTCGCCGACCACGGCGACCGTACTGTTGGCCGGAATGTCGAAACTCACCCCGCGCACCGCTTCGGCGACGTGGTTCTTGCCCAGACGGAACGAGACCTTCAGGTCCTGGATGGAAATCAATGGACTCATGGCCTTATCTCAGCTTGGGGTCGAGCGCGTCGCGCAGGCTGTCGGTCAGCATCGAGAAGGCGGTCAGAAACACCGCCATGAAGGCCGTGGCCACCGCCAGCTGCCACCACTTGCCGATCACGAGTTCGGTCTGCGCCTCGGCCAGCATGGTGCCCCAGGACACCATGTCGACCGGCACCCCCAGCCCCAGGAAGGAGAGGATCACCTCGGTCTTGATGAAGGCCACCACCAGCAGCGAGAGCCGCACCAGGATCACATGGCTGACGTTGGGCAGGATGTGGACGAACATGCGCTGGGCGTGGCTGGCGCCGATTGCCTGCGCCGCGCGCACGTAGTCGCGCGAGCGGTGTTTCATGAACTCGGCGCGCACCTGGCGGTACATGCCGGTCCAGCCGATGATCGCCAGGATGATCACCACGATCCAGATCCCCTCGGAGAGGATCTTGCCCAGCCAACCGGTGCGCAGCACGGCCGCCAGCGAGAGGATCAGCAGGATGTCCGGAATCGAAGTGAAGACGTTGTAGAGCCACTCCAGGAAATCGTTGACGCGGCCGCCGTAATAACCCGCCACCGCGCCCAGCAGGGTGCCGATCAGGGTGGCGAAAATCGCCGCCGCCAGCCCCACCGCAATCGAGACCTGCGAACCCTTGATGCCCTTGGCGATCACGTCGCGGCCCCAGCGGTCGCCGCCCAGCGGCAGGGTCTGGGCCCGCGGCGCCTCGGTGGTCGCGAGTTCGGCCGTACGGCGCTCCCACTCGGCGTAGCGGGACTCGAGCGGGTCGATGCCCTCGAGGCTGGGCGGCGGCGCCCGTTTGACCTGAAGTTCGGCGCCGATGCTGGCTTCGTTGTTGACGCGGTCGGCGAGAAAGCCCGGGTTGGCGTAGGGCACACCCACTTCCTTGGCCCAGTTTCCCGCCACCAGCCCCAGGCTCGCGGCCAGGATCAGGGCGACGAAAGCGAGCACCACGGCCAGGCACGCCATGCCCACCGGGTCGGCCTTGAGTCGTTTCCAGGCCGCCGCCCACACGCCGTCGGACTTCTGCACAGCGTCGGCCACGGGCAGCAGCATGGCCTTGTCGATCACAGTACTCATGGGGTCACCAGGGCTTCACTTGAGCTGCACGCGCGGGTCGACGAGCTTGTAGAGCACGTCGGCGCTCAGGTTGACGATCATGGTCAGCACCGCAAGATAAATGGTGAAGGCCTGGATCACGGGGTAGTCGCTGCGGTTGACCGCGAGGTAGATCTCGCGCCCCAGCCCCGGGATCGAAAAGAAGATCTCGAGCAGGAAGCCGCCGACGAAGACCCCGGGCAGCAGCAGGGCAACGTTGGTGAGGATGGGGATCATCGCGTTGCGCAACACGTGTTTGCCGAGGATCCTGCCTTCCGACAAGCCCTTGGCGCGAGCGGTCCGCACGTAGTCGTGTTTGATCTCGTCGAGGAAGAAAGTGCGGTAGAGCCGGGTCTGCGGCGCCAGGCTCACCAGCACCGCCAGCAGCACCGGCAGCGGCGCGTAGGTGACCAGGTTCTTCCACCACGAGTCGCTCCAGCCCTGCACCGGAAAGAGGCCCCACTCGAAGGCAAGGAAATACTGGCCGACGATGATGTAGACCAGAAAACTCACCGACATCGCCAGCACGCAGATCACCATCACCGTGCGGTCGAGCAGGCGGCCGCGGAAATAGGCCACGACCAAGGCGATCGGGATCGCCAGGCTCACTTCCAGGATCAGGATAGGCAGGCTGATGGTGAGCGTGGCAGGCAGCCGCGTCATGAAGATGTGCGAGACCTGCTCCTTGGTCATCCAGCTCCTGCCGAAATCGAAGGTGAAGATGTCCTTCACGAAGATCCAGAGCTGGACCCACCACGGCTGGTCGAGCCCGAGTTCGCGGCGGATCAGGTCGATCTGCTCCTGGCTCGCGCTCTGGCCCCCCAGGATCTCGGCCGGGTCTCCGCCAAAGAACTTGAAGATGAAAAAGATCAGCAGGATGACCCCGGCGAGCGTGGGAATCATCTGCCACAGTCGGCGGAGGATGTAGGCAGTCACAGGGTGCTTGAAAGTGATGTCGGCGCCGCGGCAGGGGAAAACTCCCGGCAAGCATCCGGCGATTATGCCGATCCGCGCCCGAAAATGCTGACAAACCCGTATTCTTTCGGCTTCGACGTTTTCGGCCTTCCCATGAGACTGAAACACCTGTTATTCAGCGGCGCCTGCTTCCTGATCGCCCTCGCCGCCGCTGCGCAGACCCCGCCCCCCAAGGTCCTGCACTACGCCTTCCCCATCGCCGAGACCGGCTTCGACCCGGTCCAGATCAACGACTTGTATTCGTCCAACGTGCTCGCGCACATCTTTGATGCGCCGCTCACTTACGACTACCTGGCGCGGCCGGTGAAGGTGGTGGCCAACACCGTCGAAGCGCTGCCTCAGGTCTCGGCCGACGGCAGGACCTGGACCTTCAAAGTCAAGCCCGGCATCTATTTCGCCGACGACCCGGCGTTCAAGGGCAAGAAACGCGAACTCACCGCGGCCGACTACGTTTATTCGATCAAGCGACACTGGGACCCCAAGCTCAAGGCCCCCAACCTCTACCTGCTCGACCAGCGCGTGCTGGGCATGAGCGAGTTGAGAGCGGCAGCGGTCAAGAGCGGCAAGTTCGACTACGACCGCGAAGTCGAAGGCATCCGGGCGCTCGACCGATACACGGTGCAGATCAAGCTCGCCGAGCCCACGCCCAACATGCTGTATTACCTCACCTACTGCAACCTCAGCTGCGCGGTCGCGCGCGAGGTGGTCGAGGCCTACGGCGACAAAATCATGGAACACCCGGTCGGCACCAACGCCTACCGGCTGGCGCAGTGGAAGCGCTCCTCGCGCATGGTGCTCGAGAAAAATCCGAACTACCGCGAGGACTATTACAAGGCCGAAGCCGACCCCGCCGACCCGGTGTCGCAGGAGATCGCCGCCCAGCTCAAGGGGCGGCGCCTGCCCATGATCGACCGGGTCGAGATCAACGTGGTCGAGGAAGCCCAGCCGCGCTGGCTCGCCTTCCTCAACCGCGAACACGACTGGCTTTCGGGCATCCCGCCCGAATACATCAACATCGCCATCCCCAACGGCAAGCTCGCGCCCAACCTCGCCAAGCAGAAGCTGCAGATGCACCGCACGCCGGAGCTCGACCTCGCCTACGTTTATTTCGGCATGGAGAACCCGGTTCTGGGCGGCTACACCCCCGAGAAAGTTGCGCTGCGCCGCGCGCTGGCGCTGGGCTTCAATATCGACGAGGCGATGCGCATCCTCTACCGCGGCCAGGTGGTGCCGGCGCAATCGGTGGTGCCGCCCAATGCCGTCGGCGGCCGACCCGATGTCGCGGGCTCGCTCGCCGAATACAACCCGGCCAAGGCGCGTGCCCTGCTCGACATCTACGGCTACAAAGACGCCGACGGCGACGGCTACCGCGATCTGCCCGACGGCTCCAAGCTGGTCCTGGTGATGGGATCGGTGCCGGACTCGACCGGCAAGCAGAGCGACGAACTGTGGCGCAAGAGCATGGACAAGATCGGCATCCGGATCGAGTTCAAGAAAGCCAAGTGGCCCGAGCTGCTGCGGGAATCGCGCACCGGCAAGTTACAGATGTGGGCCTCGGGCTGGACCGCCGCGATTCCCGATGCCGACACTTTCTACAGCCTGCTCTACGGTCCCAACGCCGGCCAGAGCAACCACGCGCGCTTCAACCTGCCCGCCTACAACGCCTTGTACGACCAGGCCAAGGTCCTGCCCGACGGCCCCGAGCGCGCCGCGCTTTACGAGCAGATGGACAAATACGTCGCCGCCTACGCGCCGGTGCGACCGTATGTCCATCGCGTCCTGACCAGCCTGGCCCAGCCCTGGGTGATCGGCTTCCGCCGCCACCCGGTCTCGCGCGAGTTCTGGAAATACATCGACATCGACCCCGTCCAGCAAACCCAGGGAGCGCGCTGAAGCCATGGTCGCGCGCGGCCTGCGGATCGCCTCGCTGCTGGTGGCCGGCGCCGCCCTGGCGCTGGCGCTGTGGCTGGCCGGGCGCGGCAGCCCGGCGCCGCTGGCGCTGGGTTTGGCCGCCATGTTCGTGTTTGCCTTGCATGGCCTGCCGCTGGCGATCGAGTTTGTCACCGGCGCCCTGATCGATCCGCGTCCGCCCGGCCGCCTCGGCCCGCTCGCCTTCGTCCGTCTGTGGTGGGGCGAAACCTGGCGCCAGTTCCGTGTCTTCATGATCGACCAGCCGTGGCGATCGCGTTTTGCCGAACCGGCGCTGCAGTTCGACCCGCAGCGCCCGGCCCTGCTATTGATCCACGGTTACGTCTGCAACCGCGCCACCTGGAGGCCCTGGCTGGCGCCGCTGGCGGCAGGGCGCAACTTGGCGACGGTCAACCTCGAGCCGGCCTTCGGCCCGATCGAGCGTTACGTCGAGATCATCGCGGCTGCGGTCGAGCGCCTGCAGGCGGGAAGCGGCGCGCGCCGGGTGATCCTGGTCGGCCACAGCATGGGGGGGCTGGCTGCCCGCGAATACCTTCGGGTCCACGGCGGCAGGCGGGTCGAGCGCCTGATCACGCTGGCCACCCCCCACCACGGCACCGTCTTCGCCCGCCTGGGCCAGGGCGCCAACGCCAGGCAGATGCGGCGCGACTCGGCTTTCATCACGCGCCTTGGCGCCACGCCCTGCCCGGTGCCGGTGACCTGCGTCGCCACCCAGCACGACAACCTGGTGGTGCCGCGATCGAGCCCCGTCCTGCCGGGCGCCGACGTCGTCTGGCTCGACGGGGTCGGTCATCTCGCCTTGACCGACGACACCCGCGCGCTCGCCGCCGTGATCGCCGCGGTCGACCGCAGGCCGAGCCCGGCCTGAGTTGACTCAGCCCGGCAGCGCCGGCCCCAGCACCGAAACCACCTGCCGCAGCCACTGCGGATCGGCCACGACCTCGAGTATCACCGCCGCCAGATCGGCGCGCGGCAGGTAGGCCCCGGTCGCTCTCGCCTCGCTCACCAGCTGCCAGCGGCCGGTCGGCGCCTCGTGGTTGAGCCCGGTCGGGCGCAGCACGGTCCAGGGCAGCGCCGAGGCGCGCAGGGCCGATTCGGCTTCGGTCTTGGCCGCCAGCGCTTCGCCCAGCAGCCGCCGCGCGGTCTCGGAGAGCAGCGCCTGCTGGTCGCCGCAGCCCATCGAGGTGACGAGAAGAAATCGCTCCAGCGCTGGCGCCTGCGCTGCCGCGGCGATGACGTTGCCATTGCCCACCGCATCGATGCGGCGGCCATCGGCCGACTTGCCGCCCAGCAGGCTCACGATCCGCCGCGGCGCAGTGGCGGCCACCGCTTCCGCGCAGTCGGCGGCGACAAAGGCGTCGCCTAGCAGCACCCGTACCCCCAGCGCACTCAGCGGCGCCGAATCGCTGCCGGGGCGCACCATCGCCGCCACGGCGGCGCCGCGCTCGCGCGCCTGCCGCGCCAGGTGCAGACCGGTGTTGCGAGTGGCGCCGAAGATCAGGAGTTCGCAGCCCGCCGCTTCATTCATCCCCGGTCTCCGTCAGCGCCGCAGCCAGCGCCTCGAAGCGTTCGATCTGGTCGGCGCGCAACTCGCCGGCCTCGTCCCGCCCGAGGAAGACCTTGAACATGATGCCGCCACTCGCATTGGCGAACAGGAGGCTCGCGGTTTCCTTCTTCATGAAGGGGCGGCGCACGAAGTAGATCGCGACGCAGTTTTCGTGGCGCAGGTGGCCGTGCAGGCCGGTGCGCGACTCGAGATTGTAGAAGCCGTGGCCGACCTGGCCGCGGGGAAAAGGCCCGGTGACTTCGAAGATCAGGTCGGCGCTGTTGACGATGGTGGTCACTTCGCCCCAGGCAGCGATGTCCTCGAGCACCGCCACCAGGGCCGAACCCGGCGCTCGTCGCCGCATAAGCTTCGGCAGGCATTCGATCACCTCGGCCGGGCTGCCGCCGCTGCTGGCGGCGATTTTTTCGATCAACACGCCTGGGTTGCGCGCCAGGCGCTCGGCGCAGGCGATCGGGTCGAAAAGCGTCATCGTGGATTCCTTTCAGGTCAGGGTGGCTCAGGCCGCCGCGGGCAGCGGCTGGCGGCTGGAGATGGCATCGGCCAGCCAGCGGGTCAGGGTCGGCCCCCAGAAGCGGCCGGCCGTGGTGAGGCAGGCGCAACCGCCGTCGACGCGGAGCAGCTGCGCGGCCTGCCAAGTTTGGACCTGTGCCAGGGCCGCCTCGGGCAGGGCCGCCAGGGAAAATCCGCCGGTCTCGATCTCGCCCTGCAGCGCCGCCACGGCCCCGTGGCCGGGCGGCAGCTCGGCCAGCCGCGCCAGCGGTTTATCGCTTGCGGGCGTGGCAAGGTAGGCCTCGAGCTCGGGTTCGACCGCGTAGCTGAAGCCGCCGCGCTGACCGCCCGCCCCCGAACCCAGGGCCAGGCATTCAGCCCCCGCCTTGATCGCCAGGTTGTAGCGGTTGCGCTCGCCTCGTCCGGGCGCGCCGAAATGGCTGTTGGATAGCTGTTCCCAGCCCGCCGCGGCCAGGGTCCGGACCGCAATCGCGTATTGGGTCGCCTGCTCGGCCAGCCCCGGAGCGGCCGGGAAAGCGCCCTTTTCGATCATGCGGTGGATAGGCAGGCCGGGAAACAGGTTGAAGGCGTAGACGTCGAGCCCGGAGAGCCCGAGCGACAAGGCGGTGTCGAGGTCGTTCTGCCAGCGGGTCCGGTCCTGGCCGGGCAGGCCGAAGATCAGGTCGGCCACCACCACGGCCTGGCTGTGGCGCGCCAGTTCGGCCAGATAGGCCGCGGCGGCGGCGCCCTCGTGTTTGCGGCCAAGGCGGCGGCGGATGGCGCCATCGAAGGTCTGGACCCCGATCGAGAAACGGTTGGCGCCCGCCTCCAGGCAAGCGTCGACCTTGTCGAGGCCGAAGTGAGAGATCCGGCCTTCGACCGTGATTTCGCAATCGGCTGCCAGCGGCAGGTGTTGACGCAGAGCGCGCAGGAGCCGCGACAAGTCCTCGGCCGCCAGGATCGTCGGCGTGCCGCCGCCCAGGTAGACCGCGTCGATCCGCCCGCCGGGAGCTCGCGCCTCGGCCTCCTGGGCAATTTCGGCGATCAACCGATCAACGTAGCCGCGGCCGAGCTCGGCCTTCCAGCCGTTGCGGTAGAAGCCGCAGAAGACGCAATGGTTGGCGCAGAAAGGAATGTGCACGTAAGCAAGCGTGCCGGCGGCTATCGGCTGAGCGGCGATGCGCTGCCAGATCGCGCCGCGCTCGGCCGCGGGCAGTTCGTGTTGCCCCCACATCGGCATCAGAGCGCGACGCGCGGCAAAAGCCTGGGGAGCGACTTCGCCGGGCGCGAAGTCGGTGGCTGGAATCGGGTTCATGAACGGGGTTCCGTGGCGAGAAGCAAGGCGCATCAGCGCGGGATCAGGGTCACTGCGGCGTTGGCGCCGCGGCAGGTTGCGCGTGGCGGGCGCGCAGCGCTATGCAGGGGTCGACCCGCTCGGCCGTCGCCGTGAGATAGGCGTGGTCGAAGCGTCGCGCCAGTTCGTCGGCAGGGATCGTCTGCTTGTCTTCGATCAGGCCGATGCTCACGGCGCGGGCGCGTTCGGCCGGCGCGAGCCAGAGCGGAATGCCGATGTCCTTGCGCACATGGCCGTTGCCTGCCAGCAGGACCACGCCGCGCTCGAAATATGGGCGGATCGATCGCACCAGAACGATGTCGCGGGCGATCTGGGCCGGCGCCAGCCGCTCGAGTTCGGCCGCGCTCATCAGGCCGCAATGGCCCTCCTCGATCGCGCGGGCATGGGCCGGCACCAGGTCGGCCGGCAGGTGATCGAGCCCAAGTCTGGTCCGCTCCTGCGGATCGAACACCGCGCCCCAGCCCTGGGTGGCGACCTTGATCGCATCGGCGCGCGACAGGTTGGCCGCCACCACCGGCAGGTCGTGTTCGAGCGCAAGCTGGACAAAAGGCCGGTAGTACTCCCAGCGCCAGCTCGGCTTGCCGCCGGCCGCCGCCACCAGGTGTTCAACGTCGCCCGGACGCTCGCGGCGGGCGCGGTCGATGTCGGGCTGGCGCTCGTGGTCGAACTGCTCGAAAGCGATCGCAGGACGGGCGCCCGCGGCGATCAGCCGGCGCAAGGCCTCCAGGCGCAGCGCGTGTTGCTGGCCGTTGTCGTGGACCTCGCCCAGCAGGACGATGTCGGCGCCGCGCGCGCCGGCGGCCATGGCGTCGGCGCTGGCCGCCGGCGCGTTCTGCGCTGCTGCGCTGGGACCCAGGGCGATCAGAGCAAACGCAGCGATCGCAACAATCAGGGGATGAGTCATGGCATGGACCTATGAATAACAATGGACCGGAGGGCGGGGATCAAGGCTGATCCGGCCGGGTGACGAAGCCAACCCGCTGCAGCCCCGCTTTTGCCGCATCGGCCAGAGTCTGGGCGACGACGGCGTAACGCACGTCCTGATCGGCGCGGATATGCAGTTCGGGCTGGGGCGAGCGGCTCGCCGCGGTCGCCATCAGCGTTGCGGCCTGGGCCCGGCTGGCGAGGCTGCCGTTCCAGAACAGCTGACCCTGGCGGTCGATCGCGAGTTCGATTTTCTCGACCGGCATCGCCGCTGCGGTGCTGCTCGCCCGCGGCAGATCGAGCTTGACCGAATGGGTGAGCAGGGGCGCGGTGACCATGAACACCACCAGCAGCACCAGCATCACGTCGATCAGCGGCACCATGTTGATCTCGGCCATCGGGGCGCTGCGGCGGGCGGGGTCGAACGAGGCAAACGCCATGGCTCAAGCCTCCTTGGCCAGGTCGCGGGTGCAGCGCGGGTGCGCCTGCGCCATCGCGCGCACATTGCCGACCGTCTGCAGCTGCTCGCCGGTCGACAGAAAGGTGAACAGCTCGTAGGCAAAAGCGTCGAGCCGGGCCAGCAGGATGCGGTTGCTGCGGGTGAAGAGGTTGAAACCCAGCACCGCCGGAATCGCGACCGCCAGCCCCAGCCCGGTCATGATCAAGGCCTCCCCCACCGGGCCCGCGACCTTGTCGAGTGTGCCGGCACCGGTGACCGAGATGCCGACCAGGGCGTGGTAGATCCCCCACACGGTACCGAACAACCCCACGAAAGGCGCGGTCGCGCCGATCGAGGCCAGCACGGTCAGGCCCGACTCGGCGCGGGCGGTTTCTTCGTCGAGCACGGTTTTCATGGTGCGGGTCAGGAAGTCGGCCGCCGAACCGGTTTCGGCCAGCCGCGCTGCGCCGTGGCGGGCGTGGTGGGCGCGGGCGAAGATCGCATGGCTCGCCAGATGGGCGAAGGGTTCGGTCGCGCCGTGGGTGGAGATCTCGTTGGCGACTTCGTCAAGCGAAGCGGCATTCCAGAACAGCCGCATGAAGCGCCGGCTACGCCGCGCGCGTTGCCAATGCGCTATCGACTTGGTCGCAATCAACCACCACGACGCCGCCGACATCAGCAGAAGCAGCAAAAAGAGCCCCTTGCCGACCGTGTCGGCCTGGGCGACGAACTGGGCAAAGCCCGCGGTCTCGACCGTCATGAATCCCGTCCCTTCAATGAAAAATTCAGTGGCACCCGCACCCAGACGGCGCGTGCCTGGCCGTCGACGACTTGCGGCCGGTAGAGCGCGCCGCGGGCGGCCTGGATCGCCGCTGCATCGAGCCGAGCATGTCCCGAGCCCTGCTCGACTTGCACCTCGAGCGCAACGCCCTCGGTGCCGATCAAGACCCGCAGCAGCACTCGTCCCTCTTCGCCGAAGCGCCGCGACACGCCCGGGTACTCGAGCACAGGCGCCCGCAGGTATTGGGCCGCGCTGATCAGCCTCGGCTCGGCGGCGCTCGTTCGAGGCGCGACGCTGGCTACGGCCGCTGGCGCCGCCTCGGGGCCCACGTTTTGGGAAGTTGCGGGGGCGACCGCCGGTGCGGCGTGCGAGGACGGCAAGGCAGGCGCGGGCCCCGGCTCTGCCACGGTGGGACGGGCGGGCGCGGGAGGTTCCGGATGCGCCTGCGGCTTGGGCGGACTCGGCGACCTCCGGGCCGGAGCCGATCGTGCCGGCAGGGCGGGAGA
>JAEZVV010000114.1 GCA_023443095.1 Pseudomonadota bacterium
CCGGCAGCCGGCCATTTTCGACAAATACGTCGTAAGCGAGCCGGTAGGCCGGTTCGTCGTAGGGGCGGCCGATCCGCGGCGCGCCAGTGGAATCCGTTTCCAAGGCGACCAGCTGTTCGGCGTAGCGCTGCGACTGGTCCGGACGGTGGGCCGAGCGCGCCAGGTTCGTGAGATAAAGCAGCGCGTCGGGATCGTCGCCCAGGCTGGCGGAGTGCTCCTGCGCCACCGCCAGCGCCCGGTCGAGCTGGCCACCGGCCTGGAGTGCGCGCAAGGCGTCGAACAACCAGCGCCGCTGGTTGGCGGGCAGCTGGGAGAGCGACTGCGCGCGCAGATAAAGCGCGGCTGCCTGATCGACATGGCCGAGAGCGAGCATGCGTTGGGCGGCCTGCTCCCACCAGCCGGGCGACAGCTCGGCCCGGCTCGCGAGCAGCCGTTCGTGCAGGCGGGTTGCGGCCCCGGTCGCGCCGACCCGCGACGCGAGCTCGGCCAGGCTCGCCAGTTCGGCGGGCGAGCCGTCGTCGCGGGAATAATCGTCGATGCGCTGGCGCAGCTGCTCGAGCAGAAGAGCGTGGCGCGGATCCGAGCTGGGCACCGAATAAACCTCGCGCGAATCGAGATCGAGCGCGAGCAAGCGGTAGTCGGCCGGGCTGATGTCGGGGGCCAGCCGCTGCAGTTCGGCGCGGGCATCGGCGTAGTGGCCGATCTCGCTCAGCTGGCGCAGCAGCAGGCGGCGCAGTTCGAGGTCGTGCGGACGGGCGCGCAGCCATAGCTTCAGGTAGTCGATCCGCAGCTCCTCGGCCTCGGCGAGGGACGAACTCAGGCGCCGCTCCAGATTCTGGTTCGGGAAGATGACAATCAGACCGAAAGCGGTGAGCGCACTGACGAGCAGGATCGTCCAGGGCGGCGCCAGCCGCTCGCGCTCACCGGCTGCAAGCGACAGCCACCTTGACCGATTGCGCTGCGTGTTGGGATGTGGTGCGGACGACTTCATAAATCGGCAGGCCGGCCGTGCTGCCGCCTGCGGGTTTGACTTCGCGTCCGTCGATGCGTACGCGGCAGCCGGTGGCATTGGCCAGCCGGAAGCTGGGCGAGGCATAACTGGACAGCACGAAGTCGAGCTGGCCCGGCGCGCGTTGGATCTCGCTGGCGCGGCCGTTGGCGTCGAACAGATAAGGCTGGGCGGGGCCGCTGTCGGCGCCGACGACCAGCTCGGCATCGCCGCTGCCGAGGTGGACGAAGGTGGCGCGCGGTCCGGGCGCGGCCCCGGCCAACTGGCGGCTGGCGCCGAAAGCCACGCCAGTGTCGGCCGGCAGGCGCAGGCTGCGCACCTCGCCGTCGCCGCGCAGGCGCCAGCGCGGCGCGGCCGAGCGCAGGTCGCGCGCGATCGCCAGGCCGTGGAAGTCGCGCACCTTGCGGATGTAGTCCGAGGCGTAGACCGGCGTGTTCGGCTGCGCCAGCGCCCAGTCGTAGACCTTGCGCAAGGCGTTGAGCGCAGCGGGTTTCGACGCCGAATACGTGTGGTAATAGATGTTGACCGGCTTGAGCCGGTAGGGAGCGCCGGTGAGTTCGAAGGTTTCGATCACGCGCTGAAAACCGTAGAACGGACCGGTCCACAGGTTGGTGTAGATGTTCTCGTTCTGCATCGGCGCGAAGACCTGCAGCGTGCCGCCTCGGCGCAGGCCGAAGCCGGCCGCCGCGGCGAGCGTGGGGTTCGAGCGTGTGAGCGTGGTGTCGCCGCCGTTCATGTTGAGCAGGCCGGCGCGGTCGGTCGCCGCCACGGCGTCGGGGCCGGGGGCGGTGTCGCCGGTCCACAGGAAGACCTTGGTGCGTTTGTCGGGCGGAGCCAGGCGGGTGTCGATGTAGCGGACCGAGCCCGCGATTTCGCGGTCGAGGTCGAAGCGATAACCCGGGATCGAGAGGTTGAGGTCCTTCCTCTGGTAGTTGCCGCCGGCTTGGCCGCCGATCGCCTTCCAGAAGAAGGGGTGCGAATACGAGTGGCTGGCGATCTCGACATTGGGCAGGGCGAAGATCCGCCGCGCGATCGGCTCGAGCGCGGCCGAGAGCTGCGGGTAGACGCCGGTGGCACCGGTTTCGCCCTCGATCACCGACATCGTGTGCGGGATCGGGTAGCGCTCAAGGATTTCGCTGCGCAGGACATCGGCGGCGAAGGGGCTGCCGGGCTGTTCGGCGCGCGAAGCAAAACCGTCGCCGTCGATGTGGGCAAGCAGCAGGCGGCGGCCGGCTTCGGTGCTGACATCGGGGACCGGCGCGACGGGCGAACCCAGCGCGGCGTGTAGGAAAGCGATCGGATCGATCACCCAGCGGCCGCTGGAATCGCCCCCTGCGAGCGGGTCCAGCGCATAGGGCGCAAAGGCGTAAGCGCCCCAGGGCGTGATGCCGACCGCGTCGATCACCGCGCCGCCGGCCGTTCGCAGCGACAGCAGGACCTCGCCCGGGCCGGTCTGGCGCAGTTCGCTGTCGTCGTCGCGTTTGGTCAGGCTGGGGCGGGTCTCGAAACCCACTAGCGGCGCTGCGCGTTCGATCCGGCGGGCGCCGCCCGTGTCGGCGACCGGGCGAAAGCCGAGCCGCCGCATCAGGGCCGAGTCCGGCGCCAGCCCGGCTTCGTTCATCAGCACCAGCTTGACCCCGGCCTGCTGCTGCCGAGCCAGCCAGGTTTCGAAGCGCGGGTTGAGGGCAGCGACCGGCTGCGAGAACCAGGTGACGACGGCGGCGGTCACTCCCGGGTCGAGCCACTCGGGCAGGGTTTCGCGCACGTCGACCACGTCGACCACGTAGCCCAGATAGTTGAGCGGAAGGCCGAGCGCCCGCAAGGCGGACGTGGTCTGGAAGTTTTCGCCGGGCGCGCGATCGGTGACCAGCAGGACTCGGCGCGGCTGGACCTCGAGGTCGCCGATGCCGACGCCGTCGAGCGTGCCATTGCTGACCCAGGGGACGAAGCCGTCGTCGCGGATGCGGGCGGCGATCTCGCGGGCACGCGGACGGTCGGCGGGCGGCGCGTAGTCGATCGCGATCGCCGGCACGCCGAGTTCGGCCTGAACGCGTTTGAGCTGGCCGGCAAGCCAGGCCCGGTCGGCGGACGGGACTTCGCGGTAGCTGCGGCTGGCGGGATCGTAGGCGCCGTACAGCGATTCCGCGGCGACGGCCGCCACCTTGCCCTTGAGGCGGGGCGCGATCTCAAAGCCGCGGTTGAGCACCAGCCGCACGCCGGGGAAACGTTCGTGCAGGCGCTGGATCAGTGCGACCAGCGCATCTTCACGCTCCTTGCGGGCGGCGGGGGTGGTGGCGTAGCGGTGGTAGCTGTCGAGCGTGTCGAGAAAGAAGCTGCGCCAGCCGCGCTCCCATAGCGGAGCAAACACCTGCTCGACCATGAAGCCGGCGTAACCCGGCGCCGCGACATCGAGCACGCGCGAGCGCCAGCCGGCGTTTTCGCCGACCACCCATTCGGGCTTGATGCCCTTGGCCCAGGGGCGGCTGGGCAGGACTTCGCCGACGCTGACGTAAGCGGCCCATTCGGTGGGGCGTGGCAGGGTGGCGGGCCGGGCGGTCGAATCCGGGTCCAGCACCACCAGGTCGAAGCTGCGCAAGGCGTCGATCGGCGGTTGCGAGCCGTAGTGAAGCGCCACCGTGGGCGTGTCCGCCGCTGTTACCTGGGCGCCGCCCAGGGCCAGCACGAGCGCAGCCAGCCAGTGTCGGCAACAAGACTGGAATCGACTCATCCTTGCTGGGACCGGTAGCCCTCGGGGTTGCGGCTTTGCCAGCGCCAGCCGTCGGCGCACATCTGCTCGACTCCGCGCCGGGCGGACCAGCCGAGCAGGGACTGGGCGAGGCTGGGGTCGGCCCAGCAGGCGGCGATGTCGCCCGGGCGGCGCGGCGCAATGACGTACGGGACCCGGGTGCCGGTGGCGCGTTCGAAAGCGGTCACCAGTTCCAGCACGCTGGTGCCGCGGCCGGTGCCGAGGTTGATCGGCATGAAGCCTGGATGGCCGGCGGCAAAGCCGAGCGCGGCGACATGGCCGGCGGCGAGGTCGACCACGTGGATGTAGTCGCGTACGCCGGTGCCGTCGGGGGTGGGCCAATCCTGGCCGAACACCGACAGCTGCGCCCGCTTGCCGATCGCCACCTGGGTGATGAAGGGAAACAGGTTGTTGGGCGTGTCGGCCGGGTCCTCGCCGATGAGGCCGCTTTCGTGAGCGCCGACCGGGTTGAAGTAGCGCAGCGCCACGGCCGAAAACTCGGGATCGGCGACGCAGACGTCGCGCAGGATCTGCTCGACCATGACCTTGGTCGCGCCGTAGGGGTTGACGGCCCGGATCGGTGCATCTTCGGTCAGCGGCAGGCGATCGGGCACGCCGTAGACCGTGGCCGACGAACTGAAGACGAAACGCTTGACGCCGGCACGCTGGCAGGCCTGGAGCAGGGCCAGGGTGCCGCCGATGTTGTTGTCGTAATACTCGAGCGGCCGGGCGACCGATTCGCCGACCGCCTTGAACGCGGCGAAGTGGATCACGGCGTCGATTTTCTGCTCGGCCAGCAGCCGGTCGAGCAGGGCCGAGTCGCGGATATCGCCTTCGACCAGCGGGACCGGGCGGCCTGCGATCGCTTCGACCCGGCACAGGGCTTCGGGCGAGCTGTTCGAAAAATTGTCCAGGCAGACCGCGTCGAACCCTGCCGCCAGCAGTTCGATCAAGGTGTGCGAGCCGATATAGCCGGCGCCGCCAGTGACCAAGACGCGCTGGCGAACGGAGTGAGGACTCATGGGTCGGCGCTTCGAAGAGAAAGGGGCAAGGGCGTATTCTGCCAGCCGCTTGATTCCACGAGGAAAACAGGCAAGGAAAACCCGGGTTCTGCGGCTAACCTGATCTGCGTCGCCGCGAAGCGACAAGATCGGCCCTCAAACTGCAGCGGGCTGCGACAATCCAGGTGCCATGGAAACCCTCGTTTTTCTTCTGCTAGTCCTTGCGCTGGTGAGCGCCGTCGTGTGGTTCGTGGTGCGCGCCCGCAGCATCCGCCAGCAGGCGATGGTCCGCGAAGCCGCGGCGCTCGAGTCGCTGCTGGCTGCGACCCACACCGGCACGGCGTCCGCCGCGGGCGAGGTGGTCGACACCACGGAACTCGATGCGCCGGCCGGCGCGCGGGCGGCGACGCGTCTTGCTGCGCCGCCGCGGCCGTGGGTGCCGCCGCCCGAAGACGGCGAGATCTCGCAGATCCTGTCCGACGACCAGCAGCTGCCGCCGCTGCGCACCTCGGGCCGC
Organism: Pseudomonadota bacterium; assembly: GCA_023443095.1. GTDB lineage: Bacteria > Pseudomonadota > Gammaproteobacteria > Burkholderiales > Burkholderiaceae_F > JAEZVV01. Next base: position 5,274 of record JAEZVV010000114.1, read on the forward strand.
GCCGGTGCAGCCGAGGCGGGCCTGGCTGCGGCGCCGCTGCGCACCCTGGTGCTGGCCTGGTTCGAGGCGCGCGGCTACCGCCTGCTGCCGGTGGCTCCCACCGCCTGGCCGATCGAAGGGGTGCTGGTGCACAGCGAAAACGTGGTGCGCAGCTATGCCTTCGTGGTCCAGCCCGAGCGCGTGACGCAGGAGCGGATTTCGGCCCTGCTGGGCCAGGCGGCCGAACTCGACCTGCGACGGGTGGCGCTGGTGGCCGAAAACGGCGCCGAACCGGGCGTGCGCGAAAGCGCACGGCGGCGCCATGTGCGCCTGATCGACCGGCCCGTGATGGAGGCCGAGCTGGCGGAGCTGCCGCGCGAGACCGCGGCGCGCATCGTCGCTGCGGCACGCGCGTATTCGGCCTGAGGTTTCAGGACGCCAGCCGCACTACCCGACGGCGGTTGCCGAAGCGCCCGGGCCGAGCGTCGAACACACCCGCAAGTCCGGTTCCGCAATACGGGCAGGCGCCGTCGGGGCCGAGTTCGTAAGTCGTGATGTCGTGCCAGTCGCGTTGGATCAGCCGCGCCTGGCAACGCGGGCAGGCAGTGCTGCCGCCGTCGCGGTCGTGCACATTGCCGGTGTAGGCGAACTGCAGGCCTTCTTCCTGCGCGATGCGGCGCGCGCGCGCCAGCGTGCCCGCTGGCGTGGCCGGCACCTGAGCCATCTTCCAGTCGGGGTGGAAGGCGGAGAAATGCAGGGGAATGTCGGGTCGCAGCTCGTTCGCCACCCAATGGCAGAGGGCATGCAGTTCGGCGTCCGAGTCGTTGTGTCCGGGGATGACGAGGGTGGTGATCTCGGTCCACACCCGGGTCTGGTGCACCAGGTAGGACAAGGTATCGAGCACGGGCGCGAGGTGGGCGCCGGTGAGCTTGAAGTAGAAATCTTCGCGGAAGGACTTGAGGTCGACGTTGGCCGCGTCCATGGCCGCGAAGAAGTCGCGCCGCGGCGCCGGGCGGATGTAGCCGGCAGTGACCGCCACCGTCGCCAGCCCGAGCTCGTGGCAGGCGGCTGCGGTATCGATCGCGTATTCGGCAAAAATCACGGGGTCGTTGTAGGTGAAGGCGACCGAACGGGCGCCGCTCGCAGCCGCGGCGGCGGCGATCTGCTCGGGCTGGGCGGCGTCGAGCAGGCGGTCCATCTCGGTCGACTTGGAGATGTCCCAGTTCTGGCAGAACTTGCAGGCCAGGTTGCAGCCGGCGGTGCCGAAAGAAAACACCGAGCTACCGGGGTGGAAATGGAACAGCGGCTTCTTTTCGATCGGGTCGAGGCAGAAGCCCGAGGAGCGGCCGTAAGTCGAAAGCACCATGTGGTCGCCGACGCGGCGGCGGACGAAACACAGGCCGCGCTGGCCTTCGTGCAGCTTGCAGTCGCGCGGGCAGAGGTCGCACTGGAGCCTGCCGTCGGGCAAGGCATGCCACCACCGTGCTGGGCTGAGGTCGGCGTCGTTGCGGTTCGGCATCAGGCCTCCTGGTAGCGGTCGACGGTATAGCGCGCAAATCGCCACTCGAGCTTCCAGTCGTCCGGCTGCAGCCCGGCCTTGCGTTTGAGCTGGCGAATGAACTCGCGCGGCGCCGGCAGCTGCTGCCAGACCTGCGGCAGAAAAGTGGCGCGTTGCGTCCCGGCTTCGATCACCAGGCCGTCGATTGCGGGCCGCAGTTCGGCGGCGAGCTGGTCCTCGTTGGTGACCGCGATGACTTCGGTCGGCGACAAGACCGAGACCTCGATTTTCACGACCTCCAGTTCGGCGAGCGGGAGCGGAGCAAAGCGCGGGTCGTGCAAGGCCGCCGCCCGCGCATGGGCGACGACGTCTTCGCCCAGCGGCCGCACCGCGGTCAGGCCGCCGACGCAACCCCGCAGTTCGCCCGAATTCTGGTGCAGGCTGACGAAGCTGGCCGCGCGCCGGGCCAGCCAGGGCACCGCCGGGGGCGCGGGCGCGGCGCTCTCCTGTAAAGCCGACCGGATCGACTGCCGTGCCAGTCCGGTGAGGGTGCGGGCGCGTTCGTCGTGGCCGGGGCCGGCTTCGTCGTTGGCGGCCGCCCGCAGGACGAGCGCGGCATAACCGACCACGCTGTCGTCGCGGCGGGAGACCGGCCCGCTATTGGCCTGTGCCAGCAGCTCGGCGCTCAGGCCGTGGCGTCTTGCGGCCAGCAGCAGGCCGTTGAGCGGCGCCGCGCCGCAGGCCTGTTCGGGGTCGAGGGTCGGGTCGAGCTTGAGCAAGGTCCGGATCGTGATGGCATCGGCCACGCGGCCGGCGTCGGACGGCAGGTAATGCGAGAGGTCCGAACTGACCACGATCAGGGTCTCGTCGCCGCCCCAGACTTGTTCCAGCACTTCGGCCACCTGGGCGGGACTGGCCTGGCCGACCAGAAGGGGCAGTAGTTCGAAATCGCCCAGAACCGTCTGCAGGAAGGGCAGTTGGACTTCGATCGAATGCTCGAGCTGGTGCGGGAAGTCGTTGATGGAAACCTGGGGCAGAGCGTCGAGCGCTTCGATCGCGCCTTGAGCCAGGCGCACCTCGCCCAGCGGCGTTGCAAACGCCCGCACCGAAGGCAGGGCGATGCCGGCGACCGCTGCCCGGTGCGCCGGCCCGAGCAGGACCACGCGCCGGATGCCCTGGGCCCACGGCGCCAGACTGGCGTAAGCGGCAGCCGCGGTGACGCCTGAATACGAATAACCGGCGTGCGGAACGATCAGGGCCTTGGGCCGGCGCGAGCCGGCGCGGCCCCCCGCC
>JAEZVV010000194.1 GCA_023443095.1 Pseudomonadota bacterium
CGACACGGCCTTGGCCAGCCGGCTGCGGTAGGCGGCGAAGTCGGCGCTCTGGGCACGTACCTCTCGGCTGGCCGCTGCCGGCGCGACCGCCGCAGCTTCGGTTGCGCCAGGAATGGAAACCACGGCACCGGCACCGAGCCGGTTCATGTTGTTGCCGGAAAACGCCCCCGGGTTGGCGCGAAACAGCGCCACCAGCATCTGGTCGAGCGAAACGCTGGGCGGCAGGTTGCGCTCGGCGATGCCGAACAAGGTGTCGCCCCGTTTGACCGTATAGGTCTTGGCCTCGGCCTTGGCAGCGGGCGTGGGAGCGGCCTTGGCGGGCGCGGCGATCGCTGCGCTCGGAGCGGGGGCTGGAGCCGGCGCTGGCGCAGCCGCAGCCGGCGCGGCTGCCGCGGGCGCCTTTGGCACGGCCGGTGCCACGACTTCAGCCGACTGGCGCAGCGCGGGCGGATCGAGCAGGACCGTGTATTCGCGCACCACGCGACCGGTGGCCCAGGTCAGCTCGACCAGCAGGTCGATATAGGGCTCGTTGATCGGCTGCGGGCTGCTGATGCGCACGACGTAGGCGCCGTTGCGCTGCTCGAGCGCAAAACGCAGGCTAGTCAGTCCCGGGCTCATCTCGACGTTGGCAGCGCGGTAAGCGGCCAACGGCGCCAGCTTGGCGGACAGGGTGGGCGCCTCGTCCGGCGTCACCGAATTGACTTCGAGCTCGGCGCGCAGCGGCTGGCCCAGACCGGATTGGACGTTGAGCCGGCCCAGGCCGGCAGCCTCGGCGGACGACGCCATCGTGAGGCCGAGGCCGACCGTCAGCCCAAAGGCAAGCGCGATGGCTGCCGCGGCCGGAACCCGGCGGAATTGATTCGATGGCACGTCGCCCCCTGTCCTTCTCTTGAATCGGTTTTGAGCAATTTTCGAGATTATCCTCAGGCACTTAGCGCAGCAAGCTGACAAACAGCAGGAGCTACCGCGGATGCGTGAGGATGATCTCCCCGCTGTCGCAGCTACGCCTCAGTCCAGTTGGCCGAGAACGATCCGCAGCATGCGGCGCAGCGGTTCGGCCGCGCCCCACAGCAGCTGGTCGCCGACGGTGAAGGCCGAGACGTACTCCGGCCCCATCGCCAGCTTGCGGATCCGGCCGATCGGGATGTCCATCGTGCCGCTGACCTTGGCCGGCGACAGCTCGGCCACGCTGGCTTCCTTGGTGTTGGGAACGAAGCGGACCCAGGGGTTGGCGCTCGCGATCCGCTCCTCGATCTCCGCGAGCGGGACATCGCGCTTCAGCTTGATGGTGAGCGCCTGCGAATGGCAGCGCATCGCCCCCACCCGCACGCACAGGCCTTCGACCACCATGGCCCCGGGCTGGCCCATCGCCGGCAGGCCGAGGATCTTGTTGGCTTCCGCTCCGCCCTTCCATTCTTCCTTGCTCTGGCCGTTGCCCAGGTCCTTGTCGATCCAGGGGATCAGGCTGCCGGCGAGCGGAACGCCGAAACTGGAGCGAGGGAAATCCCCATCGCGCAAAGTGGCGCTGATCTTGCGGTCGATCTCGAGGATGGCCGAGCGCGGATCGGCCAGTTCGGTCTTGACCGCGGTATTGAGTACGCCCATCTGCTCGATCAGCTCGCGCATGTTGGGAGCACCGGCGCCGCTTGCGGCCTGGTAGGTCATGGCGCTGACCCAATCGACCAGGCCGGCTTTGATCAGGCCGTCGAGGGCCAGCAGCATCAGGCTGACGGTGCAGTTGCCGCCGATGTAGTTCTTCACCCCGCGCGCCATCGCGTCCTGGATCACGGCCATGTTGACCGGGTCGAGGATGATCACGGCGTCGTTGTTCATGCGCAGGCTGCTGGCGGCGTCGATCCACCAGCCGTTCCAGCCGGTCGCGCGCAGCTTGGGGTAGACCGCGTTGGTCCAGTCCCCGCCCTGGCAGGTGATGATGGCGTCGCACTGAGCCAGCGCTTCGATGTTGCCCGCGTCTTCGAGCACCGGCGCCGCTCGGGGCACGGCCGGCGCCGGTCCGCCCGCATTGCTGGTCGAGAAGAAAACGGTGTCGACCAGATCGAAATCGCGTTCCGCGCTCATGCGCTCCATCAGCACGGAACCCACCATGCCACGCCAACCCACCAAGCCCAATCGCATGCCCATCTCCGTTTGCCCCTGATCCCTTGTTTTTACAAAGCGGCGACGACAGCGTCGCCCATCTCACTCGTGCCGACGCGCCGGCAACCTTCGGCCCAGATGTCGCCGGTGCGGACTCCCGCCGCCAGCACCTTCTTCACCGCGGCCTCGATCCGGTCGGCGTCTTCGGCCAGGCCAAGCGAATACCGCAGCAGCATCGCCGCCGACAGTATGGTGGCGAGCGGGTTGGCGATGCCCTGGCCGGCGATGTCGGGCGCGCTGCCGTGGCTGGGCTCGTACAGGCCTTGTTTCTGGTCGTTGAGCGAGGCCGAGGGCAGCATGCCGATCGAGCCGGTCAGCATCGCCGCCTCGTCCGACAGGATGTCGCCGAACATGTTGCCGGTGACGATCACGTCGAACTTCTTGGGCGCCTTGACCAGCTGCATCGCCGCATTGTCGACGTACATGTGGTCGAGTATCACTTCCGGGTACTGCTGGTGCACCTCGGTGACCACGTCCTTCCAGAACTGGAAGGTCTCGAGCACGTTGGCCTTGTCGACGCTCGTGACCCGCTTGTCGCGCTTCATCGCCGCCTGGAAGGCGACATGCGCGATGCGCTCGATCTCAGGGCGCGAATAACGCATGGTGTCGAACGCTTCTTCGGCGCCCGGGAAATGACCGTCGACCGCAGTGCGGCGGCCGCGCGGCTGGCCAAAGTAGATGTCGCCGGTGAGCTCGCGCACCAGCAGCAGGTCGAGGCCCGCGACGAGTTCGGGCTTCAAGCTCGACGCCGCGGTCAGTTCTTCGTAGCAGATCGCCGGCCGCAGGTTGGCAAACAGGCCCATGGCCTTGCGCAGGCCGAGGATCGCCTGCTCCGGGCGCAGGTGGCGCGGCAGCGTGTCGTATTTCCAGTCGCCGACGGCGCCGAACAGCACCGCGTCGGCGCTCTTGGCGAGCGCCAGGGTGCTCTCG
>JAEZVV010000028.1 GCA_023443095.1 Pseudomonadota bacterium
GACCAGGGCGGGCGGGGTGCCGGCGTTCATCGCGGCCGGGGGCGCCCGCCTGCGCTCAGGCCTGGCCGAGGTCGAACGGCAGGCGGGTGAGCCGCTTGCCGGTCAGCGCAAAAACCGCATTGGCCACGGCCGGCGCGATCGGCGGGGTGCCGGGTTCGCCCACGCCCGAAGGGTCGGCCTTGCTCGGCACGATGTGGACCGCAATCTCGGGCATTTCGGTGATACGCAGCACCGGGTAGTCGCCGAAGTTGCTCTCCTGCACCTGGCCGTCCTTGAGGGTGATGCGCCCGCCCAGCGCGGCCGACAAGCCGTAGACCATGCCCGACTGGACCTGGGCCTCGACCGTAAGCGGGTTGACGGCGAAGCCGCAGTCGATGGCCGAAGTGACCTTGTGCACCTTGATCTGCTGGTCCGCGACCGAAACTTCGACCACGTGGCCGCACACCGAGCCGAAGCTCTCGTGCACCGCGATCCCGCGCGCGCGGCCCTTGGGCGCGGGTTTGGCCCAGCCGCTTTTGTCGCGCAGGGTCTCGAGCACCTTGCGCTGGCGCGCGTGTTTGGCCGGGTCGAGCAGGGCCAGGCGGTAGGCGATCGGGTCCTGGCGGGCGGCGCGCGCGAGGGCGTCGAGCATGGTCTCCATCACGTAGGCAGTGTGTGAATGGCCGACCGAACGCCACCACAACACCGGCACGTTGACCTCGGGGTGATGGACCTGGACCGAGAGGTTGGGGATGGCGTAAGGCGTGTCGACCACGCCTTCGGTGGCGGTGGCGTCGATCCCGCCCTTGACGAAGGCGCTCTCAAAAGGCGAGCCCTTGAGGATCGACTGGCCGACCAGGCTGTGGTTCCAGCCCACCAGTTTGCCGGCGGCGTCGGTGCCGGCGAGCACGCGGTGCACGAACTGCGGGCGGTAATAGCCGCCCTTGATGTCGTCCTCGCGCGACCAGATCACTTTCACCGGCGCGGCGAGACCGGCCGCTTTCATGCCCTTGGCGATATTGACCGCTTCGACCAGGTAGTCGGAGCTGGGGTTGGCGCGCCGGCCGAAGCCGCCCCCGGCGAGCGTGGTGACCAGGCTGACTTTCTCGGGAGGCAGGCCGGCGGTGCGGGCGATGGCGAGGTGGTCGATGGTCTGGAACTGCGAGCCGCACCACACGGTGCAGGCCTCGGGTTTCAAGTCGACCAGGGCGTTGAGCGGTTCCATCGGCGCGTGCGCCAGGTAGGGAAACTCGTAGACCGCTTCGATGCGCTTGGCCGCCTTGGCCACGGCTTCGGGGTCGGTCGGCGCCTTGGCGACCAGGCCCGGCTGCCGGGAGAGTTCAAGGTACTGCGCGAACTGCGTTGCCGTGGTCGGCCCGGCAGGCAGGTCCCAGTCCACGGTGACGGCGTCGCGCCCGGTCTTGGCCGGCCAGTAGCCGTCGGCGACCACGGCGATACCGCTGCCTCCGCGGTCGACTGCGATCTGGAACACCGCCCGCACGCCCTGGACCGCGAGCGCCTTGCTCGCGTCGAAACTCTTGACCTTGCCGCCGAACACCGGCGGGTGAAGGATCACGGCGGTCAGGGTGCCCGGCAGGTGTTGGTCGATGCCGAACTTGGCGCTGCCGTCGACTTTTTCGCGCGAATCGATCCGCCGCGTCGGTTTGCCGATGATGTTGAAGTCGCGCGCATCAGCCTTGAGTCCGATGCGGGTGGGCAGGGGCAGCGCCATCGCGGCTTCGGCCAGCTGGCCGTAGGGGGCGCGGCGCTTCTGCCCGCCCTGCTCGATGACGACGCCGTTGCGGGTGTCGAGCTTGGCCGGGTCCACGCCCCATTGCTGGGCCGCGGCCTGTATCAGCATCTGGCGGGCGGCGGCGCCGATCACGCGCAGCTGCTTCCAGCTCGAAGCCACCGAGGTCGAGCCGCCGGTGAACTGGATGCCGACCTGAGGGTTGACGTAGACCTCGGCTGCCGGGGCGGAGACGGCCTTGACCGACTCCCAGGCGCAGTCGAGTTCTTCGGCGATCAGCATCGGCAGCGCGGTATAGACCCCCTGGCCGAACTCGAGCTTGCTCACCACCATGGTGACGCTGTTGTCGGGCGCGATGCGGATGAAGGCGGCTGGCGGGAAGCTGATGCGTTTCTGCTCCTGCGCTCCGGCCGGAGCCGACAGGCCGAGCATCAGCCCGCCGCCGGCCAGGCCGGTGGCTTTGAGGAAAGTGCGCCGATCGAGCTTGACCGGAGGCAGGAGGGCGGGCGCGGCCGCGCCCAGGCGTTCGAGCATGTGCATGGCGGCTCCTTCAGGCGAGGGTCTTGGCCGCGTCTTTGACGGCGGCGCGGATCCGGGCGTAAGTGCCGCAGCGGCACAGGTTGCCGGCGAAAGCGGCGTCGATGTCGGCGTCGCTCGGGTTCCTCTTGGTCTTGAGCAGGGCGGTGGCGGTCATCACCATGCCGCTTTGGCAGTAGCCGCACTGGACCACGTCGTGTTTGACCCAGGCGTCCTGCACGATCTTGCCGACGCGGTCGGCACCCGCCGCCTCGATGGTCTGGACCTGGGCATTGGCCGCGGCCGAGACCGGCGTGGCGCAGGAGCGCACCGGCTGGCCGTTGAGCATCACGGTGCAGGCGCCGCACAGGCCCTGGCCGCAGCCGAACTTGGTGCCGGTCAGTCCCAGCTGGTCGCGTAGCGCCCACAGCAGGGGGGTGTCGGGGGCGGCGTCGAGCTCGACGGCCTTGCCGTTGACGTTCAGGCGGATCATGGATCGGTCCTCCGGAGGAGCGGCCGGGCGAAGGCCCGGCCCAAGAAAGGGTGCAAGCTTAGTGCTTTGCGGGAAATCCCGCGGCCGGGGCCGAGCCTCAGCGATTGACGTCGACCACCACCCGCCCGCGCACCTGGCCGGCGAGCAGCTGGGGCGCGAGGGCAATGGCCTCGCCCAGGCCGATTTCGTGGGTGATGAGTTCGAGCTTGGCCAGGTCGAGTTCGGTCGCCAGCCGGTCCCAGGCCAGCTGCCGGCGCGGCGCCGGGCACATCACCGAATCGACCCCGGCCAGGGTGACGCCGCGAAGGATGAAAGGCGCGACGGTGGCGGGAAAGTCCATTCCGCCCGCCAGGCCGCAGGCCGCCACCACGCCGCCGTAGCGGGTCTGGGCGCAGGCGTTGGCGAGCGTGGTCGAGCCGACGGTGTCGACCACCGCGGCCCAGCGTTCCTTCTGCAGTGGCTTGCCGGGTGCGGCGAGCGCAGCGCGGTCGAGCACTTCGGCCGCGCCGAGCGATTTGAGATAGGCCGCTTCGCCCGGGCGGCCGGTGCTTGCCACCACCGTGAAGCCGCGGGTCGCGAGCAGGGCGATCGCAATCGAGCCGACGCCGCCGGCTGCGCCAGTGACCAATACTTCGCCCTGGTCCGGCGCGATGCCGTGGTCCTCGAGCTTGAGCCGGCACAACATCGCGGTGTAACCCGCGGTGCCGATCGCCATCGCCTGGCGCGGGCTGAGGCCGGCCGGCAGACGCACCAGCCATTCGCCCTTGAACCGCGCCTGCTGCGCGAGCCCGCCCCACCAGGCTTCGCCCACGCCCCAACCGTTGAGGATGACGCGGTCGCCGGGCTGCCAGCCGGAGTGGCGGCTGGCCGTGACTGTGCCGGCAGCGTCGATGCCGGGCACCAGCGGCCAGCGGCGCACCACCGGTGCGCGATTGGCGAGGGCCAGGCCGTCCTTGTAGTTGAGAGTGGAGTATTCGACGGCGATCTCGACGTCGGCGCCTTCGGTGGCATCGGCGAGTTCGGCTTCGGTGAGCTCGCTCACCTGGGCCTGGAACTGGTCGTTCGGCTTGCTGAGGGT
>JAEZVV010000085.1 GCA_023443095.1 Pseudomonadota bacterium
CAATGCCTGTTTGCAAGACCATGCGTGAACATGATCCGTCGCTCACTCGCTAGGAATCGAGCAGAGATCTTTCAATCTCCCTCTTCACTTCCTGATAAGTGAGCACCTGATATATTTTGAGCTTCCCCGTCGCTTCACCCCGAAGGGATCCACTCCAGGCGCTACCTCACCAGGCGCCCACACTTATCGGCTGTTGATAAGTTTTTAAAGATCGTTGCCGTTGCGTCGCTTCGTTTGCGTCGTCAGCAGCAGAGAAACGAGATTATGGGGGTAGGAAGAAAGGCTGTCAAGCGGGCCGACCGCAAAATCCTTCAAGAACCTCCCGCCGCAATCGCAAGCTATTGATTTTCAAAGAGAACGCCCAAGAAATAGGACAAACCCGCATTCGCAACTCGGGCGCTGGCCGCCTTCCCTTGCCCCCGTCGCCCGCCGCACCCTACCCTCCCTCAGCGGTGGCTGAAGTCCGCCGGGCGCTTCTCCATGAACGCAGCCATGCCTTCCTTCTGATCCTGGGTAGCAAACAAGGAATGGAAAAGGCGCCGCTCGAACAGAAGCCCCTCGGCCAGCGGCACTTCGTAGGCCCGGTTGATCGCTTCCTTGGCCATCATTACTGAGGGCAGCGAGTGGCGAGCGATGTCCGCGGCTATGGCAATCGTCTCCTCGACCACTCGCGCAGCAGGAACGATGCGGGCGACCAGACCAGCACGCTCGGCTTCCGCCGCATCCATCATCCGTCCCGAGAGAATCAGGTCCATCGCCTTCGCCTTGCCGACGGCCCGCGGCAAACGCTGGGTGCCACCCGCTCCTGGAATGATGCCGAGCTTGATTTCGGGCTGGCCGAACTTGGCGCTGTCGGCGGCAACGATGAAGTCGCACATCATGGCGAGTTCACAGCCGCCTCCGAGTGCGTAGCCGGCCACGGCTGCGATGACGGGCTTGCGGATCCGCTTGAGCGTCTCCCAGTTGCGGCTGATGTATTCGGACTTGTAGACATCCATATAGGACCAGTCCTTCATCGCGCCGATATCCGCCCCCGCAGCAAAGGCTCGCTCGCTGCCAGTAATAACAATGGCACCGATGCTCTCGTCAGCGTCGAACTCGAGCAGCGCCGAACCGAGCTCGTTCATCAGAGCATCGTTCAGCGCGTTAAGCGCCTGGGGACGATTGAGACGGACCAGGCCCACTCGATCGTGGCGGTCGACCAGAATGTTCTCGAAAGACACAGCTTCCTCCTCGTGCAGGGTTCACCCGAATACTAACGGGCGCACCTGCACTTGGCGGCGCGGTCAGTGCGGCGCGCCGCCGCGCTGCAGGAAGGCGAGGATGGTGTCGGCCGACAATGGCCGCGCGTAATAGAACCCCTGCGCCAGCTCGCAGCCGGCCGCGCGCAGGAACTCAGCCTGCTCGATGTGTTCAACTCCTTCGGCGACGATCTTCAGCTTGAAGTGCTGCGCCACCGCCACGATCGAACGAACGATCGCCTGGCTGTCGGGATCCGCCGGCAGGCCGCAGACGAAGGATTTGTCGATCTTGAGCGCCTGCACCGGCAGGCGGCGCAGATAGCCCAGCATCGAATAACCAGTGCCGAAGTCGTCGAGCACCAGCCCCACCCCCAAGGCCGAGAGCTCGGCGATCACGTCGTTGTTGATCTCGCCTTCGCTCACCAAGGTGCGCTCGGTGATCTCCAGCACCAACAGCTTGGACTCGACGCCGTTGCGCAGCAGCGCGTTGCGAACCACCAGCGGCAGTCCCGAAGACCCCAGTTCACGGCCGGCGACGTTGACCGAGACCGGGATGTCGAACCCCGGGTAAGCCTCGCGCCAGCGGGAGATCTGAGCACAGGCTTCGTTGACGACCCAGCGCGTGATCCGCTCCGACAGGCCGGTCACTTCCGCCACGCCGATAAAACGGTCGGGCGTCAGCAGGCCATGCACCGGATGCCGCCAGCGAATCAGCGCCTCGAGGCCAACCACGCGGCCGGAGTCGATTTCGACATGCGGCTGGTACTCGCAGAAAAACTGCGGCGCGTCCTCGTGCATCGCCTTCGACAACTCGATGCCCAGCCGCACCTCGCGTGCCGCGCGCTCGAAACGCACCGGGTTGAAGAAGCTGAACTGGTTGCGGCCGTCGCGCTTGGCCTGATACATCGCCGCATCGGCGTTCTTGAGCAGGGTCGACATATCGCGCCCATGCTCGGGGAAAAGGGCGACTCCGATCGAAGCCGAGACCTGGGTGTCAATGTTGGGGACCAGGTCGGTGCGGTTGAGCGCAGCGGCGATCCGGCCTGCCAAGTGGGCCAGTTCCTGCCGGTGGCGGAACTCGCCCGTCATCACTACGAACTCGTCGCCGCCCAGGCGCGCCACCACGCCAGAACTGCCTACGGTATCGCGCAAGACCTGGGCGGCCGATCGGATCAGCGCGTCACCCACCAGGTGGCCGAGCGTGTCGTTGACATCCTTGAAGCGGTCAAGGTCGATCAGGATCACCGCCAGCCGGCGCCGGCCGACATCGGCGCTGGCAATCCGCTCGCGCAGCGTTTCGCGCAGCAGGTTGCGGTTGGGCAGGCCGGTGAGCGAGTCGTACCAGGCCAGGCGTTCGATCCGGCTCTCGGCCTCGCGCCGCTGGCCCGCCTCGATCGCGAGCGATACCAGCAGCGCAGCGGTGCTGGCGCAGCTGACTTCGTCCTCACCCCAGGCGCGCGGCACATCCTGATGCAGGCTGAGCACGCCGCGCACGGTGCCGTCGACCAGCACAGGCACATCGAGCATGGCGTTGACCTTGGCCCAAGTGGGGTCGGAAGCGAAAGGCCTCGTCAGCGAGTCGGACCGGACATTCTCGACCAGCACTGATTGGCGTCCTGCCAGACGGCCAACGTAGTCGGCAAAAATCGCCGAATTGATTTCGACGCCTACCCACTCGCCCAGAAAGCGATCGACCTGGCGCCCGAACATGGCTTCGCAGTTGAGCGTGCGTTGGTCGGGCGAAAGACGCCAGAAACTGGCGGCCGACGCGCCCAGCATCGAACTGACGCTGCGCAGGACCCGCGAAAGCGACTGGGCAAAGTCCGACTTCGGCTGGATCGCCAGCTCCAGCAACTGCTCTCTATATAACAAGCGGCGGGACTCGCTGCCGCGCTCGCTCCGCTGCTCATGGCTGGCTGGCGTCAGATCGGCCAGGATCACGACCAGGCCGCGCAAACGCGGATGCTCGAGCCGATTGAGCAGCCGCCCCTCGACCCGGCGCCCGGACACTCCGTGGCCGGCCCGCAGCTGCCACGACACCGGCAGTTCGCGCCCCGGCTCCGCCAGAACCGCCTCGCAGGCCGCGCGAAACTCAGCCCGAGCCGCCTCGTCGAGCACGAAATCGAAAGGGGCGCCGACCAGGTCAGCCAGCGACTCGCCGCTCAGGTGCTCGAGCGCTACGCTGGCATGGGCGATACGCCGCTCCGGGGTCAGCAGCACCACCGCTTCGGAGCCCAGCGCGGCAAGCGCCTGCAGGAAGTTATCGCGCTGACGCAGGTGGCGCGCCTCGTCGCGCAAACCCCCGGCTTCGGCAATGGTGATGATGGCGGTCGCTTCCTGGGCAAGCCAGAAACGCCCGGCCGACAGCAGGACCGAGCGGCGCGTGCCGCTGCGCAACGGGATCCTCGTCGTCAGCCGTATCCCGCCGGGTTGCTGCGCCGCCTCCCACAGGCGCGCCCAGCGCCGCGAAAACGCACGTGCGCCGTGGTAACCCAGGAACTCGGAAAGGAGGCAGCCGATTAGCGCTTCCGCCGGTACTGCGAACATGCCGGCGGCCGCCACGTTGACCGAAAGGATCTGCCCGCTGGCGTTCACGCAGAACGCCGGCAAAGCCAGGTGTTCGTAAGCGCCAAGCTTGAGCGACCGTTCGATCGCCGATTGACGCAGGGGAATGACAGAGGAAGGCAAACAGAGTCTCGGTACGCGCGCCTCAGATGGCATGCAGTGCGTGGAATTTTGCCACGCAAATTCACGCCGACGATATGCCGGTCAATATCCTCCTGCTGACAAGAGGCTGTCTCGCAGCGGAGTGTTGTCAGCTTGCCGCACCCAGTCCGAAACGCGGCCGCCCAGGGTGTTGCCATGAGTGGCGCAGTCGGCCATCGACACCCCGCCCCGGTAGTTGGCGCAGAAAAATAGCCCGGGCAGCGCCGATTCGGCCCGCAGCACCGCCGCGATACGCTCGCCGTGACCGAGCGTGTATTGCGGGATAGCCCGCGGCCAGCGCGTCACGGCCGCCCACAGCGGCGGCGCCTTGGCCTCGAGACGACGTTCGACTTCGCCCGCCACCACGGACTCGAGTTCGGTGTCGCTCGCCGCCAGCATCCCCGGTGCGCGCAAGCCGCCCAGCAGACAGGTCAGCACCACCTTGTCGGCCGGCGCGCGGCCGTCGAAAACCGAACTTGCAAACAAGCAGCCCAGCAGGGGCGAAGCCTCGATCCGCGGCGCCAGGTAGCCGCCCGCGTCCAGCGGGTGGCCGAGGTCGACGCGACGGTAGGCGAGCGACACCGTGGCGAGCGGCGCGTACGGGATCGCCGCCAGCGCGGCCGCGGTCGCCGGCGCCAGGGTTTCGGTCAGGCGGGCGGCGACATCGGCGGGCACCGCCAGGATCACCGCCTGAGCCGTGCGGGTAAAAGTCTCGCCGCGGCGCTCGACTTCGACCGCCCACAAGTCTTGCTGGCGGCGCAGCGACTTGACCCTCGCGCCGCAGGTCACCGGCAGGTTGCGCGCCAAACCGTCGGTGAGCGTCTGCATGCCGCCTTTGAACGAAAAGCCCGGCGCCCGCGTCGGCACGGCGGCCAGGCCCGGGTCGCGCCGGGCCGGCCCCAGCAG
>JAEZVV010000136.1 GCA_023443095.1 Pseudomonadota bacterium
GAAGCCGGCGTGGTCGAGGCGCCCCCGGTCTGCGACGTCTACGTTCTGCACCAGGGTGGTGACACGCTGATCCCGGCGTTGGCTGCGGCCGAGCGCCTGCGCGACGAAGGCGTCGACGTGATCGTCCACGGCGGCGAAGCGAGCCTGAAGTCGCAGATGAAGAAGGCCGACGCCAGCGGCGCCGAGTTTGCAGTCATCGTCGGCGAGACCGAAGCCGCTGCCGGCGCGGCGGCGGTGAAGGGACTGCGCGCGCGCGGCGACAATGCACCCTTCGCACAGCAGCAGGTGCTGCCGCTGGCAGAACTGACCGAACGCGTGGTGGACGCGCTCGTCGAATTCACGATCAACGAAGTCTGAGGACATTCATGGCATACGACCTCGAGGAACAGGAGTCCCTCGCCGAGATGAAGGCGTGGTGGGACAAATACGGCACCTTCGTGCTGTCCGTTGTCACCGCCGTGCTGTTGGCCGTGGCTGCTTGGAACGGCTGGAACTGGTACCAGCGCAACCAGGCCGCCCAGGCGGCGGCGGCCTACAGCCAGCTGCAGCAGGCTATCGGTGCGCAGGATACGGCGCGTGCCAAGGAGCTCGCCGGCTCGATCATGGACAAATACAGCGGCTCGATCTACGGCTCGCTCACTGCCTTGCAGGCGGCCAAGCTCAATTACGAGCTGGGTGATGCGGCGGCCGCCAAGGCGCAGCTCGCCTGGGTGGTCGACAAGTCGGGGCACGACGAGCTGGGCCTGATCGCTCGCGTGCGCCTCGCCGGCATCGAGCTCGACGAGAAGCAATACGACGCCGCGCTGAAGGCGCTCGAAGGCAAGGCGGCCGGCCCGCAGGCGGTGAGCATCGCCGACCGCCGCGGCGATGTCCTGCTGGCTCAGGGCAAGACCGAAGAGGCCCGCGCAGCGTGGCAGGCGGCCCTGGCCGCGGCCGACGCCCAGCATCCGCTGCGGCCGCTGGTCCAGCTCAAGCTCGAAGCCTTGCCCGCCAAGCCTGCCCAATAAGACGACGCCAGGAAACCCTTGATCATGCGTTCCGTGTTCCGCGCTGCCGGCCTGTTTGCCGTCCTTGCCCTGACGGGCTGCTCTTCGATGCCAAGCTGGCTGGGCGGCTCTTCCGCCAAGCCTGGGCGTGAACCGGCCGCCCTCGCCGAGTTCAAGGCTACTGCCAACGTCAAGACGGTGTGGCGCACCTCCCTCGGCAAGGGTGGGGAGGCCTTCTTGCAGCCGGCGGTGACCGAAAACGCGGTGTACGCCGCGACGGTCGACGGCAAGCTCGTGCGTCTGGCGCCCGCCAGTGGTCAGCCGGTCTGGAGCGTCAAGCTCGATGCGCCGGTGGCTGCGGGAGTGGGCAGCGATGGCTATACGGTTGCGCTGGGCACGACCAAGGGCGACCTGCTCGCTTACGACGCCGAAGGCAAGCTGCGCTGGCGCACTGCGCTCACGAGCGAGCTGCAGTCTGTGCCGCTGGTCGGCCGCGGTCTGGTCGTAGTGCGGTCGAGCGACAACCGGGTTGCGGCTTTTGACGCCGAAACCGGCAAGCGGCGTTGGATCTTTCAGCGCCAGAGCCCGGCTTTGACGGTGCGTTTGCCGACGGCGCTGGCCTTCTACAACGACTTCGTGCTGGTGGGACAGCCCAACGGCCGGCTGGCGGCGGTGGCCGCGAGCAACGGTGCGGTGCGCTGGGACTCGGCTGTTGCCGAAGCGCGCGGCGCGACCGAAGTCGAACGCCTGTCCGATGTGGTGGGTGCCCCCTGGGTGGAGGGCAACGAAACCTGCGCGGCGGCGTTCCAGGGCCGGGTTGCCTGTTTCGACGCCAATGCCGGCACGCTGCGCTGGAGCCGCGATCTCGACGCGGTAGCCGGCCCGGGCGGCGATGCCCGCAATGTTTACGTGGTCGACGCCAAGTCGACCGTCTCGGCTTTCTCGCGCGCCAGCGGCGCCAGCGCGTGGAAGACCGACAAGCTGCAGTGGCGCGATGTGGCCGCCCCTCTCGCGCTCAAGCGCGCCGTGGTGGTGGGCGACAGCAAGGGCTATGTGCATTTCCTGTCGCCTGACAATGGCGACTTCGTCGCCCGCGTGCAGCTCGACGGGGCGATTGTCGTTGCGCCCCAGCCGCTCGCCGGCGGTGCGCTGATTCAGACGAGCGGCGGCGAAATCGCGCTCGTCGTTGTGGAGTAACTATGCTGCCTGTCGTGGCCCTGGTCGGCCGACCCAACGTCGGCAAGTCGACGCTTTTCAACCGGCTCACTCGTTCGCGCGACGCGCTGGTGGCGGACTTCCCTGGCCTGACGCGCGACCGGCACTATGGTGAAGGCCGCGGTGGTCCGCGCCCCTATATCGTGATCGATACCGGCGGTTTCGAACCGGTGGCCGGTGAAGGCATCGTCAAGGAAATGGCGGCGCAGGCCGAGCAGGCGATCGCCGAAGCCGACGTCGTGATCTTCGTGGTCGACGCCCGCGCCGGACTCACCGGCCAGGATCTGCGTATTGCGCAGCGCCTGCGCACCACCGGCCGCAAGGTCTACATCGCCGTCAACAAGGCCGAGGGCCTGCCCTCGGAAGCGGTGGTCGAGTTCCATGAACTCGCGCTCGGCGAGCCCTATCCGATCTCGGCCGCCCACGGCGACGGCATCCGTGCCCTGATGGAGCTGGCGCTGGCCGGCTTCCCGGAAGCCGAGCCCGAAGCCGAGGACGAGTTCGAGCACAAGATCAAGGTGGCCGTGGTCGGGCGCCCGAACGTCGGCAAGAGCACCCTGATCAACGCGCTCCTGGGCGAGGAGCGCCTGATCGCGTTCGACATGCCGGGCACCACGCGCGATTCGATCGAAGTCGAGTTCGAGTGGGGCGGTCGGCCCTATACCCTGATCGATACCGCCGGCATCCGGCGCCGCGGCAAGGTGTTTGAGGCGATCGAGAAGTTCTCGGTGGTCAAGACCCTGCAGTCGATTGGCGACGCCAACGTGGTGGTGCTGATGCTCGACGCCCAGGCCGGCGTGGCCGAACAGGATGCCCACATCGCCGGTTACGTGCTCGAGTCCGGCCGCGCGCTGGTGGTGGCGGTCAACAAGTGGGACGGCCTCGACGAGTACCAGCGCGAGCAAATCAAGCGCGACCTTGAACGCAAGCTGCATTTCCTGCGCTGGGCCCGCATCCTCCACATCTCGGCCCTGAAGCGCAGCGGCATGGCGCCGCTGATGAAGGCGGTCAACGACGCGCACAAGGCCGCGTTTGCCAAGTTGTCGACGCCCAAGCTCACGCGCGCGCTGATCGCCGCGGTGGAACGCCAGCAGCCGCCGCGTTCCGGCCAGATCCGGCCCAAGCTGCGCTACGCGCACCAGGGCGGCATGAACCCGCCGGTGGTGGTGATCCACGGCAATGCCCTGCAGCACGTCGGCGACAGCTACAAGCGGTATCTCGAGGGCTGGTTCCGCGAACATTTCGACCTCGCGGGCACGCCCTTGCGGATCGAGTTCAAGACGAGCGCAAACCCCTACGCGAATTGAAGGGGGCCGCGTCTGGAAAACGCAGCACCTTTCCTATACATTGATTTTTAAGTGGCGCGGCCGATCGCCTTAGCCGTGTTTTGTAATTTGGGCTGCGGCCTCCCCTATGACCGCCAAAGCGTCTACTGAAACGCTGGAGCCAATATGAGCAACAACAAAGGGCAACTTCTACAAGACCCGTTCCTGAACGCCCTCCGCAAGGAGCACGTTCCGGTGTCGATCTACCTGGTCAACGGCATCAAACTGCAGGGCCAGATCGAATCCTTCGACCAATACGTCGTCCTCCTGCGCAACACCGTGACGCAGATGGTCTACAAACACGCCATTTCCACGGTTGTGCCCGCACGTCCCGTGAACCTATCTTCGGAGTCCGACTCCTGACCGTCTTCCAGGTCGAGCAGGCGCTCGTGCAAGCGACCCCCCGCGCTTACCTCGTCACCGTCGCCATCGGTCGCAAAACCACTCCGGATGCGAGCGAGGAACTCGCTCAACTCGTCGAATCGGACGGGCTCGAACCGGTGGGTTTGTTGCAGGCCAAACGCGAGCGTCCCGATCCCGCCACGTTCCTCGGCGCCGGCAAGGTCGAGGAGCTCAAACATCTCGCTACCGTCGCCAAGGCCGGGGTGGTGGTGTTCGATGTGGCGCTGTCGGCTGCGCAGCAGCGCAACCTCGAACGCGCTCTCGACATCGGGGTGCTGGACCGCACCGCACTCATCCTCGACATCTTTCGCCAGCGCGCCAAGAGCAGCGAGGGCAAGCTGCAGGTCGAACTGGCCCAGCTCGAACACCTCTCGACTCGCCTGGTGAGGGGCTGGACCCACCTCGAGCGCCAGCGCGGCGGCCTCGGAAAAACCGGGGGCCCGGGCGAGAAACAGATCGAACTCGACCGCCGCATGATCACGGTGCGGGTGCGCCAACTGCGCGAGCGCCTCAAGGTGCTCGGCAAGCAGCGCCGCACCCAGCGATGTTCGCGCTCGCGCAACGACGTGTTGTCGATGTCCCTGGTCGGCTATACCAACGCCGGCAAGTCGACGCTGTTCAACGCGCTCACTCGCGCCGGCAGCTACGCCGCCGACCAGCTCTTTGCCACGCTCGACACGACCGCTCGCCGCTGCTACCTGGGCGAGGGCAAGTCGGTGGTGCTGTCCGATACCGTCGGTTTTATCCGCGGCCTGCCGCACCAGCTGGTCGAAGCCTTCAAGTCGACTCTGGACGAGACCGCCCAGGCCGACGTCTTGCTGCACGTGGTCGACGCCGCCAGCCCGGCGCGCGACGAGCAGATTGCCGAAGTCAATCGGGTTCTGCAGGAAATCGGCGCGGGCGACGTGCCGACCCTGCTGGTCTTGAACAAGATCGACCTGATCGGCCGCGCGCCGGCGGTCGAGCGAGACGCGGATGGTAAGATCCACGCTGTCTCGGTCAGCGCGGCGAACGGTCTCGGACTGGATGAACTGCGCAGTGCGATTCTTGAATTTGCAGAATATGCGCGTCCCGACCCAGATCCCCTGAGCGATCCGTCCGCGCTTGACGCGGCGGACCCCGAATGAGGGCCCGCTTCAGAACGGCCCACTCAGAGATGCTTCCATAGGACAAGACAATGTCGCTCAACGACCCCCAGTGGGGCCGCGGCAGCGGTTCCAATGACGGCCGAGATGGTCAGCAAGACGAGCCGCCGCGCCAGCAGCAACCCCAACGCCCCCAGCGCGGAAACGACGGCCCGCCCGACCTCGACGAGCTCTGGCGCGACTTCAACCGCCGTCTGAACGGACTGTTCGGCAAGAAGCCGGGCGGCGGCTCCGGCAACGGTGGTGGCCGCGGTGGTTTGCCCGGCGGCTTCAAGCCCGATGCCCGCGGTGCCGGCATCGGCCTGGCGGCGATCGTGGCGATCGCGGCGCTGCTGTGGGGGGCGACCGGCTTCTACATCGTGCCCGAAGGCCAGGTCGGCGTTGTCACCACCTTTGGCAAGTATTCCGAGTCGAGCGGCCCGGGCTTCCGCTGGCATCTGCCGTGGCCGATCGAGGCCGTCGACCTGGTCGACGTCAGTTCGGTGCGCAAGGCCGAGATCGGCACCCGCGGTCGCCCCGAGCGACTGAAGGAAGCGCTGATGCTGTCGGACGACGAGAACATCGTCGACATGCAGTTCGAGGTTCAGTACCGAATCAAGGACGGCCCCGGCGCCAAGGACTTCCTCTTTAGCACCCGCAATCCGCAGGCGTCGGTGACGCAGGCGGCCGAGTCGGCGATGCGCGAAGTGGTGGGCCGCCGCACCATGGACTCGGTCCTGTTCGAGTCCAAGCAGGAAATCGCCGACCAGGTGAAGGAGCGCATGCAAGAAATGCTCGACCGCTACGGCACCGGCATCCAGGTGATGTCGGTGGCGATCCAGAACGCCCAGCCGCCCGAGCAGGTGCAGGCCGCGTTCAGCGACGCGGTCAAGGCCGGGCAAGACCGCGAGCGCCAGATCAACGAAGGCCAGGCCTACGCCAACGACGTGATCCCGAAGGCGCGCGGTACCGCCGAGCGGCTGAAGTCGGAGGCGGAAGGCTACAAGTCGCGCATCGTCCAGACCGCCGAAGGTGACGCTTCGCGCTTCAAGCAGGTCTTGACCGAATACCAGAAGGCGCCCGCCGTGACGCGCGACCGGATGTACGTCGACGCGATGCAGCAGATCTTCAACAATACGACCAAGGTCATGGTGGATTCCAAGAGCGGCAACAACCTGCTCTACCTGCCGTTCGACAAGCTGCTGCAGCAGACCGGTTCGCCCGATGCGGCGACCGCTGCGCGCGCGGCGCCGCCAGCCCCGGTGGCGCCGGTCGAAAACGCTGCTACCAACGACAGCACCCGCAGCCGCGACGCGCTGCGCAACCGCGACAGCCGCTAAGGAGTGGGAATGAACAGACTCGTCGCTCTCGTGGTCGCGGCCGTGCTCGGCTTCATTGTCGTGCGTGCCAGCGTCTATACCGTCAACGAACGCGAATACGCGCTCGTGTTCG
Source organism: Pseudomonadota bacterium (assembly GCA_023443095.1). Taxonomy (GTDB): domain Bacteria; phylum Pseudomonadota; class Gammaproteobacteria; order Burkholderiales; family Burkholderiaceae_F; genus JAEZVV01. The sequence goes on from JAEZVV010000136.1 coordinate 6,505, forward strand.
CATTCGGCCAGTTGAAGGAGGTGGTGGCCAAGCCCGGCCTCTATTTCAAGCTGCCGCCGCCGTTCCAGAATGTGGTTTACCTCGACCGTCGCATCCTGACGATCGACACGCCCAACACCGACCTGGTGCAGACCTCCGAGAAGAAGAACCTCTTGATGGATTCCTTCGTCAAGTGGCGGATCTCGGATCCGCGCCGCTACTGGGTCAGTTTCCTCGGCAGCGAACGCGCCGCCGAAGACCGGGTTTCGACCCTGCTGCGCGACGTGCTGAACCAGGCCGTCAACAAACGCACCGTCAACGACATCACCTCGCGCGAGCGCGACAAGGCGATGCAGGAAATCCGCGAAGCCTTGCAGGAACGCGTCAAGGACCTCGGGGTCGAGATCGTCGACGTGCGCCTGAAGCGGGTGGATTTCTCGCCCGAGATTTCCGAGTCGGTCTACCGCCGGATGGAGGCCGAGCGCAAGCGGGTGGCGGCCGAGGAACGTTCCAAGGGGGCGGCCGAGAGCGAGAAGATCCGCGCCGACGCCGACCGCCAGCGCGAAGTGCTGCTGGCCGAGGCCTACAAGGAAGCGCAGAAGCTGAAAGGCGAGGGCGACGCCAAGGCCAGCGCCTTGTATGCGCAGGCCTTCGGCCAGAATCCGGAGTTCGCCCAGTTCTACCGCAGCCTTGAGGCGTATCGCTCCACCTTCAAGAACCGCAACGACGTGATGGTGGTCGATCCCTCGTCCGAGTTCTTCAAGTACATGAAGAGCCCGAACGGCAAGAGCGCTCCTGCCCGCTGATGGGCGAGGCGCTACTGCTGGCTATCGGATTGCTGTTCGTGCTCGAAGGCCTGATGCCCCTGATCGCGCCGCGCGTGTGGCGCGAGACGGTGCACAAGCTGGCCGAGCTGCATGACGGACAGATCCGGTTCTTCGGTTTGATCGCGGTGGCCAGCGGGCTAAGCCTCGTCTGGCTGCTTACCTGAGAAGAACTCACTCGCGCCCGGCGACAAGCCGGGCGAGGCTCTTTCATGTCCCGCTGGCTCCTTCCTGAGAACATTGCCGACATGCTGCCGCGCGAGGCTGCTCGATTGGAGCGCCTGCGCCGGTCGCTGGTCGACCTTTTCCGCGTGCGCGGCTTCGAGCTGGTCCGGCCGCCGCTAATCGAGTACGTCGATTCGCTGCTGACCGGCACCGGCAGCGACCTCGATCTGCGCACTTTCAAGCTGGTCGACCAGGCCAGCGGCCGCATGCTGGGCGTTCGCGCCGACATGACGCCGCAGGCGGCACGGATCGATGCCCACATCCTCAACCGAGCGGGCGTGACCCGGCTTTGTTACGCGGGGCCGGTGTTACACGCACGGCCGCTGCATCCGCTCGCTTCGCGCGAGCCCTACGTGGCGGGCGCCGAGCTCTTCGGCTCGGCCGAGCGCGAGGGCGGGGCGGAGATCATCAAGCTCGCTGTGGCCTCGCTGCGCACGGTGGGCATCGACCGCGTCCTTCTCGATATCGGTCATACCGCGGTAGTGCGGGCGATTCTTGCCGCCGATCCGGCCGCGGCTGCGGTTTCGGCCGAGATCTATGCCGCCCTGGCGGCGAAGGACCGATCGGCGCTCGACCAAGCGACGACCGGCCTTGCGTCGGCGACAGTCGCCGCGCTGCAGGTCCTGATCGGACTCTACGGTGGCGCCGAGGTGATCGCCCGTGCGCGCCGCGATCTGCCCGCCTTGCCGGCCCTGAGCGCAGCGCTCGACGAGGTCGAATGGCTCGCCGCGCGCTGTGGTGCCGACGAAGTCAGCTTCGATTTCACCGAGGTCCATGGTTACGAATACCTGACCGGGGTCACTTTCTCTGCCCACGTTTCGCAGCTGGGGTCGGCTGTCCTGCGCGGCGGCCGCTACGATGACATCGGCCGTGCGTTTGGCCGCGCGCGGCCGGCGATCGGTTTCACAGTCTATTTGCGCGAACTGGCGCTGCTCGCCAACGGCGGGCTGCCCAAGGCGGTGCTGGCGCCGGCCGGGAGCGACGCCGGACTCGAGGCGCAGGTGGCAAGACTGAGAAACGCAGGTGAAATCGTGGTGCAACTGCTGCCGGGCGAGTCCGTCGAGGGCTTGGCCGACAGCTTCGAATTCGACCGAGAGCTCGTGCCGTCGGCTGACGGCTGGGTGATCGCGACGCGCAAGTAACTGGTAAATCTGGGAATCGAAAATGGCTAAGAACGTGGTGGTCGTCGGCACGCAATGGGGCGACGAAGGCAAGGGCAAGATCGTTGACTGGTTGACCGAAAGCGTCGCCGGCGTGGTTCGCTTCCAGGGCGGCCACAACGCCGGGCACACGCTGGTCATCAACGGCAAGAAGACGATCCTGCGTCTGATCCCCTCGGGCATCCTGCGGCCGGGCGTGATCTGCTACATCGGCAACGGGGTGGTGCTCTCGCCCCAGGCCTTCCTCGGTGAACTCGACGAGCTCGCCGCCGGCGGCGTCGACGCCGAGAGCCGCATGCGCGTGAGCGGCAACTGTCCGCTGATCCTCGACTACCACATCGCCGTCGACAAGGCGCGCGAGCTGCGCATGGGCGAGGGCAAGATCGGCACTACCGGTCGCGGCATCGGCCCGGCCTACGAAGACAAGGTCGCCCGCCGCGCCGTGCGCGCAGCCGACTTGCTCGACGAAAAACGCCTGGCCGAGCGCGTGCGCGAGGCGAGCAGCTTCCACAATTTCATGCTCGCCAACTACTACGGCGCCGAAACCGTGGACGCGCAGCAGGTGATCGATTCGACGCTCGAGCGTGCGGTCCGCATCAAGCCGATGATCACCGACGTGTCGGCGACGCTCAACCAGGTGATGGCGCGCGGTGACAACCTGCTGTTCGAAGGCGCCCAGGGTACGCTGCTCGACGTCGACCACGGCACCTACCCCTTTGTGACCTCGAGCAACACGGTGTCGGGCTCGGCCTGTGCCGGCGCCGGCGTCGGCCCGCAAAGCCTCAACTATGTGCTGGGCATCACCAAGGCCTACACCACCCGCGTCGGCTCGGGCCCGTTCCCGACCGAGCTCCAAGACGCCACCGGCGATCACCTGCGCAACCGCGGTCAGGAGTTCGGATCGGTCACCGGCCGCCCGCGTCGCTGTGGCTGGTTCGACGGCGCTGCGTTGCGCCGCGCCAAGCAGCTGAACGGCCTGTCGGGCCTGGCGCTGATGAAGCTCGACGTGCTCGATGGCCTCGAGACCGTGCGTCTGGGCGTGGGTTACCGCTATCAGGGGCAGGTCACGGACATCCTGCCCTACGGTGCTGACGAAGTGGCGGCCTGCGAGCCGGTCTACGAAGATTTCCCCGGCTGGAGCGAATCGACTTTCGGGGTCAAGCGCTGGGACGACCTGCCGGCGGCGGCTCGCACCTACCTGACCCGTCTGGCCGAAGTGGTCGGCGTGCCGATCGCGCTGGTTTCGACCGGCCCCGATCGGGACCAGACGATCCTGCTCGACCATCCCTTCGCTAACGCTTAAGACCAAGATTGCGGGGCGGCGCGCCGCCGCCCAGGAGTAAAAGATGAAAGATCTTTATGTCAGCTGGCCCGAATATCACCGCCTGATCGAGCGTCTCGCGCTCAAGGTGCATGAGTCGGGCTGGGAGTTCGATTCGATCCTCTGCCTGGCCCGGGGCGGCCTGCGGGTGGGTGACGTGATCTCGCGCATCTACGAGATGCCGCTTGCGATCCTTGCCGCCAGTTCCTACCGCGAAGCCTCGGGCACGATCCAGAGCGATCTCGACATCGCGGAGTTCATCACCGTCACCCGCGGCAGTCCGCGCGGCCGCGTCTTGCTGGTCGACGACCTGGTCGACTCGGGGGTCACCATCGTCAAGGTGATCGACCACCTCAAGCGCCGTTTTCCCGAGATCACCGAGGTGAAGACCGCGGTGCTCTGGTACAAGGGCTGCTCGCAGGTCAAGCCGGACTATTTCGTCGAGTACCTGCCGACCAATCCCTGGATCCACCAGCCGTTCGAGGAGTACGACGAGCTGCGCCCGAACCAGCTGGCGGCCCGCCTCGAACCCTCAGAGTGGGGCAAGTAGCCCTGCTGGCGACGCCTGACACCAACACGGCACCCGCGGGTGCCGTGTTTTGCTTGGCGCTGGGCGTGGTGAACATGCCTGGCGAAATCCAGGTCGAGGCTAAAGAAAAACCCCGCGGTGCCTACGCAGCCGCGGGGTTTTGTGTATGTTTCGCTGGTGCCCGGAAGAGGACTCGAACCTCCACGCCGTTAAGCGCTAGTACCTGAAACTAGTGCGTCTACCAATTCCGCCATCCGGGCTCGGAAGCGAGAAAAGAATTCTATCATCGAGAACCAAATTGTCAAAACGGGCATACGAAAAAAAAGCTGCGCACCGCCCTATCGCTAACCCTTTGTTGGGGCTTGGGCTATGAACACGGGCAAGGAAGAGGGCAACAGCCAGGCCTTGCTGGCAGCGCTTAGCGCAGCCCGCGGTCCGCTCACGATGGAGGAGCTGGCCAAACGCCTGGCGGTCGAGACCGTCAGCGCCCAGCACCAGTTCATGCAGGAGCTCGCCGCACTCGAGCGCACCGGGAAGGTGGTGCGCAACCGCGCCGGGCTGCTGTTGGTGCCGAGCCGGGCCAACTTGATCGCCGGCCAGGTGCAGGGGCATCGCGACGGCTTCGGTTTTCTGATCCGCGACGACGGCGGTCCCGATCTTGCCCTGACCGAACAGGAGATGAGCAAGGTCTTGCACGGTGACCGGGTTCTGGCGCGCATCGGCGGTCAGGACCGGCGTGGCCGCACTCTGGGTGAAATCGTCGAAGTCACCGAGCACCGTACCAACCAGCTTGTAGGGCGCTTTCTCAATGAGCGTGGCGTCAATATCGTGGTGCCGGAAGACCAGCGCATCCGCCACGACATCCTGGTGCCGCCGGCAGCGACGGCCGGAGCCGAACACGGCCAGGTGGTCGTGGTCGAGATCGTCCAGCAGCCGGCCAGTTATGTGCAGGCGATGGGGC
>JAEZVV010000197.1 GCA_023443095.1 Pseudomonadota bacterium
GGGCAGCCCGGTCGCCGAGAGCGCGATCGCGCGGGCGGCGCCGTCGCCGAATCCCGCAGCAAGCTCCGCCGGCGACACCTCGTTCATCGGACGGCTGCTGGCCGCCGCCATGAGCGCCGCGCCGCGCCTGGGGGGCTTGTTAAACGGCGTGGTGGAAAGGCCGACCGTGCCGGGCCAGCGCGCCCTGCTCGAACCCGAACCCGGCCGCGCGCTCGATACCCTAGGAGCCGCCGGCCGCTTGCGCTACACGCTGGAGATGAGCGGGCTTTTCTACGAGGCCCATCTCAAGCAGTGGGCGCGCGGCCAGCGCAGTGAATCGCTGGTGCGAGAAGAGCTGGCGCGGATGTTGTCGAACGGACTGGCTCGCGCCGACGGTCCTGACTGGAGCAGCCCGGTGCCGGGCGGCAGCGAGCGGGTGGTGGCCCAGCTCGCTCTGCTGCACAAGGACGTGCTCGGACTGGCAGTGCCGGCCTGGTCCGGCCAGGCGCTCGAGATCGAAATCGAACGCGAAGCGCGGTCGGGGGCGGCCGACGGCGGTCCGGCGCCGGTTCACCGTGCGCGGCTGATGCTGGACCTGCCGCGCCTGGGGCGGATCGAGGCGCAGCTCAGGCTGGCGGGCGACAGCGTCGCGGTGCACCTGCGTGCTCCGCGCCGGACCCTGCTCGAGGGCGAGCTCGAACTCCTGTCGCGGCAGCTCGAGGCGCGCGGCCTGCGCGCGGTGAGCCTGGTGGTCGAGGACGAGGCATGACGCTCAAACGCGCCGCCGTGCTGGCTTACGGGGCTGCCGAAACCGACAGCGGCGCGGCCCCGCGGGTGGTCGCCAAAGGCGCCGGCCCGCTCGCCGACGAAATCATCCGGCGCGCGCGCGAGGCCGGCCTGCCGGTGCACGAATCGAAGGAGCTGGTGGCGCTGCTGATGCAGGTCGAACTCGACGCCGAGATCCCGCCGGCCCTGTACGTGGCGGTGGCGGAACTGCTTGCCTGGGTGTGGCGGATCGAACGCCGCCCGCTTTTGTCTCCCGGAGCCGAAGAAACCTGATGGGCATGACGACGCCTTTTCCCGAACCCGAATCGGCCGAGATCGAGCGTTATTCGGTGTGGTCGCCGGTCGAGATCTGCACCCTGCTGCGTCGCCTGCGCGACGAACGTGTTCTGGTCACGGTGTATTGCGACGGCGCCGAGTCCTTTGCGGTGACCAACATCCTGGCGGTGCAGTCCAAGCTCGGCAGCTTTCTGTTCGACTTTGCCGCCGACGAACACGCCAACCGGGCCATCGGTGTCGCCCGCCGGCTGGATCTGGTCGGGTTCATCGACCACGTCAAGATCCAGTTCGCGACAGAACGCGCGGTCGCCGTCCTGCACGAGGGCGAGCCGGCCTGGGCGGCGCCGCTGCCGCACAAGCTGCTGCGTCTGCAGCGGCGCGATGCCTTCCGCATGCGAACCCCGCTCGCGCGGCCGGCGCTGGTGCGGATTCCTCCGACCGACAGCGGCGGACGCCCGCTCGAAGTGCGGGTGGCCGACATCAGCCTGGGCGGGGCCCGGCTGATGCTCGACCCGGCCCGCGGCAGCCTGCCCGAGGACCGCGCGATCGAAGCCTGCCAGCTCGAACTGCCGGGCGTGGGCCAGATATCGGTGGGTCTGCGCGTACGCCATGTCGAGCCGCCGCGAGGCGACAGCAGCGAGCATTGCTACGGCTGCGAGTTCACCAGCCTCAGCCCCGCGAGCGAGATGCTGGTGCAGCGTTACATCCACCAACTCCAGGTCGAAAGCCGCAAGCTTTCCGGCTAGAAGCAGGCCGCGGCGCGGGTTCGGGGGAAACGGCAGAGTCAATTGAGCCGGATTCCTGCCGATATTCGCTGCTTGCCTGGACCGAGTTCCACGAATAATGCTCAGCTAGCCGGAATTCCGAGCCATGGCTGAGCAGAACGACGATCAGGAACGCAATTTAGAGCCGTCCCAACGACGGCTGGACGAGGCGCGCCGCGAAGGCCGCGTGCCGCGTTCGCGCGACCTCGCCCACCTCGCGGTGCTGGGCGGAGCGGCGGGCGGCTTCCTGTGGCTGTCAGGGGCTATCTTCGATTCGGGCCGGCGCCTGATGCAGGCCGGCATGAGCTTCGACGCGACGGTCGCGACCGAGCCGGGCAAGATGGCCGAACGCCTGGCCGGCTTCTCGGGCGAAGCCCTGCTTGCGCTTGCGCCGCTGTTCGCCTTGCTGATGGTGGCGGCGGTGGCAGCGCCGCTGCTGGTGGGCGGCTGGGTGTTTTCGTGGCAGGCGATGGCGCCGAAGTTTTCCAAGCTTTCGCCGCTCGCCGGTTTCAAACGCATGTTTTCGCTGCAGTCGATGGTGCAGCTCTTGAAGGTGGTCCTGATTGCGGCCCTGCTGGGCCTTGTCGGTTTCTGGTACGTCGCCAGCCACCTCGACGAGTTCGCGTCGCTCGCGCAGCAGTCGCTGCCGGCTGCCGTGGCCCATTTCGGCAGTATGTTCGTGTTCGCCTTCAGCCTGATGGTGGCGACGCTGGCCGCGGCCGCCGCGATCGACGTCCCGTTCCAGCTCTACCAACACCATTCCAAGCTCAAGATGACGCTGCAGGAAGCCAAGCGCGAGCAGAAGGAAAGCGATGGCGACCCGCACGTGAAGGCGCGGATCCGCCAGGTGCAGCGCGAGATGGCGCGCCGCCGCATGATGGCGGCCGTACCCACGGCCGACGTGGTGGTGACCAACCCGACCCATTACGCGGTGGCGATCCAATACGCCGAGGGCTCGCGCGCGCCCAAGGTGGTGGCCAAGGGCGCCGATGCGGTGGCGGCCAAGATTCGCGACCTTGCCCGGCAAGCTGGAGTGCCGCGCCTGGAGGCGCCGCCGCTGGCGCGCGCCCTGCATCGCCATGTCGAGATCGGCGACGAGGTGCCGGTGGCGCTCTACAACGCGGTGGCGGCGGTGCTCGCCTACGTCTACCAGCTGAAGCGTTTTGCGGCCGGCCAGGCGCCGCGCCCGCAGGAGCCGACCGAGCTTGAGGTCCCGCCGGCGCTCGATCCGGCGGCGGCGACCTGAGCATGTCGGACTGGTTGAATCATCCCTGGCTGCGCGCCGTGCCCTGGCAGGGGCTGACGCTGCCGCTGCTGGTCCTCGCCATGCTGGCGATGATGATCCTGCCGCTGCCGCCTTTCCTGCTCGACCTGCTCTTCACCTTCAACATCGCGCTTGCCCTGGTGGTGCTGCTGGTCGCGGTCTACACCAAGAAGCCGCTCGATTTCGCCGTTTTCCCCTCGGTGCTGCTGCTGACCACGCTGATGCGGCTGTCGCTCAACGTGGCGTCGACGCGGGCGGTGCTGATGGACGGCCACACCGGGCCCGACGCCGCCGGCAAGGTGATCGAAGCCTTCGGCCACTTCGTGATCGGCGGCAATTTCGCGGTCGGCCTGATCGTGTTCTCGATCCTGGTGATCATCAACTTCATCGTCGTGACCAAGGGCGCGGGGCGGATCGCCGAAGTCGCCGCGCGTTTCACGCTCGACGCCATGCCCGGCAAGCAGATGGCGATCGACGCCGATCTCAACGCCGGCCTGCTCGACGAAAAGCAGGCGCGCGCTCGCCGCGCCGAAGTGGCGCAGGAAGCCGACTTCTATGGCGCCATGGACGGCGCCAGCAAGTTTGTCCGCGGCGACGCGGTGGCCGGCATGATGATCCTGTTCATCAACGTGATCGGCGGCCTGGCGATCGGCATGATCAGCCACGGCCTGTCGTTCGAGCGGGCGGTCGACAACTACGTGCTGCTGGCGATCGGCGACGGCCTGGTGGCGCAGATCCCGGCGCTGGTGATCTCGATTGCCGCCGGCCTGATCGTCTCGCGGGTCGACAAGCAGGGCTCGGACATGGGCGGGCAGATCGTCGACCAGCTGCTGGCCGCGCCGCGCGCCCTGGGCATCACCGCCGCCATCATGGCCTTGATCGGGATCGTGCCCGGCATGCCGACCGTGGTTTTCCTGCTGCTCGCGGCCGCCTGCGGCTACGGCGCGTGGTGGCTGACGCAGCGTGCGACCCCAGTCGAGAAAAAAGCGGCCGAACAGGCGCAGGCCGAGGCGGCGGCTTTGCCCAGTGCCGAAGCCAGCTGGGACGACGTGCAGATGGTCGACGTGCTCGGGCTCGAGGTCGGCTACCGGCTGATTCCGCTGGTCGACCGCGGCGCCGACGGCGAACTGCTCAAGCGGATCAAGGCGATCCGCAAGAAGTTCGCGCAGGACATCGGTTTCCTGCCGCCGGCGGTCCATATCCGCGACAACCTCGACCTCAAGCCCTCGGGCTACCGGGTCCTGCTCAAAGGCGTGGCGATCGGCGAAGCCGAAGCCTTCAACGGCATGTGGCTGGCGATCAACCCGGGCGGGGTGACGCAGAGCATCGCCGGCACCGCCACGCGCGACCCCGCTTTCGGTCTTGCCGCGACCTGGATCGAGAGCTCGCAGCGAGACGCCGCCCAGGTCCTGGGCTACACCGTGGTCGACTGCGCGACCGTGGTCGCCACCCACATCAACCAGCTGATGCTCACCCACGCCGGCCAGCTGCTCGGCCGCACCGAAGTGCAGGAGCTGGTCGAACACATCGGCCGCCAGAGCCCCAAGCTGATCGACGAACTGGTGCCCAAACTCATCCCGCTCGCCACCTTGCAGCGGGTGCTGGTCAACCTGCTTGACGAAGGCGTGCACATCCGCGACTTCCGCACCATCGTCGAGACCCTGGCCGACGTTGCCGGCCGCAGCACCGACCCGGCCGAACTGACCGCCGCGGTGCGCGGTGCACTGCGGGCGGCGATTGCGCAGGACATGTTCGGCAGCACCAAGGACTTGTCGCTGATTGCGCTCGACCCCGAGCTCGAGCGGGTGCTGGTGCAGTCGCTGGTGGCGACCGACACTCCGGCGATCGAGCCGGGGCTGGCCGATCTGCTGCAGAAGGGCGCGGCCGCCGCGGCCCAGCGCCAGGAAGACATGGGGCTGCCGGCAGCGCTGCTGGTGCCCGACAAGCTGAGGGTGCCGCTGGCCCGCCTGCTCAAGCGAGCCGCGCCGCGGCTGCGGGTGCTGGGCCATCTCGAGATCCCCGAAACCGCCAACATCCGCGTCAGCACCGTGCTGGGCGGAGCGAACCAAAATTGAGAGCCCGAGGTAGGACATGACGATCAAGCGCTACGTGGCTGCCAACTCGCGCGAGGCGATGAGCCAGGTGCGGCGGGAGTTGGGCGACGAGGCCATCATCCTGTCGAACAAGCGCAGCGGCGACAGCATCGAGATCCTGGCCTGCGGGCCGGATGCGGTGAATGCCTTCGTTGACCGCGCCGCCGAACGCGAGGCAGCCGCCGCCCCGGCTCCCGAGCCGGGGACGCCCGAGACCTTCGAGGACTACCTGCGGCGGCGCGGCGCCGCCGCGCCCCGCCCGGCCGTGGCGCCGGCGCTGTCGCTCTACGACGAGGTGGCCGAAGCAGCGGCCGAGCCCGCGCCTGAGCCCGCGATCCTGGTG
>JAEZVV010000050.1 GCA_023443095.1 Pseudomonadota bacterium
GGACACATACGGGGGTCGCCTTGAAGGAGTTCTTGAAGGGGCATTGAGCTTTGTGCTGCTGCGCGGCGGGCTGATTCGCTGTGCGAAGCACCGAGCGGCTCAGGCCGCCGCAGGGCCCCAGACTGTCGGTCCCGTCCGACCCTCTGGACTCCCGACGGCCCCTGTCGGTCGGCCCTTCGGGCTGCCCTTGCGCGGCATGGCACCGACGGCGAGCGTCCGAAACTCGGGCGATCTCGCTGGCTGCGCCAGCGAGCCACGCCCTCAGACACGGACGCTCGAAAGCCCCGCCGCTGCCAAGCCACGCTGCGGCGACCTCTCAAGGGGGAAGTCAAAGGCAGCGCGCTCCGCGCGCGCAAGGCGGCGAGGCTGTACCACACCAGCAGAGAAAAGTTTCGAATGACTCCGTTGCGTTGATACTGAGACCGGTCGTCAGACGCGAGCCCAGTCAAAGCCACCCCGACAAGCCACAATCACGTAAGGCCTCGCTTTGGTGGCAGGAGTCAATGAACCAGGGTCGGGATCGGCCACGTCCCTTGGTCAGTTGAAGCCGAGTAACCGCGAATCGTGCGTAGCACGAATTAATTTCAAAATTATCCTGACGCCTTCGCCTCCTTTGGTTTCATAATTTCTAATATCAACATCACGGACGAGCTCACTGTGCGCCCTATTCGGATTTATCTGGACAGTAGCGACTTTTCATTTCTCTCCGATCCCAAGCGCACAACAAGAGAAGGAGAAAGTACGCTTAAAAAGCTGCGCCTCTTCATCTCAAGCGGTGAAGTAATTTGCTGCTTTTCCGGCATACACCTCAGCGAGATGGCGCCTGTCGATGCCAAGTTCACTGACGCCGCTGAGCGGCGTGCATTACTTCTCGAAGACCTCTGCGGCAAAAATGCTGTCATTTCACAAGACAGACTCTTTGCGGCGGAACTCCGATATGCTCATAAAATGTCAAGCGAAATGATTGATGTGCATTCAATTTCTGGAGATTGGTTTCCTGACGGAATTGCTGAAATTTCGCCTATTGGTGCACATGCCTTTGAAGAAAGCATCAACACCGTGATCGCCGAACTAGGCTTAAGCCGGCGGAATCGACGCTTAGCCGAACGGTGGGCGATGAAGCGCGGGAATCCACGCTCACACATTCGAGCCGCGACAGTTCAGCGCGCTCGATTGGGCAATCTTGATGACGTATTGGATAAATACCCGATGCGACCTCAAGATGCACGCGTGTTAATGCGCTACTTCGCAGGAGATGCTAGCAAGACCGATGGAGAAAATGCTTTCCTAAATAGCCTTCGAGATCCGCGATGGATGATGAGTTGGTTTCGCCAGCATCACGAAAGGATGATTCCATTTATCGAATGGACGCGATCCCCGGCCGCGCCCATAATTTCCAGCCTAGAAACCATGACCACTCTAGCAGAAGGTCTTCGTAAAAAAGACGCTTCTCTTGGCACCAGTTTGTTCAAAGAATTATTCTCATCCAAGCAATGGGCAGATTGGCAAGCCGATCTACTCTCTAGAGCCGCCAACCGAGCTTCTGATTCATTAATTTCTACGGGCCTTCCAAGGCTCTCTGCAAACACTATTGACAGGATGTGCCCCGGAATTTCAGCGGGAATTCGATCACTGCACAATGCTTGGCGAACTGCAACCACGGCAACGCCGCGACGCCCGAAGCTCAGCGATTTTCCTGATGCGCTGCACGCCATATATTCGCCGTACGTGGATGTATTTCGGGCTGACTCGTTTATGGCTCCCTACGTTCAAGCTCAAGTCGAGAGGTTTGGAACAATCGTTGTCCAACGACTCTCGGGACTAGTACCCGCAATCGAAACTTGCTTAAGCAGAAAGCAATAAGCTGAACAATAAAGTGGTAGGGCTACTCGGCTCGCCTAAACCGACCTTGAACCATGACTTTCCGGCTTACACCGCATTCATCGCTGGCGTGGCGAAGCCTCGCCGCCCTACGCGCGCGGCAGCGCGCTGCCTTTGACTTTCCCCTTGAGAGGTCGCCGCAGCGTGGCGTGGCAGCGGCGGGGCTTTCGAGCGTCCGTGTTTGAGGGCGTGGCTCGCTGGCGCAGCCAGCGAGATCGCCCGAGTTTCGGGCGCTCGCCGCCAGTGCCATGCCGCGCAAGGGCAGCCCGTAGGGCCGACCGACAGGGGCGGCGGGGAATCCAAAGGGGTGGCCGCCCACCCTTTGGGGCCCTGCGGCGGCCTGAGCCGCTCGGCGCTTCGCGCAGCGAATCAGCCACCCGCGCAGCGGACCAGAAACTCAGATCGACATCGTCCGCTCAAACAAAAGGGGCGCCGCAGCGCCCCTCGTTCATCCGATCCCAAACCTCAAGAACACGCCGACCGCAACCGCCTCATCTGTACATGCGAAGGCGGAAACTTCGCCGGGTCGTCGCCGGGGTAGAAATCGGTGCCGGGAATCATTGGCAGGCCGCCTTCGAGCGCGGGCCAGCCGCGCACCACGGTGAGCGGGCTGCCGAGTTGGGCGGGGGCGATCGCGCGGCTTTCGATGTCGCGGCGGCAGGCCAGGACTTCGCCGCCGCGTTGCCGCACCTGCTGGAGCAGCTGGCGCGCCCCGGCGCCGGCCGGGCCGGCCAACGCTTCCTGCGCCGGCGGCAGCACCAGCACGAAGAAACGGCCGCCCGGCTGGGGGTTCGCGGCGAGCGCCTGCTCGAGTGCGGTGACCAGCCCGATCTGCGGCCCGGCGATGTAGAGCCCGCCGGCGTCCTGGGCGGCGGCCGGGGCGGCTAGCGCGGCGGCCGCCAAAGCGGCACCGAGGAGCTTGAGTGTCATCCGGTTCCCCTCCTGGCCGAGGCCGGCGCTAGCGCCGGACGTCGGAAGCGGCCGATCGTGCGCCGCCCGCCAGCTCGCGGAAGCGGGCCAGCTCGGCGTCGAACTGCTGGCTGATGCGGTCCATCTCGGCCGTGGTGTCGGCCATGATTCGTTCCTCGGTCTTGACCAGCTCGGCGTTGTTCACGTACGCGCGCTTGAGCGTGTTGGGCACTTCGCGCTTGGCGTAGAACTCGGCTTCGTTGTCGAGTTTCTTGCGCTCCTCGGCCAGCCGCACCAGGCGGTCGCGCGAGCGCCGCATCTGCGCCTCGCGCCCGGCCAGCGCCTTGGCGCGGGCGGCCTGGAGCTCGGCTTCGGAGGCGTAGGCCTCGAGCAGAGAACGGTCGCGCCGGCGCTGCTCGAGGGCGCGCTGGGCCTCGTCGGCCTTGCGTTTGTCTTCGGCGGCCTTGGCGGCGCGCTGCTCGGGCGAGAGCGGCGCGGCGATCAGCTGGCGCAGCGAACCATCGCGGTTGAGGACGCGGATGTCCGAATGCGCACACTCGGGCGGCGGACGGTCGCCGGAATAGGTCTTGCCGCGGGCGTCGGTGCAGACGTAGAGCGGCGCCTGCGACTGGGCCTGGGCCCAGCCCGCAGAACACAGCAGCAGCGCGGCCAGGAACCTAGGCGCCATAACGGTCGCGGTAGGCGGCAACCGCCGCCTTGTAAGGCTGGGCCGCGGCCGCATGCTCCGAGCCCGAATCGAGAAAGGCCATCAGGTCGGCCAGGTTGGCGATGGCCACCACCGGCATGCCGTAGATCTGCTCGACGTCCTGCACCGCCGAGTGGGGAGAAAGCGCGCCGTCGGGGCCGGCGCGCTCCATGCGGTCGAGCGCGATCAGCACGCCCGCCGGGGTGGCGCCGGCGGCGCGGATCAGTTCGACCGATTCGCGCACCGAAGTGCCGGCGGTGATCACGTCGTCGATCACCACCACCCGGCCGGCGAGCGGTGCGCCGACGATGGTGCCGCCTTCGCCGTGGTCCTTGGCTTCCTTGCGGTTGAAGGCATAGGGGATGTCGCGGCCGAGCTCGGCCAGCTTGACCGCCACCGCAGCCGCGAGCGGAATGCCCTTGTAGGCCGGGCCGAAGATCATGTCGAACTGGATCCGGCCTTCGGCTTCGGCAGCGAGCAGGCTGCGGGCGTAGAAATCGGCCAGGCGCGCGAGCAGCACGCCGCGGTTGAACAACCCAGCGTTGAAGAAATAAGGAGACAGCCGGCCCGCCTTGGTCTTGAACTCGCCAAAGCGGAGGACCTGGGCGTCGAGGGCGAACTCGATGAACTGTTGCTGGATCGAAGACATGGATATCCCGGAGATAGTCGAATTGTGCCCGATGGAGCGGCTTTGGGCAGATCGTAAATAATCACGCTTTCCTGCGACCTCGAAGAAGACAACGTGTTCCGTATCGTTTCCCTCAATGCCAACGGCATCCGCTCGGCCGCCACCAAGGGGCTGTTCGACTGGCTCGACACCCAGGACGCCGACGTGGTCTGCCTGCAGGAGGTCAAGGCGCACGAAGCCGACGTGCCCGCGCCGCTGCGCCACCGCCACGGCCAGAACGCCTGGTTCCACTGCGCCGAAAAGAAGGGCTACTCGGGCTGCGCGATCTACTCGCGCCACCACCCGAAAAACGTGCGCCTGGGTTTCGGCTCGGCCGAGTTCGACGCCGAGGGCCGCTACGTCGAGGCCGATTTCGGCCCGCTGACCGTGGTCTCGGCCTACTTTCCCTCGGGCTCGAGCTCGGAGGAGAGGCAGCAGGCCAAGTTCCGCTTCCTGGCCGAGTTCCTGCCACACATGCAGGCGCTGAAGGCGAGCGGGCGCGAGGTGGTCCTGTGCGGCGACATCAACATCGCACACAAGGAAATCGACCTCAAGAACTGGCGCAGCAACCAGAAAAACTCGGGCTTCCTGCCCGAAGAGCGCGAGTGGATGACGCAGCTGCTCGAGACCCACGGCTGGGTCGACGTCTTCCGCACCCTCGAGCCCGGCCCCGATCACTACACTTGGTGGAGCAACCGCGGCCAGGCCTGGGCCAAAAACGTCGGGTGGCGTCTCGATTACCAGCTCGCCACCCCGGGCGTCGCCGCCCACGCCAAGCGGACCTCGATCTACAAGGACCAGCGCTTCTCCGACCACGCGCCGCTGACGGTGGACTACGCCCTCAAACTCTGAACCCCGGACTTCTCGCATGTTTCCGCCCGACATCCTGCTGGCCTATCTCAGCGCCTGCGTCCTCGTCATCCTTTCACCCGGCCCCGACAACCTGCTCGTCGTCAGCCGCGGCCTGAGCCAGGGCCGCGTCGCGGCCGTGCTGTCGGCGCTCGGCGCCAGCCTCGGCATCGTCTGCCACACCCTGGCGGCGACCTTCGGCCTGTCGCTGCTGATCAAGAGCTCGCCGAACGCCTTCCTGGTCGTCAAGGGTGTCGGCGCGCTCTATCTGATCTGGCTCGGCTACAAGGCTTTCAGCTCGGGCGGGCTGATCTCGTTCGCGCCGTCGGCGCGGCTGCCGCTGCGCCGAGTGTTTGCTACCGGCCTGCTGACCGCGGTCCTCAACCCCAAGCCGGGTCTGTTCATCCTCGCTTTCCTGCCGCAGTTCGTCGACGCGAGCCGCGGCGCGGTGACGCCGCAGATGCTCGTCTACGGCGCGATTTACGCCGTGCTAACGGTGCTGATCTTCAGCCTGATGGGCGGTTTCGCCGCCCGCTTCACGCCCTGGCTCGAGCGCCGGCCGCGCGTGCTGCGCGGGGTCAACCGCGGCGCCGGCGCCAGCTTCATCGCCGCCGGGGTGTCGGTCCTCGCCCTTCAGCAACGCCTGTGAGATTGCTCATGCAGCTTGCGCAAATCCTTTTCTCCCAAGGCTTCGGCACCCGGCGCGAATGCGCCGGCCTGATCCGCCACGGCGCGGTCCAGGTCGGCGGCCAGACCATCGACGACCCCTGGGCCGAGTTCGACCCCACAGGCTTTAGCTTCAGCGTGAACGGCGAGGCCTGGGCCTATCACGAGAAGGCGCTGGTAGTGCTCAACAAACCCGCCGGCTACGAGTGTTCGCAGAAGCCGCGCAACCACCCCAGCGTCATGACCCTGCTGCCGCCGCCCCTGCGCACCCGCGGCATCCAGCCGATCGGCCGCCTCGACGAAGACACCACCGGCCTGTTGCTGCTGACCGACGACGGCGCCCTGATCCACCGCCTGATCCACCCCAAGCGCCACGTGCCCAAGGTTTACGAAGTGACGGCCAAACACCCGGTGACGCCGGAGATGGTGACCCGGCTGACGACCGGGGTGGTGCTCGACGACGACCCCGCCCCCGTGCGCGCGGTCGCCTGCGAGATCACCGGCCCGACCTCGCTGCGGCTCACCCTCACCGAAGGCAAATACCACCAGGTCAAACGCATGGTCGCCGCGGTCGGCAACCGGGTCGAGGCGCTGCACCGCTCCGCTTTCGGCGCGCTGATCCTGCCGACCGGGCTCAAACCCGGTCAATGGGCCTGGGTCGACAGCCCGGCCGCCGTCACCGGCGCTTAAGGGTAATTCCACTCGCGGCAGCCCCGCGAGTGGGTCGACGCTGCCGTATCGTCGGCGCTCCCGCGCGCCGGGCTCGCGCGCCAGCCTGCAGCAGCAACATGAATCCCTACTCCTTCGACGGCTTCGTCGCGCAATCGGTCGCGCGGCGCGACGCCTTGCTCGGCGCCACCGGCCGCTATTTCGTGTCGGCGATGTTCGCCGGCAGCATGATCGCGATCGCGATGGCGGTCAGCATGCGGCTCGGGCAGCTGCTCGCGGCCAACGGATCGCCCTACTTCGCCCTCGCCTACGCCGGTTTCTTCGGTACCGCCCTGGTCTGCATCATCGTCTCCCGCACCGACCTCTTCACCAGCAACGTGATGTTCATGACGGTGGCGCGGCTGTGCGGGCGGGTCAGCACCGGCCAGACGCTGGCGAGCTGGACCCTGGTCTATTTCGGCAACCTGGCCGGGATCCTGCTCTTTACCGCGGTCTGGGCGCTCGCGGGCGGACTGGGCAGCTACCCGCTCGACCACGTCGCGAGCCGGATCGCGACCGTCAAGACCGAAGCCTCGTTCGGCAAGATCTTCTGGGCCGGCGTCTTGTGCAACTGGCTGGTGTGCCTGGCGGTGTGGCTGCCGGCCAAGCTCAGCAACGAGATGGCCAAGATCGCCCTCGTCTTCATCCTGGTGTTCGCCTTCTTCTTCTCGGGCTTCGAACACTGCATCGCCAGCATGGCGTTGTTCGCCCTGGTGTGGGTCCACGCGCCCGACTCGCTGCCGCTGGCGGCGATCCTCGACAACCTAGTGCCGGCCACGCTCGGCAACATCGTCGGCGGCGCGGTCGGGGTCGGTCTGGTGGCCTGGCTGCTCGAGCGGAACACGCTGCCGGCCGCCGCCCATTCCAGCGCGGCCGAGAGCGAAACCACCCGCGCCGCCCTGCCGCAGTCGGCGCATTGACACGCGCCTATTTCACCCGCTCGGCCTCGCGCCGGTAGTCCTCGTAAGAACCGCTCGCGTCCTTGAGGCAACGCGAGCGTTCGTCGGCGTCGACGATCCGCTGGCACTGGTTCTGCTGCCACGCCTGCCCGGTCTGCCAGACCTGGGGCGCCGAGCAGGCGGCGAGCCCGGCAAGCGGCAAGAGCAGAACCGCCTTCACCGGGCGGCCTTGTAAAGCGGCATCACCTTGGGCAGAGCGACCTCGATTTCCTTAATCCGCTTCTGGTGATCGGGGTGGGTCGAGAGCCATTGCGGCGGCTGGCCGCCGCCCTGCTGGCTCATCTTCTGCCACACGCTGACCGCGGCGCGCGGGTCGTAGCCGGCGCGGGCCGCCATCTCGAGTCCGGCGAGATCGGCGTCGACTTCCTGGCCGCGCGAATACGGCAGGGCGAGGGCAACGTCGGCCGCCTGCGACAGCGCGGCGGCGCCGAGGTCGCCCAGGCCGAAATACATCGACAAGGCAGCCACCCCGACGTTCTGCGCCAGCTCGTTCTGCATCCGGGCGCGGCCGTGTTCGAGCACGGCGTGCGCGATCTCGTGGCCGATCACCGCCGCCAGTTCGTCGTCGGACAGGCCGAGCTTGTCGATCAGCCCGGAATAAACCGCGATCTTGCCGCCCGGCATCGCAAAGGCGTTGACCGTCGGCGAGTTGAAGACATTCGCTTCCCAGCGCCAGTTGGCGATCGCCGGGTTGAAGCGCTGCCCGTGCGGCACCAGCCGCTCGGCAATGCGGCGCACGCGCGCCGTCTGCGCCGCGTCGCGGTTGAGCGCGGCCTTGCCACGCGCCTCGGCGAGCATCTGCGCGTACTGCTGGGCCGAAGCCTGGTTGGCCATGGCTTCGGGCAGGACCAAAAAGCGCGGCCGCTGCACGTCGACCTGGGCCTGGGCGGAAAGCGCCAGGGCAGCGAGTCCGAGCGCGGCAAGGCTGTGGGTGAGGGGCTTCTTCGTCGTCGCTTCACGTCATGGCTGTGGGCCGGGCGGGGGGCGCCCGGCCATTAGGCTCTCATAAATATGTCCGATTCCGCCGCAACCAAGACGCCCGAGCCCCCTGCATCGGCCCCGCCCGCCGGCGGCTGGCTGGCCAGCCTGAGCGTCTACGCGCGCCCCGCCACGCTGCGCATGTTTTTCCTGGGGTTTTCCGCGGGGCTGCCGCTGCTGCTGGTGCTGGGAACCCTGTCGTTCTGGCTGCGCGAAGCGGGAATCGACCTCAAGACCATCGGTTTCCTGTCGTGGGTGGGCCTCGCCTACGGCCTGAAATGGCTGTGGGCACCGCTGGTCGACCGCCTGCCGCTGCCGCTGCTCACACGCTGGCTAGGGCGGCGACGCAGCTGGCTGGTGGCGACCCAGCTGGTGCTGATCGGTTCGATCGCGCTCATGGCTTTCACCGATCCGCAGAGCCACCTGCAGCGGCTCGCCCTGCTTGCCCTGCTCACCGCTTTCGCTTCGGCTACGCAGGACATCGCGCTCGACGCCTTCCGCATCGAAAGCGCGCCGGTCGAAGAGCAGGCCGCGCTCGCCGCGACCTACCAGACCGGCTACCGGCTCGCGATGATCTGGGCCGGCGCCGGCTCGCTGGCGGTGGCCGCGAGCGTGGCCGGCAGCGGCAGCGATTACGAACACTGGCCGTGGACCGTGGCCTATCTGGTGATGGCCGCGTCGATGGGCGTGGGCCTGGTCACCGTCCTGCTCTCGCCCGAACCGCAGCGGCGCTCGCTCGCAGACGCGGAGGCCATCGAAGCCGCGTTCGCGGCCAAACTCGCCGCCTACCGGACCCGCCACCCCGGCCTGCCGCGGCCGCTCGCGCGTTTCGCGGTCTGGTTCTACGACGCCGCGGTCTGTCCTTTCCTCGACTTCTTCGTGCGTTACCGCTGGCACGCGGCGGCGATCCTGCTGCTGATCGCCACTTACCGGATCTCGGACATCGTGATGGGGGTGATGGCCAACCCCTTCTACCGCGACCTCGGCTTCAGCAAGGAAGAGGTGGCGGCGGTCTCGAAGATCTACGGCGTGGCGATGACGCTCGCCGGCGCCTTCGTCGGCGGGGTGGTGGCGCTGCGGATCGGCGTCCTGAAGACCCTGTTCCTGGGCGGCGTGTTGTCGGCGCTGACCAATCTGCTGTTTTCGTGGCTGGCGCTGCGCGGCCACGACCTCGGTTTCCTGATCTTCGCCGTCAGCGCCGACAACCTCGCCGCCGGGATCGCCAGTGCGGCCTTTGTCGCCTATCTCTCCGGCCTGACCAATGTCGCGTATTCGGCCACCCAATACGCGCTGTTTTCGTCGGTGATGCTGCTGCTGCCCAAGTTCCTCGCCGGCTTCTCCGGCGTGGCGGTCGAAGCGATCGGTTATTCGAACTTCTTCATCGGAACGGCGGCGCTCGGCGCGCCGGTCCTGCTGCTCGTGTTGCTCGCGTCCCGCGCCACGAGCTCGCGCCTGCCCTGATTCCATGCCAGACATCAACACCCCCGTCCTTGCCGCCGCCATCCTCATCTTTGCCGGCATCGTGCTCGGCGCCGTATCGGCGCGCGCCGGCGTTTCCTTCCTAGTGGCCTTCCTGGCCGTGGGCATGCTCGCCGGCGAAGACGGCCCGGGCGGCATCGTCTTCGACGACTTCAAGCTTTCGTACATCGTGGGCAACATCGCGCTCGCCGTGATCCTGCTCGACGGCGGGCTGCGCACCCGCTTCGCCACCTTCCGCACCGTCGGCGCTCCCGCCATGGTGCTCGCCACCGCCGGCGTGGTCCTGTCGGCCGTCTTCTTGGCCCTGATCGCGATGCTGGTGGCCGGGCTCGACTGGCCGGTGGCGCTGCTGCTGGGATCGATCGTCGGCTCGACCGACGCTGCCGCCGTCTTCGCCCTGCTGCGCGCCGGCGGCGTGCGGCTCAACGAACGGGTGGGGGGCACCCTCGAGCTCGAGTCCGGCCTCAACGACCCGATGGCCGTCTTCCTCGTCGTCACCTTGATCGAATGGATCCAGACCCCGGCCGATGGCGGGGTCGCCACCGTCGCCTCGATGCTGGTGCAGCAGCTCGGCATCGGCGCCGTCGGCGGGGTCGTCCTGGGCTTCGCTTTCGCCGCGCTGCTGCGGCGGGTGCACGTGGGCGGCGGACTCGCGGGTCTGCTGATCACGGCAGCGGGGCTGATCATCTTTGCCGCGACCGGTGCGGCCGGGGGCTCGGGCTTCCTCGCCGTCTACGTCGCCGGCATGGTGATCACCTACCGCGGCGGTGCGCATGACGACGGCCTGCGCGCCACCGACGGCTATGCCTGGCTCGCGCAGGCGGCGATGTTCCTGATCCTGGGGCTGCTGGTCACGCCGCACGAGCTGCTCGACAACCTGCCTGCGGCGCTGTTGCTTGGCTGCGCCCTGATGCTGGTGGCGCGGCCGCTGGCGGTCTACCTGTGCCTGGCGCCGTTCCGCTTTCCCAGGCGCGAAGTGGGCTTCATCGCCTGGGTCGGCTTGCGCGGCGCGGTCCCGATCGTGCTTGCGCTCTTCCCCCTGCTCGCCGGGCTGCCGGATGCCGCGCTGCTGTTCGACATCGCCTTCGTGGTGGTGCTGCTGTCGCTGCTCGCTCAGGGAGTGAGCCTGGCGCCGCTCGCGCACCGGCTCGGCGTCGCGCTGCCGCAGCAGGCGAGCGCGGCGAGCGAAGCCAGCCTCGCCGGCGGCAAGGCCCAGTGGCTCGAGTTCCGGGTGACCAAAAACGACGCCCTGGCCGGCATGCGCATCAACC
>JAEZVV010000095.1 GCA_023443095.1 Pseudomonadota bacterium
CCCGCGGTCCGGGGGGGGCCGGGGGGGGGGGGGGCACTTCGCTCATCGAAAAAGGCCGAGGCACCGTCAAAGTGCGGAAGACGGCGCCGATTCTAGCTTGGCGATCACCGCCTCATCCTCGGCCGCGACGAAGTCGACATCGGCAAAACCCGCTTCAAGCAGGCGCTGCCGAATCCGCGAGTGGATCACCAGGCAACGCCCGCGCTGCGCCCATTCGAGCGCGCCGGTCACGCCGGCGAGTGCTTCCACCAGGACGTCGACCGCTTCGCTGCTGGTGACCAGGATCTGCGGCGGCAGGCCGCTCAGGGAATGTGCCAGTTGCTCGCGTTCGGCATCGCTCAGGGCCAGCGGCAGACGGCGGTAGACCGCAAGGCGCTCGACCTCGACCCCGGCTGCCGCGAGCTGCTGACTCAGCCATTCGCGGCCGTGTTCAGCGCGGGCGATCAGGACCTTGTGCGGCAGGCCGCGTTCGACCAGGACTTGCCACAAGGCTTCGGAACCGGATTCGATCGCTTCGGGCGGCGGCTCGACCACCTCGACCGCTGGGCCGAACGCGGCACGCGCCGCCTCGGCCGTGCCGGCGCCGACGGCAGCGATCGCCACTCCGACGGGCCAGTTCGGCAGCAACGCGGCGCAGGCCGCGACGGCAGCCGGACTGACCAGAAGCACGAGCGGGACATCTGCGAGCGCGGACAGGCGCGAGCGGACCGCGTCTTCGTCGGGCGCGGGGGCAATCTCAAAAGCCGGCCACCAGCGCACGTCGAAACCGGCCGCCACCAAGCGCGCCGTCAGCCGGCGCCCCGCCTCGGCCGGGCGGGTGACGATGACCGGGGCGCGCAAGGGAAGCGGCGTCACTCCGCGATGGCGGCGAGCAGCTGGGGCGCGCCCAAGTCGTTGAGGGCAGCCACCACCTCGGCGGCCAGCGTCTCGAGGTCGTCCCAGGCGCCGCGCACCTCGGCCTCGACGAACTCGCCGGTCTGGTGGTTGCCGACCAGGGCGCGCAGCCACATCACGCCGCTGTCGATTTCTGCGTAAGCCGCCAGCGGCACCTGGCACGAACCGCCGAGCGCGCGCGAGACCGCGCGTTCGGCCGCGGTGCAAGCGCGGGTGTGGGGGTCGTTCAAGACGGCAACAAAGGCCGCCATCGCCGGGTCGTCGGCGCGGATCTCGATGCCGAGCGCGCCCTGGCCGGGCGAGGGCAGCGAGATCTTGCTCGGGATCACCTGGCGGATGCGCTCGGCCAGACCGAGCCGCTTCAGGCCGGCGGCGGCCATCACGAGGGCGTCGAAGTCGCCGCGGTCGAGCTTGGCGAGGCGGGTGCCGACGTTGCCGCGGATCGATTCGATCGCCAGGTGCGGGTAGCGGGCGCGGATCATCAGCTCGCGGCGAAGGCTGGCGGTGCCGACCTTAGCGCCGGCCGGCATGTCGTCAAGGCTGGCGTAGCGGGGGCTGACAAAAGCGTCGCGCGGGTCTTCGCGCAGCATCACCGCGCCCAGCAGGAACTCGGCCGGCAGGGTCATCGGCACGTCCTTGAGCGAATGCACCGCCATGTCGGCGCGGTGCTCGAGCATCGCGACCTCGAGCTCCTTGACGAACAGTCCCTTGCCGCCGACCTTCGACAGGGTGCGGTCAAGGATCTGGTCGCCGCGCGTGGTCATGCCGAGCAGTTCAACCGAGGTATTGGCATAACGTGCCGACAGCACGTCGCGGACGTATTCCGCCTGCCAGAGCGCGAGCGGGCTCTCGCGCGTTGCAATCACACAGCGTGAGGGCACGGCCATGGCAACTCTCTAGGGAAAATAGGGTAGGGAATTTGGCGGGGAGTCTAGCATCGAGGGTGTTTGCCCCTTGTTCGCAACGCCGCTGGCTTTCCCCATGAACGCTCCCGCCCCCCACCTCCTGCGCGACGACATCCGTCTGCTCGGCCGCCTGCTGGGCGACACCCTCAAGACCCACGAAGGCGAGACCTTGTTCGACGCAGTCGAAGCAATCCGCCAGGACTCGACCGCCCTGGCGCGCGAGGAGACCGATCCGGCGATCGCGCGCCAGCTCGAAGCCCGCCTTACCCGGCTCTCGCGCGACCAGACCATCGCCGTGGTACGGGCCTTCAGTTATTTCTCGCATCTGGCCAACATCGCCGAGGACGGCCAGCTGATCCGCAGCCAGAGCCAGGAAGCCGGGCCGCTCGCGCGAGTTCTCAAGGAGCTGAGTCGCGAACGCATGACCGAACTGCTGCGCCATGCCTGCTTGATGCCGGTGCTCACCGCCCACCCGACCGAAGTGCGGCGCAAGAGCGTCCTTGATGCCGAACGCGACATCGCCCGCCTGCTCGAAGCCCGCCACCGCGAGCCCGAGCGCAGCACCGACCTCGAGGAGGATCTGCTCGCCACCATCGAGACCCTGTGGGCTACCCGGATGTTGCGGCCGGCCAAGCTGACGGTGGCCGACGAGATCGAAAACGCGCTGACCTACTGGCGATCGACCTTCCTGACGGAGCTGCCAGCGCTGCATACCCGCCTGGCAGCGCAGCTGCCCGCCGCCGAGCTGCCGAGTTTCATGCGCCTGGGCAGCTGGATCGGCGGCGACCGCGACGGCCACCCGCACGTCAGCGCCGACACCATGCAAGCGGCGCTCGCCGCGCAGGCGAACGTCGTGTTCGAGTTTTACGCCGAGGCGGTGCATGCCCTGGGCGCCGAGCTGTCGCTGTCGCAGCTGCTGGCTCCGGCTTCGCCGGCGCTGCTCGAACTCGCCGCCGCCAGCCCCGACCGTTCGCCGCAGCGCGCCGACGAGCCCTACCGCCGCGCGCTGACCGGCGTCTACGCCCGCCTGATCGCCACCGCCAAGAACCTCGGACTGGGCTTCAATGGGCGGGCACCGATCGGCGCCGCGCCGCCCTACGCCCGCTGCGAGGACTTCGCCGCCGATCTTTCGACCGTGGCCGATTCGCTCGCCGCCCACCACAGCGCCCGGATCGCCCGCCTCAGACTTGCGCCGCTGCAACGCGCGGTCGACGTGTTCGGTTTCCACGGCGCCACGCTCGACCTGCGCCAGAGCTCGGACGTCTTCGAAGCCGTGGTCGCCGAAATCCTCGCCTGCGCCGAGGTCTGCCCTGACTACCGCCGGCTCGACGAGGCCGCCCGCGTCGCGCTGCTGTCGATCGAACTCGAACACGCCCGGCCGCTGGTATCGCGCCACCTCGAATATTCGGAGCTGGCCCGGCGCGAACTCGCGGTGTTCGAGGCGGCGCGGCAGCTGCGGGTCGCCTTCGGCGAACGGGCGATCGACAAACACATCGCCTCGCATACCGAGACCTTGTCCGACCTGCTCGAAGTCGCGCTGCTGCAGAAGGAATGCGGCCTGGTCGGCCCCCGTGCCCTGATGGTGGTACCGCTTTTCGAAACCATCGAAGACCTGGAGCGCGCGCCGGCGATCATGAGCAAGTTCTTCGCCCACCCGGCTCTGCGCCGGCTGATGCCGACCGCCGCCGGCCTTGCCCCCCTGCAGGAGGTGATGCTGGGTTATTCCGACAGCAACAAGGACGGCGGCTTCCTGGCGAGCCACTGGCAGCTCTACCAAAGCACCCGCGCCCTGGTGCGCTTGGCCGAGCAGAACGGCGTTCGCTTGCGGCTGTTCCACGGCCGCGGCGGCTCGGTCGGCCGTGGCGGCGGCCCCAGCGCCGAAGCCATCCTGGCTCAGCCCACCGGCAGCGTCCAGGGCCAGCTGCGCCTGACCGAGCAGGGCGAGATCATCTCGGCCAAATACGCCGACCCTCGCATCGGCCGCCGCAACCTGGAGCTGCTTGCCGCCGCATTCATCGAAGCCAGCCTCGCCCCGGCCACCCAGCGCGAGCAATACGCGGACTTCGAAGCGGCCATGGCCGAGATCGCGGCCTTCGCCCACGCCGCCTACCGCGACCTGGTCTACGGCACCGAAGGCTTTGCCGACTACTTCTTTTCCGCCACGCCGATTGCCGAAATCATGGAGCTCAACATCGGCAGCCGCCCGGCTTCACGCAAGGCGACCGGCCGCATCGAAGACCTGCGCGCGATCCCCTGGGTTTTCAGCTGGGGCCAGTGCCGGCTGCTGCTGCCGGGCTGGTACGGCGTAGGCAGCGGCATCGAGGCCTGGCTCGCCGCTGCCGGCTCGCCCGCGGCGCGGCGCGAGCGGCTGCAGTCGCTGCAGACGATGGCGGCCGAGTGGCCGTTTTTCCGTTCGCTGCTCTCGAACATGGAGATGGTGCTGGCCAAGACCGATCTGGCGATCGGCGCGCGTTACGCTCAGCTGGCGCACGACCCCGTCAGCGGCAAGGCGATCTTCGAGCGCATCCGCGCCGAGTGGGAACTGTCCTGCCGCCATCTGCTGGCGATCACGGGCCAGCGCCAGCTGCTTGATTCGCAACCCGCTCTGGCGGCAGCGCTCAAGCACCGTCTGCCCTACGTCGATCCGCTCAACCACCTGCAGGTCGAGCTGATCCGGCGCCACCGCGAAGGCAATACTGACGAACGCATCAAGCGCGGCATTCATTTATCGATCAACGGCATCTCGGCCGGACTGCGCAACACCGGCTGAAACGCGATCAACGCGCGGCGGGCGGGGAAACCGCCCGCCGCTTGCCCTTACCGGCCCAGCGCCTTCCTCACGCCGGCGCCATACGCCGGGTCGACTCGGTCAAAAAGCGCAAGCTGGCGCTCGACGATGACATCCGGCACCCCGGCCATGGCGGCTGCGATGTTGCCGAACAGGCGCTGCTGCTGCGCGGCGTCGAACAAGCGGAACAAGGCCCGCGGCTGGCTGAAGTCGTCGTTGCCTTCGCGGTGGTTGTAGCGGTCGGCGTCACCGCAGATCCGCAGCGGCGGCTCGCGGAACTCGGGCGCCTGCTGCGGTCCCTTGAAGGAATTGGGCTCGTAATAAGCGTCCGCGTTCGGGAAGTTCGGCGTGAACCGCATCGCACCGTCCTTGTGGTAGTGGTGCACCGGGCACTTGGGCGCGTTGACCGGCAGGGCTTCGTAATGCGTGCCGATGCGGTAGCGGTGAGCGTCGGCGTAACTGAAGATGCGCGCCTGCAGCATCTTGTCGGGCGAAAAACCGATGCCCGGCACGACGTTGCTCGGCGAAAAAGCCGCCTGTTCGATCTCGGCGAAGTAGTTGTCCGCGTTGCGGTTCAGCTCCAGCACGCCGACCTCGATCAGCGGGTAGTCGCCATGCGGCCAGACCTTGGTCAGGTCAAAGGGGTTGTAGGGCGTCTTCTCGGCCTCGAGCTCGGGCATCACCTGCACATACATCGTCCAGCGCGGGAACTCGCCACGATCGATCGCGCCGAACAAGTCCTCCTGGGTCGATTCCCGCGTACGACCGACCACGTCGGCGGCCTCGGCATTGGTCCAGTGGCGATGACCTTGCTGGGTCTTGAAGTGGAACTTGATCCAGAAGCGCTCGCCCGCCGTGTTCCAGAAGCTGTAGGTGTGAGAGCCGTAACCGTTGATGTGACGCACGTCGGTGGGCAGGCCGCGGTCGGAGAACAGCGTGGTGATCTGGTGCAGGCTTTCGGGCGACAAGCTCCAGAAGTCCCACATCGCGGTGGGCGAACGCAGGTTGGTCTGCGGGTGGCGCTTTTGGGTGTGGATGAAGTCGGGGAACTTGAGCGGATCGCGGATGAAGAAGACCGGCGTGTTGTTGCCGACCAGGTCCCAGTTGCCCTCCTCCGTATAAAACTTCAGGGCAAAGCCGCGCACGTCGCGCTCGGCGTCGGCCGCCCCCGCTTCACCCGCGACGGTCGAGAAACGCGCGAGCATCGGCACTTGCTTGCCGACCTCGGCAAAAACCTTGGCACGGGTGTAGCGACTGATGTCGTGGGTGATGGTGAGCGTGCCAAAAGCGCCCCAACCCTTGGCATGCACCACGCGCTCGGGAATGCGCTCGCGGTTCTGGTGCGCCAGCTTTTCGAGCAGTTGCCAGTCCTGCATCAGCACCGGGCCGCGCGCCCCGGCAGTAAGCGAGTTCTGGTTGTCGGCAACCGGGCAGCCGGCGCTGGTGGTCAGGATAGGGGGCGAATCTTGGTGGCTCATGGCAGTCCTCTAAATTGGCGACCCGGTGAGGTCGCATGGCAAGGACTGTAGAAAAGCCAGCCGGGTGCGGTCCAATACCGCTTTTCTCTAGCGGCGATCGACTGAGTTTATGAGGCCCGGTCGCGATCCCAGCTGCACCCGGGATCGCGACCGGTGCGGTCTCAGGGCTTGGTCGACGCCTTCACGCTCGCCCACTGCCGGCGCGAAATCGGCAGGCGCTCGGGCAGGTCGCGCAGGATCACTTCCCAGTGACCTTCGCCGCCCTCGCCCTCCTCGCTCGCCTTGACGCGCTGGAAGCCCTCGATCGCAGCCTTGGCCACCAGAGCGTTGCGATGGATGCGGACAAAACGCTCGCCGAACTCGGTTTCCAGCGCGGTCAGCGATTCCTCGGTGAGGTACTCGCGCTGCGCGGTGCGGATCGTCACGTATTTGAGTTCGGCCCGCAGGTAGATCACCTCGTCGATCGGCACCAGGATCATGCGCCCGCGCTCGCTCACCGTCAGGTGGGTGCGCACCGAACCCACCACGCGCGCCATCTGTTCGATCTTGGGCTCGTGGGTGTGCAGGCGTTGCGCGCGTTCGAGCGAGGCGACCAGGCGATCGGCCCGCACCGGTTTCATCAGGTAGTCGATCGCGTGGACCTCGAAGGCCTCGAGCGCGCGGTCGTCGTGGGCGGTGATGAAAATCAGCGCCGGCGGGTGCTGGCGCTGCGCCAGGTGGCGCGCCGCCTCGATCCCGTCCATGACCGGCATGTTGATGTCCAGCAGGACCACGTCGGGACGCAGGCGGTCGACCGCGTCGAGCGCCTTCAAACCGTTGTCGACTTCGCCCACGACTTCGTGCGGCAAGCGCTCCGCACTATCGGCCAGAACTTGCAGCAGGCGGGCCCGGGCTGGCGGTTCGTCATCCACAATCAAAATTTTCAGCATCGCGCCTCCTCAGCTTCCACGCTCGACCGGAAGCACCATCTTCAACTCGAAGCGGTTGCCGCGCACATGGGTCTCCAGTTGCGCTTCGAGATCGTAGATGAGCGCCAGTCGCCCACGGATATTGTTCAGTCCCATCTGGTTGCCTTCGCGCTCGGGGCGATCGGGCGCGATCGGATTGCTCACCGCGATCTCCAGCCGGAAGCCGTGCTGACGGATCGCGACCTCGATCTCGCACACGCCGTCATAACGTTCGGCACCGTAGCGAACTGCATTTTCAATGATCGGCTGCAGCAGCAGCTGCGGCACCTTGGCGTTGGGATGGTAGGCGCCAACCTTCCAGTCGACGCGCAATCGCTCACCAAGCCGGGTCTGCTCAATCTCGACATACGACTTGCACAGATCGATCTCGTCGGCCAGCGGCACCAGGCGGCGGGTGTCGGCCATCACGGCGCGGAACAACTCGGCGATCGCCTCCAGCATGCGTTCGGCCTTTTTCGGATCGGTGCGGACGATGGCCAGGACCGCGTTGAGACTGTTGAACAGAAAATGCGGGCGGATACGCGACTGCAGCGCCTGGAATCGGGCCTCGGCCACGGCCGGCGAAAACGCCCGTTCCCTTAATTCAAGATAGTGCTGGGTGGCGGCTCCCGCCACCACGCCCAAGGCGCCGTTGGCCAGGACCGACCAGGCATCGGCTCCCAGGAGCTTGGCGCTTGCCGCCACCACCAGCCCCGGCGTCAGCCAGGCGATGGCGCGCTGCAGCGGCGCGCTCCATACCGGCAGCACGCGCCGCAGCAGGCACCACAGCAGCAAGGTCGCCGGCGCCCCCAGGGAAACCAGGATCGAAGCATTCAGAAAGTTCTCGAGCCATTCCCCCGGCGTCGCCACCCCTGCCGCGACGATCAGGGCCACCAGCACCAGCAGGGCCAGCAGCACCCGCAGCAGGACGCCGAGGTTGCAGCCATCGGGGATCAGTCGGCGGGGAACGGGCACGGCGGTATCGGAACGAGAACCGGCACTAGGCCTGTTGGCGGGAAGAGCTTTGCTCACGAACCTATAAAATTTGGTCGATCCACTTTACCTCGCGCCAGAGGCGCGCACCTTGAAGGTCATTATGTCAAAGCCCACCGTCAGTGCTGCCGATCCCCTCGCCTCGAAGAGCGAGGCCTGGTCGGGTCGATTCGCCGAGCCCGTAGCCGAGTTCGTTCTGCGCTACACCGCTTCGGTCGACTTCGACCAGCGCATGGCCCTGGTCGACATCGCCGGCTCGCTTGCCCACGCAGCGATGCTGGCCAAGGTCGGGGTGATCTCGGCCGCCGACCTGGCCGCGATCGAAGCCGGCATGGCGCAGATCCGAGGCGAGATCGAACGCGGTGAGTTCGAGTGGAAACTCGAACTCGAAGACGTCCACCTCAACATCGAACACCGCCTCACCCAGCTCGCGGGCGATGCCGGCAAGCGTCTGCATACCGGCCGTTCGCGCAACGACCAGGTCGCCACCGACATCCGCCTCTACGTGCGCGGCGAAGTCGACCGCATCACGGCCCTGGTCTCGCAGCTGCAGGCCGCCCTGGTCGGGCTGGCCGAGCGCGAGGCCGACACCATCATGCCGGGTTTCCCCCACCTGCAAGTGGCGCAGCCCGTCACTTTCGGCCACCACCTGCTCGCTTACGTGGAGATGTTCGAGCGCGACCGCGAACGCCTGGTCGACCTGCGCCGCCGCGTCAACCGCCTGCCGCTGGGCGCGGCCGCCCTGGCCGGCACCACCTACCCGATCGACCGCGAGTTCGTCGCCCAGCAACTCGGCTTCGAGGCCGTTGCCCAGAACTCGCTCGACGCCGTGAGCGACCGCGATTTCGCCATCGAGTTCTGCGCCGCGGCCAGCCTGCTGATGGTGCACATCTCGCGCTTCTCGGAAGAACTGGTCCTGTGGATGAGCCAGCGCTACGGCTTCATCAAGCTGCCCGACCGTTTCACCACCGGCTCGTCGATCATGCCGCAGAAGAAGAACCCCGACGTGCCCGAACTCGCCCGCGGCAAGACCGGACGCGTGGTCGGCGACCTGATGAGCCTGATCACGCTCATGAAGGGCCAGCCGCTCGCCTACAACAAGGACAACCAGGAAGACAAGGAGCCGCTCTTCGACGCGATCGACACCGTGCGCGATACCTTGCGCGCCTTCGTCGAGATGGTGCCCGGCATCGAAGCCCAGCGCGCCACCATGCGCCGCGCCGCCGAAGAGGGGTATTCGACCGCGACCGATCTCGCCGATTACCTCGCCAAGCGCGGCGTTCCTTTCCGCGACGCGCACGAGGCGGTCGGCCGCGCCGTGCGCCTGGCAAGCGAGCGCGGCGTCGAGCTGCCTCAGCTCAGCCTGGTCGAGCTGCAGAGTTTCTCGCCTGCCATCGGCGCTGACGTCTTCGAGGTACTCGAGGTCGACGGTTCGGTCGCCGCCCGCAAACACGTTGGCGGCACCGCCCCGGCCCAGGTCCGCGCCCAAGTGGCGCGCTGGCAAAAACTGCTTTCAGATCGCGATATCGCCTGAACCCACTCCCGGGTAAAGCCTTAATCCTCAGTAGAATCCCGCACGCTGCGTGAGGAGCGCAGCGTGGCCCCCGGGCTGCCGGATGTACTTGAGGAGAAAACAATGAAGGCTCTACTCGCGCTGTCGCGCGCGATCGACGGAGCGAACGAGAGGATCTTCCGCATCGTCATGTGGTTGATCCTGGTCGTGACGCTCGTGAGCTCGGGCAATGCAGTGGTTCGTTACCTGTTCGACCGCTCGTCCAATTCCTGGCTCGAACTGCAGTGGTATTTGTTTTCGGCGATTTTTCTTTTCTGCGCGGCCTACACCTTGAAGGCCAACGAGATGGTCCGCATCGACGTCATCTCCAGCCGCCTCTCGCGCCGCACCCAGGCCTGGATCGATGTGCTCGGCACAGTCGCCTTCCTCATGCCGATCACGATCATGATGGCCTGGCTGTCGTGGCCGGTGTTCATGCAGGCCTTCACCCACAACGAGATGTCGTCCAACGCCGGCGGCCTGATCGTGTGGCCGGCGCGCCTGATGGTGCCGCTGGGCTTTGCTCTGCTGCTCCTGCAAGCCCTCTCCGAACTGATCAAGATCCTCGCCTTTCTCTCGGGTGACGGCCCCGATCCGCACGCCAAGGAAAACGGCAAATCGGCCGAGGAACTGCTGGCCGACGAAATCGCCAAACTGCGCGAGGAGCAGTCATGATCGAATTCTTGATTGCCAACATGGCGCCGCTGATGTTCGCGTCGCTGGTGGTGGTTCTGCTTCTGGGTTATCCGGTCGCGTTTTCTCTGGGCGCGATCGGCATGGGTTTCGGCCTGCTCGGCATCGAGTTCGGCCTGCTCTCGCCCTCGCTGTTCCAGGCCATGCCGGAGCGGATCTGGGGGGTGATGAGCAACGAGACCCTGCTCGCGATCCCCTTCTTCACCTTCATGGGCCTGATCCTCGAACGCAGCGGCATGGCCGAGGACTTGCTAGACACCATCGGCCAGCTTTTTGGCCCGGTCCGTGGCGGCCTGGCGTTTGCGGTGATCTTCGTCGGCGCCCTGCTGGCGGCAACCACCGGCGTGGTGGCCGCTTCCGTGATCTCGATGGGCCTGATCTCGCTGCCGATCATGCTTCGCTACGGCTACGACCGGCGCGTCGCCTCCGGGGTGATCGCCGCCTCGGGTACTTTGGCGCAGATCATTCCGCCCTCGCTGGTGCTGATCATCATGGCCGACCAGCTTGGCCGTTCGGTCGGCGACATGTACGCCGGCGCCTTCATTCCGGGCTTTGTGCTGACCGGGCTCTATGCCGGCTTCATCATCCTGGTGGCGATCTTCAAGCCGAACTTCGTGCCGGCCCTGCCGCCTGAAGCCAGGACGCTCGCCGAAGCCAACGGCAACTCGGGCGTGGTCTCGTTGCTGGTGCTCACCGCCATCGCCACCGCTGGCGCGCTCGCCTTCGAAGCCTGGAAGCTGCCGGCCGACGCGCCGACCGACCTCTCGATCATCGTCGGCCTGGCCATGGGCATGGGCATCGCGTTTGTGGTTGCCCTGGTCAACAAGCTCACCCGCCTCGGCCTGCTGTCGCGGCTGGCCGAACGCGTGGTGTTCGTGTTGATCCCGCCGCTGGCGCTGGTGTTCCTGGTGCTGGGCACGATCTTCCTCGGCATTGCCACTCCCACCGAAGGCGGAGCGATGGGCGCGGCGGGCGCGCTGATCATGGCGTTCGCCCGCAAGCGCCTGTCGTTCGACCTGATGAAGCAGGCGATGAGCACCACTGCCAAGCTGACCACCTTCGTCGTCTTCATCCTGGTCGGTGCACGCATCTTCTCGCTCACCTTCTACGGCGTCGACGGCCACCGCTGGGTCGAACACCTGCTGTCCGACCTGCCCGGCGGCCAGCTCGGTTTCCTGATCTTTGTGAACGTGCTGGTGTTCGTGCTGGCGTTTTTCCTCGATTTCTTCGAGCTCGCCTTCATCATCGTGCCGCTGCTCGGGCCGGTGGCGGAAAAGCTTGGGATCGACCTGATCTGGTTCGGCGTGCTGCTGGGGGTGAACATGCAGACCTCGTTCATGCACCCGCCCTTCGGTTTTGCGCTGTTCTATCTGCGCAGCGTCGCGCCCAAGGCCGAGTACATCGACAAGCTGACCGGCCGCCTCACCGCACCGGTCACCACCGGCCAGATCTACTGGGGCGCGATTCCCTTCGTGGTGATCCAGCTGATCATGGTCGGCCTGGTGATCGCCTTCCCGCAGATGGTGATGGTCTACAAGGACGACGCGCCCAAGGTCGATCCGACCTCGATCGACTTCAGCATCCCGGGCGAACCGGCCCCGGATGACACGTCCGAACCCGCTCCCGGCTTCGAGATTCCGCCCGCCGAAGGCCAGCCGGCGGAAGCCGGCAAGGACGACGCGGCATCGAAAGCCCTGCAGGATTCCTTCAACGCCCCCGCGCCGGAGGCGGACAAGAAACCCTGAGCTGCGCTCCAACACAGGCCCCGCTCCGGCGGGGCTTTTTTTTGGGCCGCGGCACAATGAGGGCTTTGCCCGAGCTCGCCATGACCGCCGCCCCCCTGTCGTCGAACCGCACCGCCCTCGTCCTCTTTTCGGGCGGCCAGGACTCGAGCACCTGCCTCGCCTGGGCGCTGGACCGCTACGCCCGGGTCGAAACCGTCGCCTTCGATTACGGCCAACGCCACCGGATCGAACTCGAGCAACGCCTTGCGGTGCGGGCCGGAATCTGCGCCCGCTTTCCGGCCTGGGCGGCGCGGCTGGGCGAGGACCACCAACTCGACCTCTCGGTCCTGGGCGAAGTGAGCGACACCGCGCTCACCGCCACCCGGGCGATCGAGTTTGATACCAACGGCCTGCCCAACACCTTCGTGCCCGGACGCAACCTGTTGTTTCTGACGCTGGCGGCGGCGCTTGCCTACCGCCGCGGTGCCGACGTGCTGGTGGGCGGCATGTGCGAGACCGATTTCTCGGGCTACCCGGACTGCCGCGACGACACCGTCAAGGCACAGCAGGTGGCGCTGTCACTGGGTCTGGGTTGCCGCATGACGATAGAGACACCGCTGATGTGGCTCACCAAGGCGCAGACCTGGGAGCTGGCCCATCGTCTCGGCGGCGCTGCGCTGATCGAGCTGATCGTGACTGAGAGCCATACCTGCTACCTGGGCCAGCGCGGCGAGGCGCACCCCTGGGGCCACGGCTGCGGCACTTGCCCGGCATGCGAGCTGCGCGCCCGCGGCTGGCGCGAGTGGCAGGCCCAGCGCCTGGCTTCGGCTTGACCCAGATCCAATTTCCAGCGCTTTCCATCGGACTTTCCCGCCTTGCGCAGGGGCTGCTCACGGTAATTTCGGGTTGACGCCGATAGACGCAGCTGCGCCGTCGCGTCCAAACCCCATCCGCCCCCTAGCCGTGCGGGCGTCGACTTCGCGGGCGCCCGCGCCCGTCTGGAGTTGTTCGTCCGATGATTGATTTCGTGAGTGCCGCCAACGGCATTGTTTGGAGCCCGGCACTGGTTTACCTGTGTCTGGGCGTAGGCCTGTATCTGTCTCTGCGCGGCGGCTTCCTGCAAGTGCGCCATCTGCGCGAAATGATCCGCCTGATCTTCGAAGGCAAAAGTACCGACAGCGGTGTGTCGTCGTTCCAGGCGCTGGCAATGACACTCGCCGGGCGGGTCGGCACCGGCAACATCGCCGGCGTGGCGACCGCCATCACCTTCGGCGGCCCGGGTGCCGTCTTCTGGATGTGGATGGTGGCCTTCCTCGGCGCGAGTTCGGCCTTCATCGAATCGACCCTGGGCCAGATCTACAAGGAAAAGCTCGACGGCCAGTACCGCGGCGGCCCCGCCTTCTACATCGAGAAGGGCCTGGGCATGAAGCGTTTCGCCTGGGTCTTCGCGATCGTGACGATTTTCGCCTGCGGCTTTCTGATGCCGGGCGTGCAAGCCAACTCGATCGCCGCCAGCATGGAGTCGGCCTTCGACATAGCACCCAGCGTGACCGCCGCGCTGCTGGCGATCCTGCTCTCCTTCATCATCTTCGGCGGGGTCAAGCGCATCGCCACCTTCGCCGCCGTGGTCGTGCCTTTCATGGCGCAGGCCTACGTGATCGTGGCGCTGGTGATTGTCGGCCTCAACATCGAGAAGCTGCCCGAGGTGATGAGCCTGATCCTGCGCAGCGCCTTCGGCTTCGAGGCCGGCTTCGGCGCCATGCTCGGCATGGCGATCCAGTGGGGCGTCAAGCGCGGCGTGTATTCGAACGAGGCCGGCCAGGGCACCGGGCCGCACGCCTCGTCGGCGGCCTCGGTCAGCCACCCGGTCAAGCAGGGCCTGGTACAGGCCTTCTCGGTCTACGTCGAC
The DNA here is from genome assembly GCA_023443095.1 of Pseudomonadota bacterium. Classification (GTDB taxonomy): domain Bacteria; phylum Pseudomonadota; class Gammaproteobacteria; order Burkholderiales; family Burkholderiaceae_F; genus JAEZVV01. Next base: position 13,884 of record JAEZVV010000095.1, read on the forward strand.
ACCTTGTTCGTGTGTTCGGCCACTGCGTTCATGCTTCTGATCACCGGCCGCTACAACGTCCAGGCGCCCGACGGCAGCGCGGTCTACACCGGCGTCACCGGCGTGGGTGCCGGCCCCGGCTACACCCAGGTGGCGATGGAAGCGGTGATGCCGGGCTTCGGTTCGATGTTCGTGGCGATTGCGCTTTTCTTCTTTGCCTTCACCACCATCGTCGCGTATTACTACATTGCCGAGACCAACATCGCCTACGTCAACCGCAAGATCCATCGGCCGTGGCTGATGTTCTTGTTGAAGATCGCTCTGATGGCCTCGACCGCCTACGGCGCGGTCAAGACCGCCGATCTCGCCTGGGGCCTGGGCGACCTCGGCGTGGGCCTGATGGCCTGGCTCAACATTGCCGCGATCCTGCTGCTGCAGAAACCCGCCTTCCTCGCCTTGCGCGACTACGAAAAACAGCGCGCCCAGGGCATCGAACCGGTCTTCCACCCCGAAGCGCTCGGCATTGCCAACGCCGACTACTGGAGCGGCGGCCGCGCCGAGAAAAACCTCCTGCTCGAGCAGGCGGACGGCCTGGCCAATAGCGACGACAGCGCCGCCCCCGTCGCGGCGCCGGCGTCGAGACCCTGATCCCGGCCCAGAAAAAGCCCCGCGATGCGGGGCTTTTTTCTTGTCTGCGCCGCTATTTTTTCGCGGGTGTCGCCGGCGCTCGCAAGGTCGACGCCATGAAGCCGTCGAAACCCAGCTCGGCCACGCCGAACCAGCGGATCTGGTCGTCGCGGAAGGCCTTCCAGGGGCTGTAGACCTTGGCAAACTTGGCGTTCTGGGCGGCGGTTTCCGCGTACACCTCGTTGGCCGCTTTCCACGCCGCCTCGAGCACCGGACGCGGCCACTGGCGCAGTTGCACGCCGCTGGCGATCAGGCGGCGCAGGGCGGCCGGATTGCGGGCGTCGTACCGGGCCAGCATGATGACGTTGGCATAGGCGCAAGCCGCTTCGAGGATGGCCTGGTATTCCTTGGGCAGCTTGGCGTAAGCGGCCTGGTTGACGAAGAGGTCGAGCTCGGGGCCGCCCTCCCAGAAACCGGGCGTGTAGTAATACTTGGCGACCTTGCCCAGGCCCAGCTTTTCGTCGTCGTAGGGGCCGACCCATTCCGCCGCGTCGATCGTGCCTTTCTCGAGCGAGGGGTAGATGTCGCCACCGGCGATCTGCTGCGGCACCACGCCGAGCTTGGTGAGCACGGTGCCGGCAAAGCCGCCGATGCGCATCTTCAGCCCCTTCATGTCGGCGACGGTCTTGATCTCCTTGCGGAAGAAGCCTCCCATCTGCGCGCCAGTGTTGCCGGCCGGGAAGGCGACGATGTTGTATTCCTTGAAGAACTCGGCCATCAGCTGCTTGCCGCCGCCCTCGTACATCCAGGCGTTCTGCTGGCGCGCGTTCATGCCGAAGGGCACGGCGCAGGCAAAGGCGAAGGTTGGATCCTTGCCGAAGTAGTAGTAGGGCGCGGTGTGGCAGCACTCGACCGTGCCGTTCTGAACCGCATCCAGGGCCTGCAGCCCGGGAACGATTTCGCCGGCTGCAAACACCTGAATCTGGAACTTGTTGTTGGTGGCGGCCGCCACGGCCTTGGAGATGGTGTCGGCCGCGCCGAAGATAGTGTCGAGGCTCTTCGGGAAGCTCGAGGTCAGGCGCCATTTCACCTCGGGCAGGTTCTGCGCCAGCGCGGGAGTCGCGAGTGCGGTGGCGGCGAGACCGGCGCTGGCCGCGCCGGCATTTTTCAGGAAGGAACGGCGTTGCATCGATCTGTCTCCACTGGGCAGGAGGATGGGACGGGCTCCGCCAGGCTCGCGTCGATCGCCAGTTGCCGGGTCCGCCACCCGGCACTCCATGTGCGGGTAAACCATTATTGCCGAGTCTTTTTGCCTGCAATCGCCTTTTGCGCGTTTCACACACTCCGGCCGCGACAAGTTTTTCCTGGCACCGTAAAAACAAACAACCCCGCGCGAGCGGGGTTGTTGGGGCCGGGTCGCAAAACCCTTATTTCTTGGCCGACGGGCTGCGCAGCGTGGTCGCCATGAAACTGTCGAAACCCTGCTCGGCCACGCCGAACCAGCGGATCTGCTCGTCGCGGAAGGCCTTCCACGGCTCGTAGACCTTCTTGAAGCGCGGATTGCTTGCCGCGGTTTCTTCGTAGACCTCGTTGCTCGCCTTCCACGCCGCCTCGAGCACCGGACGCGGCCACTGGCGCAACTGAACGCCGCCGGCGATCAGGCGGCGCAGGGCACCCGGATTCTTGGAGTCGTACCGGGCCAGCATCGTGATGTTGGCGTAAGCACAAGCCGCCTCCAGGATCGCCTGGTACTCCTTGGGCAGCTTGCCAAAAGCGGCCTGGTTGACGAAAAGGTCGAGCGCGGCGCTGCCTTCCCAGAAACCGGGGGTGTAGTAGAACTTGGCAACCTTGCCCAGACCCAGCTTTTCGTCGTCGTAGGGGCCGACCCATTCCGCCGCGTCGATCGTACCCTTCTCCAGCGAGGGATAGAGGTCGCCGCCGGCGATCTGCTGCGGCACCACGCCCAGCTTGCTCATCACCACGCCGGCCAGGCCGGCGATGCGCATCTTCAGCCCCTTCAGATCGGCGACGGTCTTGATCTCCTTGCGGAAGAAGCCGCCCATCTGGGCACCGGTGTTGCCGGCCGGGAAGGACACGATGTTGTAGTTCTTGTAGAACTCGGCCATCAGCTGCTTGCCGCCGCCTTCGTACATCCAGGCGTTCTGCTGGCGCGCGTTCATGCCGAAGGGCACGGCACTGCCGAAAGCAAAAGTCGGATCTTTGCCGAAGTAGTAGTAGGGCGCGGTATGGCAGCACTCGACCGTGCCGTTCTGAACCGCATCCAGGGCCTGCAGCCCGGGAACGATTTCACCGGCGGCGAAGATCTGGATCTGGAACTTGTTGTTGGTGGCGGCCGCTACCGTCTTGGCAATGGTTTCGGCGGCACCGAAGATGGTGTCGAGGCTCTTGGGAAAACTCGAAGTCAGGCGCCATTTCACCTCGGGCAGGTTTTGCGCGAGGGCAGGTGTGGCCACTGCAGCGGCCGCGAGGCCGGCGCCAGCGGCACCTGCGTTCTTCAGGAAGGAACGACGTTGCATGAAACAGTCTCCACTTTGCTTAGGTATCGAGGGGCACTGGCAGGCAGAAGCGGAACTCAGCGCCCGGATTCCGCCGCCGTCGATTCTATCCTCGGGAAAACCATATTGGGCGTAAGAACCCTAGCTTTCTTTAGGGCGTCGCCTGGACCCCGATCCGCCCGGCCCGGACACGGCCGAAAAGCAAAGTGGAATGCCGCCGGTCCGGAGCCCATGTCCCGGACCGGCGTTTGAAACCTAGCGGTGTTAGCTGCCGCCGACGGTCATGCCCTCGAGCAGCACCGAGCCCGACACTTTGGAGCCGCGCTTGATGACGTCTGCACCGACCGCCTGGATGTTCTTGAACATGTCCTTGAGGTTGCCGGCGATCGTGATCTCCTCGACCGGGTAGGCGATCTCGCCGTTCTCGACCCAGAAGCCGGTGACGCCGCGCGAATAGTCGCCCGTCACGTAGTTGACGCCTTGGCCGATCAGCTCGGTCACGAGCAGACCGGTGCCGAGTTTGGCCAGCATGGCGCGGAAATCGTCTTCCGGCCGCGTCAGCTTGGAGCGCAGCTCGAGGTTGTACGAACCGCCGGCATTGCCGGTGGTTTTCATGCCGAGCTTGCGCGCCGAATACGTCGACAGGAAATAACCTTGCAGCACCCCGTCGGCGACCAGGTCACGTTCGTGGCCGCGCACCCCTTCCTCGTCGAAGGGGCTGGAACCACCGGCGCGCGGCGCGTAGGGATCCTCGTGGATGCTGAGGTGGTCGGCAAAAATCGATTGGCCGAGGGCGTCGACGAGGAAACTCGCCTTGCGGTAGAGCGAACCCCCGCTTGCTGCCTGGGTGAAGTTGCCGACCAGACCACAGGCAAGCGGCGCCTCGAACAGGACCGGGCATTGGCGAGTGCCGAGCTGGCGCGCCGACAGTCGCGCCAGCGCGCGGCGCGCGGCGTAGTCGCCGATCGCCTCGGGCGCGGCCAGGTCCTGCGGCACGCGCGAGCTCGAGTACCAGTCGTCGCGTTGCATGCCGCGGCGGTCGCGCGCGATCGGGCTGACCGAGATCGAGTGGCGCGAATACGGGTAGCCGGCGGCAAAGCCGCGCGTGTTGGCGAGCACGAAGTGGCCCGAGCTGGTGTAGACGTTCGAACCCTCGGAGTTGACGATTTTCTTGCTCACGCCCCAGGCCGCCGCTTCGGCGCGGCTGGCGATGTCGATCGCAGCGTCGGCGTCGATTCCCCAGGGGTGGAACAGGTCGAGATCGCGCGGTTCGGTCTCGAGCGTGTCGGCGTCGGGCAGGCCGGCCGCATCGTCCTCGGCGGTGAAGCGGGCGATATTGAACGCCGCCGCCACCGACTCGCGGATCGCCAACTCGGAGAAGTCCGAAGTCGAGGCATGGCCACGGCGCTGCCCGATGTAGACCGTGACACCGAGGCCCTTGTCGCGGGTGTGCTCGATGGTCTCCACGTCTTTCTTGCGCACCGTCACCGACAAGCCGGTCGACTCGCTGACTTCGGCCGCTGCGTCGGAGGCGCCCAGCGCGCGCGCGTGGGCCAGGGCTAGTTGCGCCAGTTCGTGCAGGCGCTGATCGGAAACGGCGAAGAGAGAGCTCATGCGGTTCGTTGCTCGCGAGGGTGGCTGGGTATCATACCGGCGATGAAGAAGCGCACCGACACTCCCAATCCCGAGTTCGACGACGGCGACGACGAGGCTCCGCAGTGGCGCGGCCCGAGCAAGAGTCAGCGTAAACGCGATATGCACGCGCTGCAGGATCTCGGCCGCGAACTCAGCGAACTTCGCCCCGACCAGATTGCCAAACTCGATCTGCCCGAGGACTTGCACGCTGCCCTGCTCGAATCCAAGCGCATCAAGGCGCATGAAGCGCGCCGTCGCCACCTGCAGCTGATCGGCAAGCTGATGCGGGTGCTCGACGCCGACGCCGTGCGCGCCGCGCTCGGCCGGGTCACGGGCGACAGCAAGGCCGCCGTCGCCACCATGCATCGCGCCGAGCGCATCCGCACGCGGCTGATCGAAGACGACGCCGCCCTCACCGAGTTCATGGCCGAGTTTCCCGCCGCCGACGTGCAGGCTCTGCGCCAGCTGGTCCGCAACGCGCGCCGCGAACACGAAGCCAACAAGCCGCCCAAGAGCTCGCGCGAGCTCTACCGCATGGTGCACGCCCAACTCGCACCACCGGAATCTCTGCTCAAGCAGGACGACGAAGACGATGAAAGCTGAACGCTCGCACCCCGACCAACTGATCCTCGGACTGATCTCGGTTTCCGACCGCGCCTCGCAAGGCGTCTACCAGGACCAGGGCATCCCCGCCCTCGAGGCCTGGTTCGCCAAGGCGCTCGCTTCGCCGTTCCAGGTCCATTCGCGCCTGATCGCCGACGAGCGCCAGGCGATCGAAGCGGCGATCGTTGAACTGGTCGATGCGGTCGGCTGCGACCTCGTGCTCACCACCGGCGGCACCGGGCCGTCGCGACGCGATGTCACCCCCGAAGCGACGCTGGCCGTGGCCACGCGCGAGATGCCGGGTTTCGGCGAGCAGATGCGGCGCATCTCGCTCACCTTCGTGCCCACCGCGATCCTCTCGCGCCAGGTCGGCGCCCTGCGCGAAGTCGACGGTCACGCCGCGCTCATCATCAACCTGCCCGGCCAGCCCAAGGCGATTGCCGAGACCCTCGAAGGCCTGAAAGACGCCGACGGCAAAACGCTGGTGGCCGGCATCTTCGCTGCCGTGCCGTATTGCATCGACCTGATCGGCGGCCCCTACATCGAGACCCACGATGCGGTGAGCAAGGCTTTCCGTCCGAAAAGCGCGATCCGGGCCAAGCCTGCTCTCTAGAAACCCGACCATGAACACCCGCCTTGAAACCGTCGAACTCCAGCCCCAGAGCACCGAACCCACTGCCGCCGTGATCTGGCTGCACGGCCTTGGCGCCGACGGCAACGACTTTGTCCCTATCGTTCAGGAACTCGCCCGCTTCGGCATTCCGCCGATCCGTTTCGTTTTCCCGCACGCTCCCCAGATCCCGGTGACGATCAACGCGGGTTACATGATGCGCGCCTGGTACGACATCCTCGGCACCGACCTTGTGCGACGCGAGGACGAGGCCGGCATCCGCCGCTCGCACCTTCAGGTCGAGCAGCTGATCGAACGCGAAGTGGCGGCGGGCATCCCGCGCTCGCGCATCGTGCTGGCAGGATTCTCGCAAGGCGGCGCCATCACGCTGCACACCGGGCTGCGCCAGACCGAACCGCTCGCCGGCCTGATGGCGCTGTCGACCTATCTGCCGCTGGCCGACCTCCTGGCCGCCGAACGCTCGACCGGCACCCACGCCACGCCGATCTTCATGGCTCACGGCAGCGCCGACCCGATCGTGCCGATCGCCCGCGGCCTTGCCTCTCGCGATGCCCTGGTGGCGGCCGGTCACACGGTCGAGTGGCACGACTATCCGATGCAGCACTCGGTGTGCGCCGAGGAGGTGGCCGACATTGCGGCCTTCCTCAAGCGCGTGCTCGCCTAAGTCCGTCCTCCCGCGCGCCGGCCGGAGCGCAGTCTCAGTCCCCGCCGCGGCCGCGCCCGGCAAACTCGTCGTGTGCCCGCAGGGGGCCGGAGCCGAAACCGGCCAGGACCCAACACGCCACCGACAGCGCCACCCCCACCACCACGCCTGCCGCCAGCTTGGCCGCGCTGCCAAACAGCAGGGGCACGACGAAACCCGAGATCAGCGCAAAAATCAGCGTCTGCAGGAAGTTCTGCAGCGCCGCCGCCAGCCCGCTCATGCGCGGGAAGAGGCTCAGCGTCACCACCGTCATCCCCGGACGCGCCAGGGCCAGGCCGAAGGAATAAACGAGGATAGGCAATACGGCCCACGGCACCTGGGCCGGAAAGATCAGCGCATAAGCGAGGTTGAAGACCGCTCCGCCCAGCATGACGAAAGCGCCGCCGCGCACAATCGCGAGCGTCGAGAAATGATGGGTGAGGCGGCCGCTCGCCGCCGAACCCAGAATGGTGCCGCCGATCATGGGCACGAACAGCCAGCCAAACGAGGTCGCCGACAGGCCCAGCACTTCGATCACGTAATTGGCCGCGGCCGAGATGTAGATCGCGAATCCGGCAAAACCCAGACCCGGCGCCAGAGCGCCGAGCAGGAACTGGCGGTGCCGCAGCACCCTGGCGTAGTTGTTCAGCATGCTCGCCAGATGCAAGGGCTGGCGCAAGGGCGGCGCCAGGCTCTCGGGCAGGCTGCGCCAGCACAGGGCCCACAGGGCGGCGGCGATCAGGGCGAGCAAGACGAAGATCGAGCGCCAGCCGAGGTGGGTCAGGTAGCCGCCGATGATGGGAGCGATCGCCGGCGCCAGGCCGAACACCATCATGATGTTGGCCATCATCCGGTGCGCTTCGGCTCCCGCCAGGCGATCGCGCACTACGGCCTGCCCCACCACCATGCCGGCCCCTGCCGACACGCCCTGGAGCGCGCGGAAGGCCAGCAGCCAGCCGAAACTCGGCGCGAGCGCGGCCCCGATCGACGCGACCCCGAAAACCGCAAGGCCGGCCAGGATCACCGGCCGGCGCCCGAGGGCGTCCGACACCGGCCCCAGGACCAGGGTCATCAAGGCCACGGCCAGGAGATAGACGCTGAGCGTCTGCTGCACCATCAGCTCGCTCACCCCGTAGTCGCGAGCGATGTCGTGGAAGGCCGGCAGGTAGGTGTCGATCGCGAACGGGCCGATCATCGCCAGGCCCGCGAGGGTGAGAGTGAGGGTGAGGTGTTTCACGGCGATCCGGAAAAAACCGCGGGCGCACAACCAAGCGGTTGTGCGCCCGTCCGGTCGATTCTACGACGCAGTTCGGCGGATCCGGCCTAGCCCGCGGCAGGTCGCCGCCGCGGGCCGTGTTGGCCAGACTCTTATTGCTTCCAGCGTCGGCTCGCCTCGGCAACGTGGACGCCGAACAAGCGGGCCGTCTCGAGATCGCCCGGCAAAGGGCCTTCGTCCGGACTGGCGTCCGATGGCGATTGCGACATGGCGCCGGCCGACGAGCCCAGGTAGTTCAAGTCGTTGCGGGTGGCGGCCTTGCTGTTGGACGGCAACATGCCGGTGCCGACCCACAGCATCGAATGCTGCATGGCCAAGGTGATGAGGTAGTGCAGGGTCGAGTGTTTGTCGCCGTTGATGCTGGCCGAGTTGGTGAAACCGGCGGCGATCTTGTTCTTCCATTGCTGGACAAACCAGGGTTTGGAGCTGGCGTCGGCAAATTTCTTGAACTGCCACGACACGCTGCCCATGTAGGTGGGCGAGCCGAAAATGATCGCGTCGGCCGCGGCGAGCTGGTCCCAGCCGCCGGCAGGCAGTTCGCCATGGGCGTCGATCGCCAGCAGTTGCGCCTCACCGACGCTGGCAGCCCCCGCGTATACCGCTTCGGCTTGTTTCTTGGTGTGGCCATAGCCGCTGTGGTAGACGATAACGGTCTTGCTCATGCTTCCTTTCCTTCTACTTCTAAGAAGCGGCGCCGGGAGGGGGCGCCGCGGGACAGATCCGGGATCAGCGCGTCGAACGGGAGTCGAAACTCCAGCCTCCTGCGCCCAAGGCGACGACCATCAGCAGGCCACCGGTAATAGCAATGTTCTTCATGAACATCAGCATCTGCATGCCTTGCTGGTCGGCCGGCAGAGCCCAATAGTTGTGAAAGATGAAGCTCGCGAGCAAGGTGAAGCCGGCGAGCAGCAAGGCCGCCCAGCGCGCCTTGAAACCGGCGATCAGCGCCAGGCCGGCCCCGAGTTCGACCACGATCGCAAGCGCGGCCAGAACCGACGGCAGCGGCAACCCCTTGGACGCGATGTAAGCGGCCGTGCCGTCGAAGCCGCCGATCTTTGAGTACCCCGCCGTCACGAACATCAGCGCGAGCAGGACCCGCGCCACCAGGGCGAGCAGAGGTTGGATAGCGTTCATGCTTGTCTCCTTGAGAAACTTCTTATTGCCGCGATCACGGCAGGTCGAAAACCAGCACTTCGGCGGCTTTCCCGTGCTCGACCTTGATCCGAGCTTCCTGCTCCAAGCTGGCGCCATCACCGGCCCGCATGGTCACGCCGTTGACCACCAACTCGCCGCGCGCGACGAAGACGTAGGCACGCCGGCCCGCGGCCAAATCCAGCTGCGCAGTTTCTGCCCCATCGAACAGACCGGCGTAGACCCGCGCGTCCTGGTGGATCGTGACCGAAGCTTCCGCACCGTCGGGCGAGGCGATCAGCCGCAAGCGACCGCGCTTGTCGGCGTCGGAAAAAACCTTTTCCTCGTAGCCCGGGGCGATGCCACGCTGGTTCGGTTCGATCCAGATCTGCAGCAGATGGGTGACGGCGTCCTGGGCGTGGTTGGCTTCGGAGTGCATCACTCCGGTGCCAGCGCTCATGCGCTGCACATTGCCGGGTCGGATCACCGAGCCATTGCCCAGGCTGTCCTGGTGGACCAGTTCGCCCGCCAGGACGTAGCTGATGATCTCCATGTCGCGGTGACCGTGGCGACCGAAACCGGCGCCCGCCGCAATGAGGTCGTCGTTGATCACCCGCAGCGGGCCAAACCCCATGTGTTGCGGGTCGTAATAGTCGGCAAAGGAGAAGCTGTGGTGGGTCTTGAGCCAGCCGTGGTCGAAATAGCCACGCTCGGCCGCAGGTCTGAGGGTCATCATGTCGAGGCTCCGGTTCCGGGTGCGTCGATGATTTTGATTCACCGGTGAAAATTCCCGCGTTCCCGTCTTGAGAAGCGATTCTCCGCTGATTGACTCGGCTTATCATCGGGGCGCTGCTCACGATATCGTTCAGTATTTTTGAATCAATGAACCCCGCTCTCACACTTGAGGCCCTGGTCCTGATCGACGCCATCGCCCGCCGCGGCAGCTTTGCCGCCGCCGCCGAGGAACTCGGCCGCGTACCGTCGGCCGTGACCTACGCCGTACGCCGGCTTGAGGACGGGCTCGACGTTCTGCTGTTCGACCGCCGCGGGCGCCGCGCCCGCCTCACGCCTGCGGGCGAGGAGCTGCTGCGCGAAGGACGCCAGCTGCTGGCCGCGTCCGAAGACTTGACCCGGCGCGTGCGCCAGGTGGCCGACGGCTGGGAGCCCGAGCTGCGCCTCGCGCTCGACACCATCGTGCATTTCGACACCTTGCTGCCGCTGCTCACCGAGTTCATCGCCGCCGCGCCGACGCGCCTGCGCATCAGCCACGAGGTGCTGGGCGGAACCTGGGATGCGCTGGTGGCGGGCCGCGCGGATCTGGCGATCGGCGCCGCGTTCGAACGGCCCGAGCCCGGCCGTCACGATTCCGGCTTCAAGACCCGCGAACTGGGAGCCGTGCGTTTCGTTTTTGCGGTCGCCGCCGGGCACGCCCTGGCCCGCGCCCCCGAACCCTTGTCGGATGCCGAACTCAAGCGCCACCGCCAGATCGTGGTGGCCGACACCTCGCAGCGCCTGGCGCCGCGCACGGCCGGCCTGCTCGGCGCCGAGACCCTGGCCGTACCGTCGATCGAAGCCAAGATCGCGGCCCAGAAGGCCGGCCTGGGAGTCGGCTTCCTGCCGGCGCACCGGATCCGTGCCGAGCTCGCCTCGGGTCAACTGGTGGCGCGCCGAACCGAGGCCGGCAAGCCCGACGGCCCGCTCCAGATCGCCTGGCGCGGCCACCACCGCGGCCGCGCCCTCGACTGGTGGGTCGAGCGGCTCAGCTCCCCTGAGTGGCGCGCGGCTTTAGCGGAGTGACGTTCGACAAGACCGCTCCCTGAGCCAGCGCCCAGCAGTTCTTGCCGCGCAGCTTGGCCTCGTACATCGCCAGGTCGGCGAGCTGGAACACGCGCTCGAAATCGCGCCCGTGTTCGGGGGCGAGCGCCACCCCGACGCTGGCCGTGACACGGGCGATGCGGCGGTCGTCGATCACCACCGGCTGGGCCAGTACGCGCAGCAGGCGCTCGGCGATATGTTCAACTTCGGCGAGCGAAGCTACCTGCGGCACCAGGATCGCGAACTCGTCGCCGCCGCGCCGCGCCACCGTGTCGTCGGCGCGCACGATCGAGGCCAGCCGGCGCGCGATTTCGCGCAGGACCACGTCGCCGCTGTCGTGACCTTCCCGGTCGTTGACCTGCTTGAAGCCATCGAGGTCGATCGCCAGCAGCGCGCAGTTGCCGCCGTGACTCGCCAGCATCGACAGCGCCGCTTGCGCGCGTTCGGCAAAGTGGCGCCGGTTCGGCAGACCCGTCAGCTCGTCGTGCAAGGCGTCGTGGCGGGCGCTTTGCTCGCGCCGGCGGATCGAATCGATGTCGGCGAGCACCAGCACGTATTCCTCGGGGCCGATCGCTCGCGCCGTCAGCTGGCACCAGGCCTGGTCGGCCTTCTCGCGCTCCTGCGCGCGCCTCACCTCGATCTCGCGCACGATCGCCTGGTCGAGCGGGCGCGCCCGTTCCGCCGCCGCCTGCACCTCGGCCCACGCCGCCGGGCTGGCAAAACACGCCACGACCGGGCGCTGTGCCAAGGCCTCGCCGCTCAGGCCCGACAAACGCAGGAAGGCGTCGTTGCAGCGCTGCACCCGACCTTGCTTGACCACCGCAATCGCCTGGCCGGCCGAGTCGAGCACGGTGCGCTCGACCCGCAACGCTTCGGCCAGGCGGCTCTCGCGTTTTTTCATCGCGGTCAGGTCGGAGTTCATGCCGATCGCGCCGGCAAAGCGGCCGTCGGACCAGCGCAGCGGCGCCGCGCTCATCGACACCACGATGTGCTGACCCGCGCCATTGACATGCACAACCTCTAGGTTGCGCAGCCGGTGCCCGGCGCGAAGCTGCTCGAGCGCGGCCCGCAACTCGGGCTGGTCGAGCTCGGGCGGCGCCAGCGCCGCCAACGGCAGACCGAGCAGCTCGGTGTTGTCGCGGCCATACATCTCTCGCGCTGCGCGCCGGCTGACGAAACTCAGGTTCAGCTGGGCGTCGCAGGCCCACACCAGGCTGGTCGAGGCCTCGACCAGCGCCTTGTATTGCGCCTTGCTCTGTTTCAGACGCTCGACCGCCCTCGCCTCCGCCGGCGAGGCAATGGTGTCGAGCACCAGGACCGCGTTCAGGCCCGGTTCCTGGTAGGGAATGAAATGGCTGCGCAGCAACAGGCGGGCACCGGCGCGGCCGTTTCTGGCATGCAGCAGGTCGAACACCGGCTGGCCCGCAGCCGCCCGCGCGAGTGCCGACCCCAGATCGGCAAGAGCGTCGGCGGCCAAGTCGAACGCGGCCTCCCAATGCGGCTGCTCGCCGAGGTCGCCCATCAGTCCCCAGCGCGCCGGTTCGCCCCCCTGGGCGTGCAACACCCGGCCGCTGGCGTCGACCAGCCAGACCAGGACCGGCATTCGGCTCAGCAGCCGGGCAGCACCCGCCATGTCGCTGGCATACGACGCAGCGGGCGCGGCGAGCACGCCCAGCACCGCGGGCCTGGGCTCGTCCGCGCCGGCTTGAATCAAGGCGGTCACGCGCACGAGACGCGGCCGTTCGCACGCATCGATCAGTTCCAGCGTTTCGTCGAACACGCGGCCGGCGCTTTGCGCCGCCAGCCAACGCTGTTCGACCGCGCTCCGCTCGGACTCTCGCACCAGCAAGGCAGCCAGCGGAAAGCCGGCGCCGCCGTCGATGCCAGCGCGGGCGAACTCGGGCGGCAGAGCGAGGCGGCCATGGTGATCGCGGTGCCACGGCCGGCCGCCCTGCCCGGCCAGCCACTCGGCCAGGTGACGCGCCTGCTGCGCCGGCTCGGGCCTGCTTGCCGGCAGCAAGGCCAGCATGAGCGGCGACTGCGGAACGCCCGGCCGCAGGCTGCGCACCTCGACCACCCAGCTGCGCTCCCCGGCCCCCGCGAGCAGGCGCAAGCGCGCGCTGCGCTGCGGCGGGTCACCGCGCTGCACCTGCAGGGCTGCGGCCGGTTCGATCGAGGCGTAGGCCGCCAGCGGCGATCCCATCAGTTCGCGCCGCGACAGACGCAGTTCGCCCGCAGCGGCCGAATTGAGATCGACGATCCGCCCCGCGCGCACCACGATCACCGGCACCGGCATCGCCGCCAGAGCGCGCTGGAAACCCTCGCGTTTGCCATCGGCAAGCACGCCGGCGGTGGCCTGATGAATCACCGGCGGCCGCGCCAACCATGCCGCCAGCAGCCACGCACCGCCCAACATTAGCAGCGACACCAGGGCTGCCTCCCCGCTCAGCGCTGCCAAGGCCAGCAGCAGGCCGGCCCAGGCGCCGAGGTAGACCCGCCAGATCACGAGCCGGGCGGGTCGGGCCAGAGCGGCGAGCAGCAAGCTGCCGGCGACGGCGGTGCCCAGGGCCGGCTCGCGCACGGCAGCCGGCGCCAACACCAGCAGCAGCACGGCCCACAGCAGCGGTTCGGCCAGCAAAGCCACCTCGAGCCGGCCCACCCAGCGCTCCCGGAGCGCCGGCTTGGGTGCCGACTCGGCCTCGATCGCCAAGAGGAACCGGACCGCTGCCCACAGGACCCAGGCCAGCCACCACAACCCGATCGAGCTCGCCAGGTCGCCACGGCTCGCCCAGCCGGCCGCGACAGAACCGAGCAGCAAGGCGAGCGGGAACACGCGACGCTGCTCGTGCGCGACGGACTGAATCGAGGCGAGGAGGTCGGCAGCAAGGCTGACCGGCGGCGGCAAGCTGGAAATGGCGGCTGTCGGTGACTGGTCGGAACGGAAACGGCGCGCAAACCCGTGCTCGCCGGTGCTGGGGCCATGCTAGCCGGCACCCTGACCAGGGGCAACGATGGGACGATCGAAAATTCCGGAATGGCTCGACAAGGCGGCAGAATTGCACCAATGGCAACACTTTTGGACTACCGCGGGCGCTTTGCGCCCTCACCCACCGGGGTCTTGCACCCCGGTTCGCTGGTCGCCGCCCTGGCCAGCTGGCTCGACGCTCGCGCCCACGGCGGGGTCTGGATCGTGCGCATCGAAGACATCGACCCGCCACGGGAAGTGGCCGGCGCCAGTGCCGACATCCTGGCGACGCTGGCCCGCTTCGGCCTCGAGTCCGATGAAGCGGTGCTGTTCCAGAGCGAACGCAGCGCGGTCTACCAGGCTGCGCTGGAGCGGCTGATCGCTGTCGGCGCGGTTTATGGCTGTGCCTGCTCGCGGCGCGAGATCGAGCTCGAAGCGGCCCGCCTCGGCCTTGCTCCCGGGATCTACCCCGGAACCTGCCGCGGCGGCACCCGCGGCCGCCCCCCGCGCGCCTTGCGACTGCGGGTGCCGGCGACGGCGGTGGCTTTTGTCGACCGCGCCGTCGGCCGCTACCAGCAGGCCCTGGCCACCGAAGTCGGCGATTTCGTAGTGAGACGCGCCGACGGCCTGTGGGCCTACCAGCTGGCGGTGGTTGTCGACGATGCCGCCCAGGGCATCACCCACGTGGTGCGCGGCGCCGACCTGCTCGACAACACGCCGCGTCAGATCCACCTGCAGCGGACGCTGGGAGTGCCGACGCCGGCCTACCTGCACCTACCCGTGCTCACCAACGAACGCGGCGAGAAGCTGTCGAAGCAGACCGGCGCGCGTGCGCTCGACCGCCACGACGTGCTGGGCGAACTCGAACGCGCCTGGCGCCATCTGGGTTTTCCGGCCCTGGGGGCTGACTCCGCGGCGGCTTTCTACACGCGCGCCACCGAGCTCTGGCGCGAGCGCTACGCCAAGGTCTGAAACGGCATCGGGCCGCAAAAGCGGCCCGATGGTGCAACGAGTCACCGCCCAAGCGCGGCGCGCACTACTTCCGGAAACCGCCGAGCAGGCC
>JAEZVV010000023.1 GCA_023443095.1 Pseudomonadota bacterium
TGTCTTGGTGGGCCGAAACGGCGCGGGGAAGACGCGGTGCATTCAGACCTTGGTCAACGCTGTGCTGGGGCGACCTAGTGAGTCGTCGCCGCCCGGCATCCTCAAGCGCACGGGCGCCAACCAGGACGAGTGGGACTTCGCCGGCCTGGTGTCGGTGTCCTTCAGCGCCTTCGACGAGTTCGAGGCGCCGCCAAACGTTGCCAACCTTAAGCTCCGCGCTGGCTTTGTGGGCCTGCGAGGAAGTGAGATGGTGGATGGCCAGCTACGGGATGCGCTCAAGACGAAGGACGACCTGGCGAAGGACTTCGTCAATAGCTTCATCGTGTGCCGGGAGGAGCCTCGCAGGACTCGATGGCTGAAGGCCGTCCGCACGCTGGCAACTGACCCGCTCTTCGCGGAAGTTGACGTCGAACGCTTCCTTCAATACGAAGGAGAGGGTTGGCAGAACGCTGTTGCGCATGCGTTCAAGAGGTTCAGCTCGGGGCACTCAATCGTCCTGTTGACCACCACGCGGTTGGTCGAGCTCGTTGACGAGAGGACCCTCGTCGTTCTGGATGAGCCAGAGGGACACCTACATCCGCCGTTACTTGCCGCTTTCGTGCGGGCTGTCTCCGACTTGCTCGTGTCTCGCAACGGCGTAGCGCTCATTTCCACGCACTCGCCAGTGGTGCTTCAAGAGGTCCCGATGAGCTGCGTCTGGATGCTTCGCCGCACCAGAACTGTCGCAGCGGTTGAGCGCCCAAGCATGCAGACTTTTGGCGAAAGCGCTGGAGTCCTGACGCGGGAGATATTCGGGCTCGAAGTCTCGAACTCTGGGTTTCACCAAATGGTGGCAGCTGTTGCCAACGAGCCGGGCCGACGATTTGAAGAGGTCGAGACTCGCTTCGCGGGCCAGCTTGGCTCAGAGGCAAAGGTCTTGGCCCGCAGTCTCATCGCGCAGCGGCTCAACTGACGAAACGGGTCATGAAGCGCCTGCCACTCCCCGCTTTCGAGGTGAAGGATGCCGTGGAGCAATGTGCGACCGGAATCACCATCGCCGAGCGCTCCCAGGCACTGCTCGCGGCGCTACCCAGCTTCCAAGCCGCGGAGGCAACCTATAAGGCGCTAGCGCCGGCCGGTCAGCTGTTCCAGATTCCAACCAGCGACCAAGTCACGCCGCGGTTGTCTGGTGAACTTATGGGGACTATCTACAAGTCCCATTTCGCCCGGGTTGGGTCGCCGTCTCGGGCGCTCTACGAGGCGGTTCGTTTCGCGCCGCCATATGGCCTATGTCCGATGTGCGGTCAGCGAATCGTGTCGACCGTCGATCACTACCTGCCGCAGTCGCTGCATCCCATCTTCAATCTGACGCCTGCGAACCTTGTGCCGGCGTGCTCAGACTGCAACAAGGGCAAGCTGGCGAAGTTCGCACAGAGCGCCGAGGAACAGACGCTTCATCCGTACTTCGATGACCTGGGTAACGAGCGCTGGCTCGTCGTTGATGTCCGGGAAACGACGCCGCCTTCCATCGCCTATCACGTGCGACCACCTGCAGGGTGGGCGGCAGTTTTGGCCGCACGGGTGCAGCATCACTTCAAAGTGATGGGCTTGGCAGAACTCTATGCGGCCCAGGCCGCGAGTGAACTCGCCGATATTTCCTTCAACCTCGCCGAGCTCATGAGGACCGGGGGACCCGCCTCGGTGCGCGCCCACCTACATGGTGAGTTTACAAGCCGGTATGCGAGAGACCCGAACTCTTGGAAGACCGCGCTCTACGAAGGATTGTGGGCCTCTGACTGGTTCTGCAATGAAGGTCACCTCTTGGTGAAGTGAGCCGATGACAGCTTCGTGGCCGAAAGCGTGAAACTGGCTACTTTCCGTGGACGACAGCATCCGCTGCAGAGCAGAAGCTCCATACTTCGAAAAGCACGTGCTCACGAAAGTTCGTTCATGAACGCCGACTTACCGTTCGAGACGCTTATCGATTCCGAGACGAATCCGACGCGATTGATGAATGTCGCCGGGAAACGGCCGGATAAGGAACAAAGGCGCACATCAAGCATGCGTGACTCGCGCGGCTAGTTATGGTGTGCGCTGGCACGGGGCGCAGACTTTGCGTTGGCTATGACGCAGGTCGTTGCTGCACCGTAATCGGGATGGCGTCTGTTTTTGAGGGGTTCGACTTCGTGAGCCGAACCCCTTCTTAAGTTCGATCCCGACCTTGTTTCAAATCGCCGTCGTTTCCGCTCCGCCTTGTTGGGCGGGAATGGTAAAGGTGCGCAGGCTGCCGCGGCTATGGACCTGGAAGTTGATGGCGCTGGTGAGGGGGGCGGTCTTCAGCTGCTCGATCAGGTCGTCGCGGGTCGGGGTCTCCACGCCGTTGAGCTTGACGATCACGTCGCCCTTGGCCAGGCCCGCGCGCGCTGCAAGGCCGTTGGGGTCCACCGTCACGACGTAGACGCCGCGCCCCTTGTAGCCGCTTTGTTTGGCGAGTTCGGTGCGCAGTTCGCTGATCTCGGCGCCCAGCTTCCAGCCGGTGGGCGCGGCCGCGCTGGGCGGGGACGCTGCCGGCTTGGTTGCGGCCGTGGCCGGTGGGCGGATGTCGAGCGCTTGCGGCGCGCCCAGGAAGCGGGCCACTTCCTCGTCGCTGGCGTCGCGGTCGACCTTGCCCACCGAGTTGGCAAAGCGCTGGATGCGCGAGAAGGACAGCTCGCGCAGGGCACTTTCCTCGTCGTAAGTCAGCGTGGCCGAGGTGGCGCGAAAGACGTGCAAGGTATTGAAGTCGGTGTCGACGACGATGTAGTTGCGGCTGTAGCTATAGGTGGCCCAGCTCGTCGGCCGCCCCGCCTTGTCGACTCCTTTGCCCGAGAAAGCGGGTTTGCCAAAGCGCTGTTGGATCTGGACTTCCGGCGTTCCCAGCACGAAAAGGCCGGGCAACTGGTCGGCGCGGATCGAATACAGCTCCTTCGGTCCGCCGTTTTCGGTGAGCTTGGGTTTGAACGCCTCGTGGTCGGACATGGGTGTGCCGCAGCCCGCGAGCAGCACGGCCAGCAGGCAGGCCAGGCCAAGAATCTTGCGCAACATGAACACTCCCTGGGTAACACTGAAAGGACATCGGCCGGCGGGGCACTCGGCTGGCGCCTTGCTTGGGGCCTGGAGAGCATTCTGAGAGCCGGCGTCGACGCGGGCGCTAGACCCGCGTCAAGCCGGGCGCCGAGTCGAGCCGCAACTCGGCTCGCGTGTCGCAAAACCGCCAAAAACAAAGCGGGCCTGAGGCTTCAGGCTCTCGCTTTCTCGCGGGGGTGAAGGAGCGGTTGCTGTCGGTGGCCAGGATCGAAGCGGCCTAGCCGCCACTCCGGGTCGCAAAAAAGGGCGCAGTGTCTGCGCCCTTTTTTATTCCAACCGCCGCGTCAGCCGGCGGGCGGCTCGTCCCTGACGAAAACCGTGCGCCACATTGGCCACAGGGTCGAATACGCGACGGCGCTCATCACCAGGGCCACCGGCGTCATGATGAGCGAGGCGTAGGCCCCGCGCAGGCCCGACAGGCTGACGATCTGCGCGGCGACGAAGGCGCCGGCAATGATCACCCCGAGCAGCAGCCCGCCCACCACCAGGAAGGCGCTGCGGTTGCGCCAGCAGGCGAAGAAGCTGAAAAAGAGGCTCTTGGCGAGGGTCATTTTCTCCCAGGCCACGAGCAGGGGCGAGAACCAGGTCAGCATCAGCGCCGGCACGTAAAGCAGGACGCCGGTCGCAAATGCGCCCCAGGGCAGGTTGGCCATCACGCTGGCGGTGTCGATCTGGCCGTCGACGATTTTCCATTGCTCGACCTCGTCGGCGGCGAGCAGGGCAATGCAGATGTTGACCGCCAGCATCAGGCCGGCATGGATCATTCCCAGGCGCAGCAGGCTGCCGCGGGCTTCGGGCGCGCGCCAGCCTTCGAGCAGCAACTGCGGGCGGGGCGCGACGTTGCGTTCGGCATCGCGCCCGGCTGCCGCCAGCGCCACCGTACCGAAGGGCACGATCACGGCGGCAAGCGCCACCCCTACCAGCGGCAGGTTGGAGAGCACCAGCAGGATGAACAGGTAGGAGATGACGAGCCCGGTGAAACCCATGGGCTGACGTCGAAAAAGCGCGAGTCCGGCGCGCAACCAAGCGAGGCCCGCGCTGGCGGGCAGGGTTTGTGCATGCATGCGGCTGATTTTACGGCCCTTGGCCGCCGGTGTTTACGCTCCGCCCGGCCAGGGCAGGTCGCGGGAGGTGCGGCGCAGCCGCAGGATGGACTCGAAATGCGCCGGGTTCTTGGGTGTGAGCAGTTCGGCCGCGCGCGGCAGATGCAGGTCGTAGAGGCGAGAGACCCAGAAACGCAGGGCGGCGGCACGCAGGGCGCTGCGCCAGCTTTGACGCTCGACCTCGGTCAGTGGCCGCACGGTGTGGTAGGCCTCGATCATGGCCTGGGCGTGTTCCGGCTTGAAGCGGCCGTCGGTGGGCTGGATGCACCAGTCGTTCATGGTGACCGCCAGGTCGAACAGCCAGGCGGTGTTGCCGGCGAAATAGAAATCGATCACGCCGCCGATGCGTTCGTCGGTCGCGCCCGGGTTCTCGATCAGGGCGTTGTCGCGGAACAGGTCGGCGTGCACCGCGCCCTTGGGCAACTGTTCGAAAGCGGCGCTGCGGGTGAACTGGTCCTGGAACACCACTTCCTCGGCGAGCAGCTCGAAAGTTTCGGCCGGCAGGAAGGGCTCGAGGCGGGGGGCGGTGTCTTTCCACCAGCCGATGCCGCGCAGGTTGGGCTGGAAGTGCGGGAAGTCGGTCGCGGCCAGGTGCAGGCGGGCCAGCATCTCGCCCATCAGCGCGCACTGGTGGACGCTGGGCGCCTCGACGTCGCGCCCCGGCAGGCGCGGCACGATGGCGAGCGGCTTGCCGGCAAAACTCGACATCAGCTGACCCGTGTGGGTGAGCTGCGGCCTAGGCACGGGCAGGCCGCGCACGGCGAGGTGCTGCATCAGCTCGAGGTAATAAGGCAGCTCGGCGAAGGAGAGCCGCTCGAAGACCGTGAGCACCCAGGCGCCGCCGGTGGTCTCGAGGAAGTAGTTGGTGTTTTCGATCCCGGCGGGGATGCCGCGCAGGGAGATGAAGTCGCCGAGCTCGTAGTGCGCAAGGATCTCGCGCGCCTCACCCGGCGTGATTGCCGTAAAAACTGCCACGTGTGGAAGAGGGCGCCTGGCCCTAGAAGTCGAGTCGAAGGAAACGCGGAACGGTCAGGGTGCCGCTGGCTGAACCGGGCGTGCTGGCCGCGCCTTCGGCACGGTTTTCCATCACGTAGCTGCGTTGGGTGAGGCCGGGAGTGACGATCACCTCGGTGACCCGCTTGCCCTTGAC
>JAEZVV010000034.1 GCA_023443095.1 Pseudomonadota bacterium
CTTCGCTGCTCGGCCAGCTCTGGCCGGCGGTGGCGGCTGCCTGGAGCGAGGACCGCGGCCGCAGCATCGCGGTCCTGGTGCGCGGCCGCTCGCATCTGGCAGCGATCGTGCCGGCGCTGCGCGAGGCCGGCCTGCCCTGCGCCGCGATGGAAATCGACGCGCTCGCGACCCGTCCGGTGGTGCAGGACCTCTACGCGCTGACCCGCGCCCTGCTGCACCCGGCCGACCGCATTGCCTGGCTGGCGGTGCTGCGGGCGCCGTGGTGCGGCCTGAGCCTGGCCGAGCTCGAGCTTCTCACCCGCGGCAGCGACGCCCCGCTCGAGCAGTTGATGACCGAACCGGAGCGGATTGCTGCCTTCGATCCGGTCGCTCGCGCCCGCCTCGAGCGGCTCAAGGCGGCGCTGCTGCCCCTGCTGGCCCGCCGCCGTCGCGAGCCGCTGCATGTCCTGCTCGAACGCGCCTGGATTGCGCTCGCCGGCCCGGCCTGCCATGCCCGGGCGAGCGACGGAGCCGACGTCGAGGCCTGGTTCGACCTGGTGGCCGGGCTGGAGCTTGCCGGTCATATCGACAGCACGGCGCTGCTCGCGCAGCAGCTCGAGAAGCTGTTTGCCGCGCCGGAGATGGGCGAGGCCAATCCGGTCCAGCTGATGACGATCCACAAATCGAAGGGCCTCGAGTTCGACACCGTGATCGTGCCCGGGCTCGAACGCAGCCCGCGTGCGCCCGAACCGCGTCTGCTCGCCTGGCTCGAGCGCGCCGGCCGCGGCGGCCACGGCGAGTTGCTGCTAGCTCCGCTGCGGCAGGCCGGTCGCAAGGAGGAACCGATCCACGACTACATCGCCCGCCTGCAGTCCGTGCGCGAGACCCTCGAGGCCGGCCGCCTGCTCTACGTTGCCGCCACCCGCGCCCAACGCAAGCTGCACCTGGTGGGTGCGGTGCGCGTCGGCGAGGACGGCGAGATCAAGCCGCCCCCCGGCGCTTCGCTGCTCGGCCAGCTCTGGCCGGCGGTGGCGGCGCTTTACGAAGGCGTGGTCGCGCCGACGGACGACGTCGCCGCGGCAGGAGTGGTGATCGATCAGGGCTTGCGCCGCCTGCCGCTCGACTGGCGGCCGGATCTGCCGGCCGGGCTGGACGTGGCGGCGCCGACCGCGACGGCGGAGCGTTTCGAAGTCGATTTCTCCTGGGCCGGCGAAAGCGTGCGCCATGCCGGGACCGTGGTCCATCACTGGCTGCAGCGGATCGCCGGCCACCTCGATGCCTGGACGCCCGAGCGGGTGCAAGGGCTGGGGCCGCGTCTTGCCCGCCAGCTCGCCGCGCTCGGCGTGCCCGAGAGCCAGCGTGCCGGAGCGGTGACGCGGGTGACGGCGGCGCTGAGTTCGACGCTGCAGGACGAGCGCGGTCGCTGGGTGCTGGGCTCGAACCTCGGGGCGCAATCGGAGTGGAAGCTTTGCGGCTGGCTCGACGGGCGCCGGCTCGAGGTGGCGATCGACCGCAGTTTTGTCGACGAGTCCGGGCTGCGCTGGATCGTCGACTACAAGACCGGTTGGCACGAGGGCGCCGGGGTCGAGGCTTTCCTGGACCAGGAAGTCGAACGCTACCGGCCCCAGCTCGAGCGTTACGCCCGGCTGGTCGCCGCGCTCGAACCCGGCCGGCAGATTCGCCTCGCCCTGTATTTCCCCTTGATGAAGGCATGGCGGGAATGGACGCCGGCGGCTGCGGTCCAGGAAGCTTGAGCGGGCGGGCGTTGACCGCCTGATTTTCCGATTCCCGGGGCCTTGCCTAGACTGGCAGGCCTCTGCCACCTTGGTGCGGCCGCTGTGATGCCCAACCCGTTTGTTCGCCCTGCGGCTCTGATGGCCGCTGCCAGCGCGGTCCTGCTGGCCGCTGTTCCGGCGCAGGCCAGCCCGCTGCACGCGGCGGTCCAGGCCGACGACCTGGCAGCGGTGCGGGCCTGGCTGGCCGCGCCCGCGGGCGAGCGCCTGCGCGAGGCCCGCGATGCTCAAGGCCGCACGCCGCTGCTGCTGGCGACGGTGCTGGACCGGGTGAGCCTTGCCCAGGTCCTGATCGATGCCGGTGCCGACGTGAATGCCCGGGATTCCCAGCGCGACAGCCCCTACCTGCTGGCGGGTGCCCAGGGGCGCCTGGCCATCTTGCGCATGACCCTGGCGCACGGCGCTGACCTGCGCAGCACCAACCGCTACGGCGGCACGGCGCTGATTCCGGCAGCCGAGCGCGGCCACGTGGAGACGGTGCGGGAACTGATCGCCGCCGGCGTCGATGTCGACCATGTCAATCACCTGGGCTGGACGGCGCTGCTCGAAGCCATCGTGTTGTCCGACGGCGGTCCGCCCCATCAGGACATCGTGCGTCAGCTGATTGCCGCTGGCGCCGACGTCAACCGGCCTGACCGGGACGGAGTGAGTCCGCTGCGCCATGCCGAGTTGCGCGGCTATGGTGTCATCGCCGCGCTGCTGCGCGCCGCCGGCGGCCGCTGATTCGTGTTGTATCGCTTTTTTTCAGGAGCCCTTCCATGCCCGATCACATTTCCTTTCTGCGCGAGGCGGTGCGCCTGGCGCAGACCAACCGTGCGCAGGGCGGACGCCCGTTTGGCGCCGTACTGACGCTCGGCGGGGAGCGTGTAGCCAGCGGCGTCAACGAAATCGTGCACAGCCACGACCCCACCACCCATGCCGAAATGCAGGCTCTGCGAGCCGCCAGCCGCCAGTTGGGTCGCCCGCGCCTGGATGGCTGCGTGGTGTATGCCAGCGGCCACCCTTGCCCGATGTGCCTGGCGGCGCTGGTCATGAGCGGGGTGGAGGCGGTGTATTACGCGTTCGACAACAGTGACGCCGCACCCTACGGGTTCTCGAGCGCGGCCGCTTACGAAGCGCTGCGCCTGCCGCTTGTGCCGCCGCCGCTGCCGCTCACGCGGCTGGACACGGGAGTGACGGCACGGCAGCTGTATGGCGATGCGTCCGCCGGTGATCCGACAGGGGCAAGTTGAGTGGCGAGCCGGCTCCGCCTTCTCGGTTTTCCTGGTGCTACTGCCAAGGAAAGCGCAAACACGTTCTAAGGTAGACTTCGTTTCGGCGGGCCCCCTCGCATGTGGGTGCCGTGAATCTGGTCAGGTCGGGAACGAAGCAGCCACAGCGGATTTCCCATAGTGCCGAGGACAAGGCTCGCCTCTTCATAGGTTTCCCCAAGGGTGGGGCCACATTGCTCCCGCCTGTCCTACTGTCCGTGTACTGCCTTGCTCGCGGTCCCGGCGCCGGCGGTCCGGACGCCACCGGGTTGGGCTGCCAGGCAGTCCGGAGCCAACCGACCAGATCCCATGACCTTTCGCATCGAACCCGCCCGCCCTCAAGACTGCGGTGTGCTCGTTGAGTTGATCCGCGCCCTGGCCGATTACGAAAAACTCATACATCTGGTCGAAACCACCGAAGAACAGGTGCGTGCCGAACTGTTCGGGCCGAATCCCGTGATCGAGGCGGTGATCGGCTGGGAAGAGGCGCGCGGCGGCACTCAGGCGGTTGGGTTCGCCCTGTATTTCCACAATTATTCGACCTTCCTTGCCCGCCGCGGCCTGTACCTGGAAGACCTGTTCGTGGTGCCGGAAGCGCGCCGCCGCGGCTACGGCAAACTCCTGATGAGCCACCTGGCGCGCATCGCCGTCGAACGCGGCTGCGGCCGTTTCGAGTGGAGCGTGCTCGACTGGAACCAGCCGGCGATCGAGTTCTACGAATCGCTCGGCGCCGAGGTCCTGGCCGACTGGCGCATCTGCCGCATCACCGGCCCGGCGCTCGTGCGCATGGGCTCCGACTAAAGTCGGCCGCCCGGCCGGCCACGTAGAATCGACCGCATGTCCTATCAGGTCCTTGCCCGCAAATGGCGGCCGCGTGATTTTGCGACGACGGTCGGCCAGGATCACGTGGTGCGCGCGCTCACCCATGCGCTGCGCGAAAAACGGCTGCACCACGCCTATCTCTTCACCGGCACGCGCGGAGTGGGCAAGACCACGCTCTCGCGCATCCTCGCCAAGAGCCTGAACTGCGTCGGCCCCGACGGCAGCGGCGGCATCACCGACCAGCCTTGCGGCGTGTGCGAGGCCTGTACCGCGATCGACGCCGGCCGCTTTGTCGACTACATCGAGATGGACGCGGCGAGCAACCGCGGCGTCGACGAGATGGTCGCACTGCTCGAGCGCGCGATGTACGCGCCCACCAATGCGCGCTTCAAGGTCTACATGATCGACGAAGTGCACCAGCTCTCGAACCACGCCTTCAACGCGATGCTGAAGACGCTCGAGGAGCCGCCCGACTACGTCAAGTTCATCCTCGCCACCACCGACCCGCAGAAGGTGCCGGTGACGGTGCTCTCGCGCTGCCTGCAGTTCAACCTCAAGAACATGACGCCGAGCGGCATTGCCGCCCACATGGCCGAGATCCTCGGCCATGAAGGCATCGAGGCCGAACCCGCCGCCCTGCGCATGCTGGCGCACGGCGCGCGCGGCTCGATGCGCGACGGCCTGTCGCTGCTCGACCAGGCGATCGCGTTTGCCGCCGGCCCGGTCTCGCTCGACGCGGTGCGTTCGATGCTGGGCGCGATCGACTCCGACACCCTGGTGCGTCTGCTCGATGCGCTGGCCGCCCGCGACGCCGTCGGCATGATGGTCATTGCCGACGAGATCGGCGCCCGCAGCCTGTCTTACGCCCAGGCTCTGCGCGACCTCGCCAGCCTCTTGCACCGGATCGCCCTGGCGCAGCAGGTGCCGGGCGCGATCACCGAGGAAGAGGCCGACGCGGCCGAGGTCAAGCGCCTGGCTGCTGCCTTTGCGCCCGAGGAAGTCCAGCTCTACTACCAGATCGCCCTGCACGGTCGCAACGACCTGCATCTGGCGCCCGACGACTACGCCGGCTTCACCATGAGCCTGATGCGCATGCTGGCTTTTGTGCCGGACGCCGCTCCCGCCGCCCGGCCGCACGATGCGCCGCTGCTGGCGACGCGGCCGGCGCGTACCAGCGTCGCTCCGCGCTCCTTGCCGCCTGCGGCGGCCCCGGCCGCTAGGCCCGGCGCCGCCCCCGCGAAGCCGGTGCGCCCGGACGAGCCTCCGGGCATGCCGCCGCCCTGGGATGACGACGATCCGATCGCTCGCGCCCCGGTGGTCGGCAGGCCGCCCTGGGAAAGTGAGGGAGCGCCAGCGCCCGCTGCAGCGCCCAGTCGCCGCGGGCCGATGGTGAGTGGCCGTCCGGCTTGGGAGGTCGAACCCAGCGAAAACCCGGCGCCGCCGGCCGAGCCGGTTCGCCGAACGGTCGCCGCCGCCCCGGCCCAGGGGGAACTGAGCGCGGCCGATTGGCCGGCGCTGGTCAACCAGCTGAAAGTGGTGGGCATGGCGCGTCAACTTGCCACCAATGCCGAGTTGGTCCGCGTCGAAGGCGACACTTTCCATCTGCGAGTCGAGCTCAAGCCGCTCGGCGAAGCCAACCATGTGAAGCGGCTCGAAGCCGCCTTGAGCGTGGCTCTCGGCCGCACCGCCCGGGTTTCCGTGGAAGTCGGCGCCACAGCCGGCCCGACCGCGGCCGGCATTGCCGAAGAGACCCGCGCCGAACGCCAGCGCGAGGCGGAAGCCGCGATTTACGCCGACCCCTTCGTGCGAGAATTGATCGATCAATTCGGCGCCGAGGTGGACGCTTCCAGCATCCGCCCGCGCAGCAACCAGTAAAGAGAGAATCGCGATGATGAAGGGTCAATTGGCCGGGCTGATGCAGCAGGCCCAGAAGATGCAAGAGAACATGAAGCGCATGCAGGAGCAGCTGGGTGCGATCGAGGTCGAAGGCCAGTCGGGCGCCGGCATGGTCAAGGTCGTGATGACCTGCAAGCACGACGTCAAGCGGGTGACGATCGACCCGAGTCTGGTCGGCGACGACAAGGACATGCTCGAAGACCTGGTGGCGGCCGCCTTCAACGACGCCGTGCGCCGCGTCGAAACCACCAGCCAGGAAAAGATGGCGGCGGTAACTGCCGGCATGCCGCTGCCGCCGGGCTTCAAGCTGCCGTTTTAAGGAGTCGCTTTCGATGTACGCGATCGCTGCGCGATCGCACGTGCATCGGAAGCGTTCTGATTTGAGGGTCGGGCTTCGGGCGGCCGGGCGCCCGACCCGGATTCAAAAGCTACTGGCTCGCTGCGCTCGCAGCTCCTTCTCACCTTCACGGCTCCCTGCGCATGAAACTCGGTCCCTCGATCGATACGCTGGTCGAAACGCTCAAGCGTCTGCCCGGGATCGGGCCGCGCTCGGCGCAGCGCATCGCCTTCCATCTGCTGCAGCACGATCGCGACGCGGCGGTTGCCCTGGGTGAGGCGCTGCTGGCGGCTGCGGCCTCGGTCGGGCATTGCGCCAAATGCAATACCCTGACCGAGCTGTCTGTTTGCGAGACCTGCGCCAACCCGCGCCGCGACGGGTCGCTGCTGTGCGTGGTCGAAACCCCGGCCGACCAGTTGATGATCGAGCAGTCGCTCGCTTATCAAGGCCTGTATTTCGTCCTGCTCGGGCGGCTCTCTCCGCTCGACGGCGTGGGGCCGCGCGAGCTCAAGATGGAGCGCCTGCTGGCGCGAGCCGCCGACGGCGTGGTCAAGGAAGTGGTGGTGGCCACCTCGTTCACCCCCGAAGGCGACGCCACGGCTCATTACATCGGCGAGCTGCTGCGCGCGCGCAATCCCGACCTGGTTGTCACTCGCCTGGCGCGCGGCGTGCCCGCCGGAGCGGAACTCGAATACACCGACGTCAACACCATCGCGCAGGCGATGCTCGATCGGCGGGCGGCTTGATCCCGCCAAAACCCGGAATGGGTTTCTAGGCGTTATGCTCACGCCTTAGTAGCGTCCAGCGCACACCCCCGCGCTGTTGCGTGCCGCCTCGGGTCAAGAGCCCGAGTGGCGAGTGCCCCACGGTGTTGATGATCTCGATCCACCGTGTCAGGTACCGGCCTTGATCTTGCCGACGGGCCGCGGCTGCACAGAATTGGATGAACCGATCCGCCTGGCTGGGCTGGGGCGGGCGTTTTTCTACGGGGGTAGCAGGAGATGGCGGCGGCGTCAGGAACGAAGGAGCAGCGGGGAGCGCTCGCCGGGGTGAAGGTGCTCGAGCTTGGCACCTTGATCGCCGGGCCGTTTGCGTCCCGCTTGTTGGCCGAGTTCGGCGCCGACGTGATCAAGGTCGAGGACCCGCGCGGCGGCGACCCGATCCGCTCCTGGCGCGTGTTGCACGAAGGCAGCTCGCTGTGGTGGCTGGTCCAGTCGCGCAACAAGCAGTCGATCACGCTCAACCTCAAGGACCCGCGTGCGCAGGAGATCGCGCGCCGGCTGGCGCTCGAGGCCGACGTAGTGATCGAGAACTACCGCCCCGGCGTGCTCGAGAAATGGGGCCTGGGCTGGGAGC
The DNA here is from genome assembly GCA_023443095.1 of Pseudomonadota bacterium. Classification (GTDB taxonomy): domain Bacteria; phylum Pseudomonadota; class Gammaproteobacteria; order Burkholderiales; family Burkholderiaceae_F; genus JAEZVV01. Next base: position 7,434 of record JAEZVV010000034.1, read on the forward strand.
AGCTGCACGAGCTCAATCCCTCGCTCGTCATGGTGCGGCTCTCGGGTTACGGCCAGACCGGCCCGATGCGCGACCGCCCTGGATTCGGCGCGATCGGCGAAGCGATGGGCGGGATCCGCTACGTTTCGGGATTTCCCGACCGGCCGCCGGTACGCATCGGCATCTCGATTGGCGACTCGGTCGCCGCCCTGCACGGCGTGATCGGCGCCCTGATGGCGCTGCGCCACCGCGATGCCACCGGCGGCCGCGGCCGGGGCGAGGGGCAGATGGTTGACGTCGCGCTCTACGAGTCGGTCTTCAACCTGATGGAGTCGACTCTGCCCGAGTTCGACCGTGCCGGCCTGGTGCGAGAGCGCACCGGCGGCGCCTTGCCCGGCATCGTCCCCTCGAACACTTATACCTGCGGCGACGGCCAGGCCATCGTGGTCGCCGGCAACGGCGACGCGATTTTCAAGCGCCTGATGCAAGCGATCGGCCGCGCCGATCTCGCCGGCGATCCCGATCTGGTCCACAACGACGGCCGCGTGGCGCGGGCGAACGAGATCGACGCGGCCATCGGCCAGTGGTGCTCGGAGCGCGGCATAACCGAAGCGCTCGCCGCCCTGGGCGCGGCCGACGTGCCGGTCTCCAAGATCTACAGCGTGGCCGACATGGTGGCCGATCCGCAGTTCCAGGCGCGCGGCATGTTTGAACGCCAGCCGCTCGCCGATGGCAGTTCGCTCGCCGTGCCGGCGGTCTGTCCCAAGCTTTCGGCCACGCCGGGCGCAACCCGCTGGCTCGGACCTGCGCTCGGCGAGCACACCGACTCGGTCCTGCGCGGGCTGGGTCTAGACGCAGCGGCGATCGACGCGCTACGGCGCGACGGCGCGATCTGACTTTTCGAAACGGCGGCCCGTGGGCTGCCAGCAATCAAGGAGCACCGATGACGATCCCCTTTCAACGACGTGACTTTCTGACGGCAGCAGCGGCCACGGCGGCGCTAGGCCTGGTGCCGGCAGCGGTACGCGCGCAGGCGCTCGAGAAGAAGGCGGTCACGATCGCCGTCGGCGGCAAGAGCCTGATCTATTACCTGCCGCTGTCGATCGCCGAGAGCCGCGGCTATTTCAAGGACGAAGGGCTCGATGTCTCCATCATCGACTTCGCCGGTGGCTCGCGTGCCCTGCAGGCCGTGGTGGGTGGCAGCGCCGACGTGGTGGCGGGCGCCTTCGAGCACACCGTCGCCATGCTCGCCAAGCGCCAGACCATGCGCGCCTTCGTCCTGCAGGGGCGGGCGCCGCAGGTGGTGCTGGCGGTAAGCAACAAGACCATGCCCAACTTCAAGTCGGTGGCCGACCTCAAGGGCAAGAAGATCGGCGTGACCGCGCCGGGCTCGTCGACCCAGATCATGGCCAACTTCGTACTGGCCAAGGCCGGACTCAAGCCTTCCGACGTCGCCTACATCGGCGTCGGCGCCACCCAGGGGGCGGCGGCCGCGCTGCGTTCGGGGCAGATCGACGCGATTGCCAACGTCGATCCGGTGATCACGATTCTCGAGCGCTCGGGCGACATCAAGGTGGTGAGCGATACCCGCGACCTGGCCGAGAGCGAACGGGTGTTCGGCGGCCCGATGCCGGCCGCCACGCTGTACGCGCCCACCGCTTTCGTCGACAAGAATCCGGCGACGGTGCAGGCGCTCACCAATGCGATCGTGCGTGCCGACCAGTGGATTCAGAAGGCGGGCCCGGCCGACATCGTCAAGGCCGTTCCCGAAAGCTACCTGCTGGGCGACCGCGCGATCTACATCGACTGCTACCTGAAGGCACGTGGTGCGCTGTCGCCCGACGGCCTGTTCCCGGCCAAGGGCGCCGAGACCGCTTTCCGCGCGCTGGCTAGCGTCGACGATAAGCTGGCCCGGCAAAAGCTTGATCTCGCCCAGACCTTCACCAATGAGTTCGTGAAGAAGGCGTTGGCCAAGTATCCGAAAGCCTGAGCCTCGCTACATTGAATCCGGCGCCGCGCCCACGGCGCGGCGCGGCCTTTTTTCTCTGCAACCGATTGGATAAATGACAGCTGCTGCACTCGAACTGCAGGACGTGACCTGCACTTTCGTCTCCGGAGACGGGGATGCCTCCCACCGCTACACCGCCGTTCGCAATGTCTCGCTACGGATCGAGGCGGGCGAATTCGTCAGCGTCGTCGGCCCCACGGGCTGCGGCAAGAGCACGCTGCTAAACATGGGAGCGGGGCTGCTAAGCCCGAGTGCAGGCCAGGTTCTAGTGTTCGGCGAGCCGCTCTCCGACATCAACCGGCGCGCCGGCTACATGTTCCAGGCCGACGCTCTGATGCCCTGGCGCAGCGCGCTCGACAACGTCACTGCCGGTCTCCAGTTCCGCGGCCTTGATCCCGCGGCGGCGCGCGAGCTGGGCGAGGAATGGCTGAAACGCGTCGGGCTGAGCGGTTTCGGCGACCGCTACCCGCACCAACTGTCGGGCGGGATGCGCAAGCGGGTGGCGCTGGCGCAGACCCTGATCCTCGACCCCGACATCGTGCTGATGGACGAACCCTTCTCCGCGCTCGACATCCAGACCCGCCAGCTGATGGAAAACGAAGTGCTCGAGCTGTGGGCGGCCAAACGCAAGGCCGTGCTTTTCATCACCCATGACCTTGACGAAGCGATCGCTATGAGCGACCGCGTGGTCGTGATGTCGGCCGGGCCGGCATCGCGCCCGATCGGCGAGTTCGCGATCGACCTGCCGCGTCCGCGCGATGTCGCCGAGGTGCGGGTGACCCCGCGTTTCATCGAACTTCACACCGCGATCTGGGATGTCCTGCGCGAAGAAGTGTTGAAGGGGTACGAACAGCAGAAGCAGAAGGTGGCGTGATGGCGGCAGGCAAGTTCTTGGGTTCGAATCAGCGTTTGAAATTGCGCGCCTGGCAGCTCGGTCTGCTGGCGGTCTTGTTCGGACTGTGGTGGGCGCTCACCAAACCCGGGCTGATTCCGCCCTTCATGTTCGAAAACGACAGCCAGGCGGCCTTCTTTTTCGGCGAGCCGGTGCAGATTCTGCTGCGCATCTGGGACTGGTTCGTGGTCGACCACGACATCTACGGCCACCTGGCGGTGACGCTGATCGAAACCGTGCTCGCCTTTGTGCTGGGCACCGGCGCCGGCCTGCTGGTCGGCCTGTGGCTGGCGCTCGCGCCGATGGCGGCGGCGATCGCCGATCCTTACATCAAGGCGATGAACTCGATGCCGCGGGTGATCCTGGCGCCGATCTTCGCGGTCTGGTTCGGCTTAGGGATAGGCTCCAAGGTGGCGCTCGGCTTCACCCTGGTGTTTTTCATCGTGTTCTTCAACGTCTACCAGGGCGTGCGCGAAGTCAGCCCGACGGTTCTCGCCAATGCCCGCATGCTGGGAGCGAACCGGAATCAGCTGCTGCGCTACGTCTACCTGCCGAGCGCGACCAGCTGGGTGTTTTCGTCGCTGCATTCGTCGGTCGGCATGGCCTTCGTCGGCGCGGTGGTGGGCGAATACCTGGGTTCGGCGAGCGGGGTGGGCTACCTGATCCTGCAGGCCGAAGGCACGTTCGACATCAATACCGTGATGGCCGGCATCCTGGTGCTGACGGTGTTTGCCCTGGTCCTTGACTGGATGGTCGGCGCCGCCGAACACCGGCTGATGAAATGGCAGCCCAAGGGCGGCGAGACCGAAAAGCTTTAGCCAACGTGGCGCAGGGCTGACGGAATCGATAAACCGGATGGCCGAACCGGGGGTGGTTCGGCCAAACCGGCTAGCATCTCGGCACTACCAATAAACGAGGAAGCCGGGTGGACCCGCAGTCGAGTTCTTGGGCCCTGGAGCCGTCGCCGATCCAGCCCTTCTGGAAGCGCATTCCCAAGTTCTTCCAGTTTCCGGCCCTCCTGCCGCCGCTGCTGCGCAACCTCGGCCTGTCGGCCGTGCTGGCGGTGGCGATCTACAGCGAGGTCCTGCTGGTGGCCGGCCTGGCCGCTCTGATCACTTCGGTGGTGATCGTGCGCTACGGTTTCCTCGTGATCGAGCGCGCCTCTCAGGGCTATCTGCGGCCGCAGGACTATCCGCCGGTGGTGCGCGACGAATACCCCTGGCGCCCCTACAAGATGTTTGCCGTCCTGGTGGTGGCAACGTTTGTGGTCGGCCTGCTGGCTGCGCTCACCCGCAGCAGCACGGTGCTGGTGCTGAGCCTGATCCTGGTGGCGCTTGGCCTGCCGGCGTCGGTGATGTCGATGGCCCAGTCGAACAGCCTGCGCGAAGCGCTCAACCCGGTACGGCTGGCCAACATTGCGCTGCGCATCGGCGCGCCGTACCTGGTCTTGTGCCTCTTCCTCTTCCTGCTCATGAGCGGCTCGAACCAGGCTTTCGAACTGGTCGAGCCGCTGTTCGAGCAGCACATCTGGCTGCTGGCGGGCGTGTCGAGTTTTGTCGGCAACTACTTCTTCCTCATCATGTGCGCCCTCATGGGGTACGTGATGTTCCAGTACCACGAGGAGCTCGGCGTGGCCGTGATGGGGCCGGGCGACAGCGGCCGGCCGGTGCTAAGAGGCCGGGTCGACGTGGCGGCGCGCAATCGCGACGCCCTGATCGGGCAGATGGTGGCGGCCGGCGAAGTGGCGCAGGCGGTTGCGCTGGTGACCGAAGACCTGGCCGAACGCCCCAACGACCTGTCGCTGCATGCGCGCTTGCGCCGTCTGCTGCTGGCCGAAAACGACGCGGCCCGCCTCGACGAACACACTGACCGCTACCTGGCGCTGCTGGTCAAGAGTGGCAACCTCGACGAGGCGCTGAGCCTGGTGGAAGAGGAGATCGAGCGCCGGCCCGCATACCAGCCGCGCGAAGCGGCGCAGATCCCGCTGCTGGCGCGCCATGCGCTCGAACGGACCAAACCCAAGCTGGCGGCGGCGCTGGTGCGCGGCTTCGACAAGCGCTTCCCGGGGGCGAACGAGCTGGCCCAGGTTTATCTGATCGGAGCCCGGGTCTTGGCCGAGGGTGCGCGCGATGACGAAAGGGCGCGCCGCATGTTCGAACACGTAGCGCGCACCTGGCCGGACCAGCCGGCGGCGGCCGAAGCGGCCCGCCACCTGGCCGCGCTCGACCGGTTGGCTCAGCGTTCCTCGTAAGGGCGGGTGTGGAACTGGGTGGCCATGTCCAGTTCCAGCGGCAGGGTGTGGCCGTCTTCGAGCGGCCGCCCGGCTGAAGGCGCGGGCCGGCTCAACAACTGCGCCGGCTGCGGGAAATGCTGGCTCAGGCGGTCGCGCACGCTGTCGGCCTGGTGCCGCAGCCCGTGCCGGACATACGTGGTGTAGAGACCGAGCAGGCAATCGGCCAGTTCGCGGGCATGGCGGCTGCGGACACCGGCGTCGCCGAGCAGCAGATCGAGCACCCGCAGCGCAGCCGCGTCTTCGCGCGCCGCGACCAGACGGCGCGCGAGCCGCAGCTGATCGTCGACCGGCAGCGCCGGCTGGATCTTGGGCAGGCTCATCTGCAGATAGACCGTGCGCAACTGGGTGCGGGCGCCGCGGGTGCGGATCGCCAGCACGCCGGCGGCGGCGTCGGCCAGGGCCTGGCGGTCGCGCGCGAGCAGGGCGATGTTGAAGCGGGCGGAAGCAAAGGCGATGTTGCTGGGTTCGGCGGCAGCAAGTTCGCCATAAGCGCGCAGGGCCCGCGGCACGTCCATGCGGGCGGCCGCTTGCTGGGCAGTGTCGATCAGTCGCGCGCGCCGCTGGGCGTTGAGATCGGCGTCGTCGTGATCCTCGAGGATGCGGTCGAGTTTGCGATCGTCGTTCGGACGCCACCACCACGCGAGCAGGGCGCCGGCGACAAAGCCGCCGAGGTGGGCCCAGTACGCCACCGGGCCGTCGGGCGCGATGATCCAGGCGATGACTTCGATCAGGATCCAGGCCGGCAGCAGGGCGAGCGCGGGCACCCGGGCCGTGTCGAAATAAAAACCGACGGTCCAGAAGACGGGCACCCGGCGGGTGCCGTAGAGCACGGCGACCATCGCCATCGCTCCCGACACGGCCCCCGAAGCACCAACCAGCGGCAGCGGGCTGACGGCCAGGTGAGCCAGACCGGCGGCGACTCCGGCGAGCAGGTAGGCCGCGATGAAACGCAGCCGGCCCAGCGCCGCTTCGGCAAACGGCCCGGCCAGCAGCAGGATCAGCATGTTGCCGATCAGGTGCACCGTATCGCCGTGCAGGAACTGGTAGGTGAGCAGGCGCTGCGGTTCGTCCCACTCCGGCGCCAGGGCGCCGCGCAGCGACTGCACCCGTGCCAGCAAGGCGGTAAAGCGCGCGCGCTGGTCGCGCCAGGCGCTGTATTCCGGCGCATTCGGCTTGATGATCTGCCCCGCTGCGAGCTGGCGCTGGAAGCTGCGGTCGGTCTGCATCGCCATCACCAGCGGCCAGGGCTGCGGATTGCGGGCGAGCGACCCGACTTCGCGCAGCGTGCTGCGGGCGGCTGCGTCGTTGCGGCGCTCGAGCTGCTCGACATAACGTGGCAGCTCGAGCCGAGCCAGGTCGGAGCTGAAGTAATAGTCCCGTGCCGCGTTCATCGCTGCGCCGTCGCCCGCCTGCACGAAGAAATAGACGAGAGCGTTGAGCGCTATCAGAGCCAGGGTGGCAAAAGGCGCGGTGCGCAGCGAAAAACGCGTCTGGTAGGGAATGACGAGCATGGGGGCGGCGGCGGAGCCGGCTCAGTGGGCGGCGATCAGGGCTTCGAGCTTGACCGTGTCGACCACGAACAGACGGATGCCTTCGGCCAGCTTCTCGGTGGCCATCGCGTCCTGGTTGAGGCGCAAGCGGAAGTCGGGTTCGGTCAGGTCGACGAGGGGCGTAGGCTTGACCCGGCTCGCGTCGAGCGCGGGGGCGAGTTCACCCACGCCGGCGGCGAGCTGGTCCATGAGTTCGGGTGCGATGGTGAGCAGGTCACAGCCTGCGAGCGCGAGAATCTGCCCGGTGTTGCGGAAACTTGCGCCCATGATTTCGGTTTTGTAGCCGGCGCCCTTGAGGCGCTCGAAAATCGCTCGCACCGAGCGCACACCGGGGTCGTTGGCCCCCGCCATCACGGCTTCGTCCCACTGCGCTCCGGCTGCCTTCTTGTGCCAGTCGTAGATCCGGCCGACGAAGGGCGAGATCAACGTGGCGCCCGCCGCTGCGGCGGCTTCGGCCTGGACCTGGGCAAACAGCAGGGTGAGGTTGACGCGGATGCCTTCGCGCTCGAGCACTTCGGCGGCGCGGATGCCTTCCCAGGTCGAGGCGATCTTGATCAGGACGCGTTCGCGCTCGACCCCGCGGGCTTCGTAGAGCGCGATCAGGCGGCGCGCCTTTTCGACCGTGGCACGGGCGTCGAACGAAAGCCGGGCGTCGACTTCGGTCGAAACGCGGCCCGGCACCCGCTTGAGGATCTCGCAGCCAAAAGCCACCAGGATGCGGTCGATGCGAGCCGCCAGCGGCTCGCTTGGGGCGGCGTGGGCGGCTGCCAGCAGGTGGGCGTATTCAGGGCGGGTCGCCGCCTTGAGGATTAGCGACGGGTTGGTGGTGGCGTCGCGGGGGGCGAGCCGGGCAATCGCGGCGATGTCGCCGGTGTCGGCCACCAGGGTGGTCAGTCGGCTGAGCTGGGCAAGTTGGCTGGTCATGCGGATAAAAATTCTGCAGCTGGGGCGGCCGGGAGAGGGCCGAGCCCAAGTTATAATTCGAAAGTTTACCCATTCGCTTCCCCGCGGCGGCTGTTGGACACCCGTCGCGTATCGCGCGCCAGCGGTATCTGTTGTCGGCGCGCAGCACAGGAGCTGCCTTGGTCCCCCTGATTACCGACATTCGCCCCGCCGCAGCCCTGGTTCTGGCTGATGGCACGATCTTTTGCGGCCGCTCGATCGGAGCGGCCGGCCAAACCCTTGCCGAAGTGGTGTTCAACACCGCCTTGACCGGCTATCAGGAAATTCTGACCGATCCGTCTTATCAGGGGCAGATCGTCACCTTGACCTACCCCCATATCGGCAATGTCGGCGTGAATCCCGAAGACACCGAATCCGGCCGCATCTACGCCGCCGGTCTGGTGGTGCGCGACCTGCCGCCGCTGGCCTCGAACTTCCGCGCCACGCAGTCGCTTAGTGACTATCTGCGTGCCGAAGGCGTGGTGGCGATCGCCGACATCGATACCCGCAAGCTCACCCGCATCCTGCGCGAAAAGGGCGCCCAGGCCGGCTGCCTGGTGGCAGCAGAGGCCGGCGAACTGAGCCAGGAGCAAATTGACGCTGCCTTGGCTGCTGCGCGCGCCTATCCCGGCATGGCCGGCCAGGACCTGGCGCAGGTGGTGAGCGCTCCGGCGAGTTACGAATGGACCGAGGGCTCGTGGCAACTCGCGCGCGCCGACGGCACGCCGGGCTTTGTCACCCCCGAAACCTTCCGTTTCCACGTCGTTGCTTACGACTTCGGCGTCAAGCGCAACATCCTGCGCCTGCTGGCCGACCGCGGAATCCGCGTCACCGTGGTGCCGGCCAGGACGCCGGCGGCCGAGGTGCTGGCGCTCAAGCCCGACGGCGTGTTCCTGTCCAACGGCCCGGGTGACCCCGAGCCCTGCACCTACGCGATCGAGGCCGCTCGCAGCTTCATCGAGAAGAAGATCCCGCTGTTCGGCATCTGTCTGGGCCACCAGATCCTCGGCCTTGCGGTGGGCGGCCGCACGCTCAAGATGAAGTTCGGCCACCACGGCGGCAACCACCCGGTGCTTAACCTGGCCACCCGCCGCGTCTACATCACCAGCCAGAACCACGGCTTCGCGGTCGACGAAACCAGCCTGCCGGCCAATGCGCGTCCGACCCATGTCTCGCTTTTCGACGGTTCGCTCCAGGGGTTCGAGCTGACCGATGCCCCCGCGTTCTGTTTCCAGGGGCACCCGGAAGCCAGCCCCGGTCCGCACGACATCGGCGACCTGTTCGACCAGTTCACTCGCCTGATGGAGGCTCGCCAGTGAGTGCGGCTCACGTCGCCGCTGCCCTGGCCGAGTCGGCGGCCGCGCTCGAGCGCCTGCGTGCCGACCACGCCATGCTGGCCCGCATCGCTGCTGCCGGTGACTTGATGGCTGCCACGTTCGAGGCCGGCGGCAAGGTCTTGTCCTGCGGCAACGGCGGCTCGATGTGCGACGCGATGCATTTTGCCGAGGAGCTGACCGGCCGTTTCCGCGACGACCGGCCGGGCTACGCGGCGATCGCGATCTCCGACCCCTCACATCTTTCGTGCGTGGGCAACGACTACGGCTACGAGCAGGTCTTCGCCCGCTACGTGCAGGCGGTGGGCCGGTCCGGCGACGTCCTGCTGGCGATCACCACCAGCGGCGGCAGCAAGAACGTGGTCGCCGCGGCGCAGGCCGCCAAGGCCGCCGGGATCAAGGTGATTGCGCTGACCGGGCGCGATCAGACCGCGATCACCGAACTGGCCGACATCGCCATCGTCACTCCCGCCGGTACCTACGCTGACCGCGTGCAGGAGCTCCACATCAAGGTGATCCACATCCTGATCGAGCTCACCGAGCGCGCGCTCGCACCCCAGAATTACAAGAGTTGATAGCCATGCCCAAGCGCACAGACATCAAGAGCATCCTCATCATCGGCGCCGGTCCGATCGTCATTGGTCAGGCCTGCGAGTTCGACTACTCCGGCGCCCAGGCCTGCAAGGCGCTGCGCGAAGAGGGCTACAAGGTCATCCTGGTCAACAGCAACCCGGCCACGATCATGACCGACCCCGGCACGGCCGATGTCACCTACATCGAACCGATCACCTGGCAGGTGGTCGAGACCATCATCGCCAAGGAGCGTCCCGACGCGATCCTGCCGACCATGGGTGGCCAGACCGCGCTCAACTGCGCGATGGATTTGTTCCACAACGGCGTGCTCGAGAAATACAAGGTCGAGCTGATCGGCGCCAGTCCGGCTGCGATCGACAAGGCCGAGGACCGCCTCAAGTTCAAGGAAGCCATGACCGCCATCGGTCTGGGTTCCGCCCGCTCGGGCATCGCGCATTCGCTCGCCGAGGCGCTCGGCGTGCAGGAGACGGTGGGCTTCCCGGTCGTGATCCGCCCCAGCTTCACCCTCGGCGGCACCACCGGCGGCATTGCCTACAACATGGAAGAGTTCGTTTCGATCTGCTCCCGCGGCCTCGAACTCTCTCCTACGCGCGAACTGCTGATCGAGGAATCGCTGATCGGCTGGAAGGAATACGAGATGGAAGTGGTCCGCGACAAGGCGGACAACTGCATCATCGTGTGTTCGATCGAAAACCTCGATCCGATGGGCATCCACACCGGCGATTCGATCACGGTCGCGCCGGCGCAGACGCTCACCGACAAGGAGTACCAGATCATGCGCGATGCGAGCATTCGCATCCTGCGTGAGATCGGTGTCGATACCGGCGGCTCGAACGTTCAGTTCTCGATCAACCCGCGCGACGGCCGCATGGTGGTGATCGAAATGAACCCGCGCGTGTCTCGCAGCTCGGCGCTCGCCTCGAAGGCCACCGGTTTCCCGATCGCCAAGATCGCCGCCAAGCTGGCGGTGGGTTATACCCTCGACGAACTCAAGAACGAAATCACCGGCGGCGCTACGCCCGCCTCGTTCGAGCCGACGATCGATTACGTCGTCACCAAGATTCCGCGTTTTGCGTTCGAGAAGTTCCCGCAGGCTGACAACCGCCTGACCACGCAGATGAAGTCGGTGGGCGAGGTGATGGCCATTGGCCGCACCTTCCAGGAATCGTTCCAGAAGGCGTTGCGCGGCCTCGAAACCGGGGTCGACGGACTCGACGAGTTCAGCTCCGACCGCGACGAGATCGTGCAGGAAATTGGCGAGCCCGGCCCCAACCGCATCTGGTACCTGGGCGATGCCTTCCGCATCGGCATGAGTGCGGCCGAGATATTCGAGGAAACCGCGATCGACCCCTGGTTCCTCTCGCAGATCGAGGAGCTGATCCAGATCGAAGGCCGTCTGAAGGGCCGTTTCCTGTCCAGCCTGTCGGCCGGCGAGCTGCGTTTCCTGAAGCGCAAGGGTTTCTCGGACCGCCGCATCGCCAAACTGCTCAAGGTGCCGGCGGCCGAAGTGCGCGCGGCGCGTATCGCACACAAGGTGCGCCCGGTGTTCAAGCGGGTCGATACCTGCGCCGCCGAGTTCGCGACCAAGACCGCCTACATGTATTCGACCTACGAGGACGAGTGTGAGGCCCAGCCGACCCAGGCCAAGAAAGTGATGGTGCTGGGCGGCGGTCCGAACCGAATCGGCCAGGGCATCGAGTTCGACTACTGCTGCGTCCACGCCGCTCTCGCGATGCGCGAAGACGGCTACGAGACCATCATGGTCAACTGCAACCCCGAGACCGTCTCGACCGACTACGACACCTCGGACCGCCTGTATTTCGAGCCGCTCACGCTCGAGGACGTGCTCGAGATCGTCGAGGTCGAACAGCCCTACGGCGTGATCGTGCAATACGGCGGCCAGACCCCCCTGAAGCTTGCGCGCGACCTCGAGGCCAATGGCGTGCCCATCATCGGCACCAGTCCTGAATCGATCGACATCGCCGAAGACCGCGAGCGCTTCCAGCGCCTGCTGCAGGACCTGGGCCTCAAGCAGCCTCCCAACCGCACCGCTCGCACCGAGGAAGAAGCTCTGCGCCTGGCGACCGAGATCGGCTACCCGCTGGTGGTGCGTCCGAGCTATGTGTTGGGCGGCCGCGCGATGGACATCGTGCACGAGCCGCGCGACCTCGAGCGCTATATGCGCGAAGCGGTCAAGGTGAGCAATGACTCGCCGGTGCTGCTCGACCGTTTCCTCGACGACGCGATCGAAGTCGACGTCGATGCGGTCTGCGACGGTGTCGAGGTTCGCGTCGGCGGCGTGATGGAGCACATCGAACAGGCCGGGGTTCACTCGGGCGACTCGGCTTGCTCGCTGCCGCCGTATTCGCTTTCGCCCGCCGTGGTTGCCGAGATCAAGCGCCAGACCGTGGTCATGGCCAAGGCGCTCAAAGTGATCGGCCTGATGAACGTGCAGTTCGCGGTGCAGGACGCCCACAGCGCCCATCCCGTGATCTTCGTGCTCGAAGTCAACCCGCGTGCCTCGCGCACCGTGCCTTTTGTTTCCAAGGCCACGGGCGAGCCGCTCGCCAAGATTGCCGCACGCTGCATGGCCGGCCAGACGCTGGCCGAGCAGGGGGCCAAGGTTGATGTTGTCCCGCCTTATTTCTCGGTCAAGGAAGCCGTGTTTCCGTTTGCCAAGTTCCTGGGCGTCGACCCGGTGCTAGGGCCGGAAATGCGTTCGACCGGCGAGGTCATGGGCGTGGGCAAGACTTTTGGCGAAGCGCTCTTCAAGAGCCAGCTTGGCGCTGGCGCAACCCTGCCGCCTTCGGGTACGGTGTTTATCTCGGTCAAGGACAGCGACAAGCCGCGGGCGGTCGAAGTCGCCCGCCTGCTGGCCGAGATGGGCTACCAGCTGGTCGCCACCCGCGGCACGGCGGCGGCGATCGAAGCGGCCGGCATTCCGGTGAAAGTTGTGCACAAGGTCAAGGATGGTCGGCCGCACGTGGTCGACATGCTCAAGAACGGCGAGATCGCTCTGGTAATCACCACGGTGAGCGAAAACCGGCTCGAAATCTCCGATTCGCGCTCGATCCGCGTCACGGCACTCGGCCAGCGCGTGACTTATTACACCACCATCGCTGGCGGCCGAGCTGCGGTGGAAGGCATGAAACATCTGGCCACGAACGAGGTCTACGACATCCAGGGTTTGCACGCTTCCCTGAAGTAGGCTCAGGGCTCGCCGCGGTTGCATACCGCGGCGAGCGCCGTTAAATTGGAACCTGTTCGGCCCCGGCTTCGCTGGGGCCTTTGTTTTAGCGAACTCAAATGCCGATTCCCATTACTGCCCGCGGCGCCGAGCTCTTGAAAGCCGAGCTGCAAAAACTGAAAACCATCGAGCGCCCGACCGTGGTCCAAGCGATCAAGGAAGCGCGCGAAAAAGGCGACCTCTCCGAAAATGCCGAATACGATGCTGCGCGCGAGCGCCAAGGCTTTATCGAAGGCCGGATCCAGGAGCTCGAAGGCAAGCTGTCGGCGCTGCAGGTGATCGTGCCGGCCGAAATCGAGGCCGGCGGCCGCATTGTTTTTGGCGCTACGGTCGAACTCGAGGACCTCGAGAGCAGCCGGGTGGTGAAATACCAGATCGTCGGCGACGACGAAGGGGACATCAAGGGCGGACTGATTTCGATTTCCAGCCCGATCGCTCGCGCGCTGATCGGCAAGAGCGAAGGCGACGTCGCCGAGGTCATCGCCCCCGGCGGCATACGCGAATACGAGATCCTGAACGTCAGCTACATCTGAGCTGACGTTCAGTCTTGCATGACCGGCCGCTCAGCGCGGCTTGGTCGGGCCGCGGCGGCCGGAGACATTACCGGTCGGCTGGCGCGGCGGCACCTTGCGTTCGACGCGGCGAATCTCGCCCGAGGTGGCCTTGTTGGCGGTCTTCGCCATCGTCGGCCGCTTGCCGCCCGTCGGAGCGTGGGCCGGTGCCTTGGGCGAACGCGCCGGAGCCAGTTCTTCCGGCGGCAGCGGCCGCCAGAACACCAGCAGCTTGCCGATCGACTGAACCCGGGCCGCACCCAGCTGTTCGGCGATCGCGGCATACATTTCCTGGCGCTCGTCGCGGTCGTCGCCGGGAACACGAACCTTGATCAGCTCATGCGATTTGAGCGCTCGATCGATTTCCTTCATGACGGCTTCGGTCAATCCCTGGGCGCCAAGCAAGACGACGGGGTCGAGGTGGTGAGCGCGAGCCTTGAGCTCAAGGCGCTCGTCTCGCGTGAGGGTTAGTTCTGCCATGGTTTTCTCCTTTTGAAAGTATTCTAGGCCTCATGCCGAAAGCTACGAAAAAGCACCGTTCGAATCGCGAGTGGATCGAGCGCCACATCAACGATCCCTTCGTGAAAAAATCGCGTCAGGAGGGCTATCGGGCGCGTTCGGTCTACAAGCTCACCGAGCTCGACGAGAAGGACAAGTTATTAAAACCGGGCATGACCGTGGTCGACTTAGGCGCCGCTCCGGGCAGCTGGACCCAGATCGTGCGCGAGCGCCTGGTCGGTAAGGACGGAGTCGTGCGCGGCAAGATCATTGCCATGGACATTCTGCCGATGGACCCGATTCCCGACGTGGTTTTTATCCAGGGGGATTTCCGTGAGCAAGACGTGGCCGAGCAGTTGGCCGCCACGCTCGAAGGCGAAAAAGTCGACGTGGTCCTGTCCGACATGGCGCCCAACCTGTCGGGGGTGAGCGTGGCCGACGCGGCCCGAACCGCCCTGCTCAACGAGCTGGCGCTCGAGTTTGCCTTGGCCCACCTGAAACCGACGGGAGTGTTCGTGACTAAGGCATTCCAGGGTAGTGGTTATTCGCAGTTGGTGGAGGCTCTCAAACGCTCGTTCAAGTCGGTCGCCACGCGCAAGCCGGCCGCGTCGAGGGACACATCGGCGGAAACCTACCTGGTAGCACGCGGTCTTAAGGCTTGATCGGGGTTTTCTAGAGTCGGGGGGCGGGATCGAAGATTTCTTGAGGAAATTTGCCGTTCGACCTTGAAACTAGCCCCTGGGCACCCCCACATGGGGTTGATTGGCAAGTCCACAGTTTAGAATCATCGCGACCCGGGCATGGGTGCCCGGCTTGCAGGTCCGCCCGCCAAGAGCGGAAGGAGTTACCCCTTGAACAACAACATGCTTGCTAAGGCCGCGATCTGGATGGTGATCGCGCTCGTCCTGTTCACGGTCTTCAAGCAATTTGAAGGCCGCAAGCCCGCGGCCGAAGCCATCAGCTACACCCAGTTCATGGATGAAGCCAAGGCCGGCAAGATCAAGCGCGTCGACGTCCAGGGCCGCACCCTGGCGGTCACGCCCAACGATGGCGCGCGCTACACGCTGACCTCGCCGGGCGACTTGTGGATGGTCGACGACCTGCGCAAGGCCGGCGTCCAGGTCTTCGGCAAGCCCGAGGAAGAGCCTTCGCTGCTGACCACGATCTTCGTCTCGTGGTTCCCGATGCTGCTCTTGATCGGCGTGTGGATCTTCTTCATGCGCCAGATGCAAGGCGGCGGCAAGGGCGGCGCCTTCAGCTTCGGCAAGAGCAAGGCGCGCATGCTCGACGAGAGCAATAACAACGTCACCTTCGCCGACGTGGCTGGCTGCGACGAGGCCAAGGAAGAAGTGCAGGAACTGGTCGAGTTCCTGCGTGACCCCTCCAAGTTCCAGAAGCTCGGCGGCCGCATTCCGCGCGGCGTGTTGATGGTCGGCTCGCCGGGTACCGGCAAGACCCTGCTCGCCAAGGCGATTGCCGGCGAAGCCAAGGTGCCGTTCTTCTCGATCTCGGGCTCGGACTTCGTCGAGATGTTCGTCGGCGTGGGCGCGGCCCGCGTGCGCGACATGTTCGAAAACGCCAAGAAACACGCTCCCTGCATCATCTTCATCGACGAAATCGATGCGGTCGGGCGCCAGCGCGGCGCCGGTCTGGGCGGGGGCAACGACGAACGCGAGCAGACCCTGAACCAGATGCTGGTCGAGATGGACGGCTTCGAGACCGGCATGGGTGTGATCGTGATCGCCGCGACCAACCGCCCCGACGTGCTCGACCCCGCCCTGCTGCGCCCGGGCCGCTTCGACCGCCAAGTGGTCGTGCCCTTGCCCGACATCCGCGGCCGCGAACAGATCCTCAACGTGCACATGCGCAAGGTGCCAATCGGCGGTGACGTGCGTGCCGACGTGCTGGCGCGCGGTTGCCCCGGCTTCTCGGGCGCCGACCTCGCCAACCTGGTCAACGAAGCCGCCCTTTTCGCTGCCCGCCGCAACGGCCGCGTAGTCGAGATGATGGATTTCGAGAAGGCCAAGGACAAGATCATGATGGGCGCCGAGCGCAAGACCATGGTCATGTCCGAGGACGAGCGTCGCAACACGGCTTACCACGAGTCGGGTCACGCTCTGGTGGCGCGCCTAGTGCCCAAGAGCGACCCGGTGCACAAGGTCACGATCATTCCGCGCGGCCGCGCCCTGGGTCTGACCATGCAGCTGCCGACCGAAGACCGCTACGCCTACGACCGCACTTATCTGCTGTCGCGCATCGCGGTGCTGTTCGGGGGCCGGATCGCCGAAGAAGTGTTCATGAACCAGATGACCACGGGCGCCTCCAACGACTTCGAACGCGCTACGCAAATGGCGCGCGACATGGTCACCCGCTACGGCATGAGCGATGTTCTTGGTCCCATGGTCTACGCCGAAAACGAGGGCGAAGTCTTCCTCGGCCGCTCGATCACCAAGACCACGCACATGTCCGAAGAGACCATGCGCAAGGTCGACACCGAGATCCGCCGCATCATCGACGAGCAATACGCGATGGCGCGCAAGCTGATCGAGGAAAACCGCGACAAGATCGAAGCGATGACCAAGGCGCTGCTTGACTGGGAAACCATCGACGCCGACCAGATCGACGACATCATGGAGGGCCGCCCGCCGCGTCCGCCCAAGGTGACGACGCCGCCGTCGTCCAGTTCGAGCTCCGGCACCGCCGGCGGCGTCACGGGCACCAGCACCGCTCCCGCTTAAGTTTCGACACGTTGCTAAAGGGCCGGCATTGCCGGCCCTTTTTGCATCCACGCCTCGATGGCGCCGGATTGTCCAGGGGCTGTTGTTTCCCGCGGTGCAGAAGGATCGGCCAGTGCCTTGCAGAGCCAAGGGCAGGGGCGGCAAGCCTACAATCGCGCCCGGAGGTGGACGATTGATTACGCGACAAGAGACAAGGGCCTGGCGTTGCGGCCGATATTGCTTATCGCTGGCGCGGCCCTGGGTGATGGGCATCGTGAACGTGACGCCGGATTCGTTTTCCGACGGCGGCCGCCACAACTCGAGGGTGCGGGCGATTGCTCACGCCCATCGCCTGCTGGAAGAAGGGGCCGACATCCTCGACCTGGGGGGCGAGTCAACCCGCCCGGGAGCGGCCGACGTGAGCGAAGCCGAGGAAGCCGACCGCGTCCTGCCGGTGCTCGAAGCTCTGGTTCCCGCGGGCGTGCCGATCTCGATCGATACCAGCAAGCCCGGGCTGATGCGGGCGGCGCTCGCCGCTGGAGCGAGCATCATCAACGATGTGCGCGCCCTCGCCGAGCTGGGTGCGGTCGAGGCCGTGACCGCGGCCGATTGCGGCGTGGTCCTGATGCACATGCAAGGGCAGCCGCGGACGATGCAGGTCGCGCCGCATTACGACGACCTGATGGGCGACGTGGCCCGTTTTCTGGCGGCGCGGCGCGATGCCCTCGAGGCGGCGGGCGTGGCTCGCGAGCGCATTGCGCTCGATCCCGGCTTCGGTTTTGGCAAGACCCCGGAACAGAACTTCAGACTGGTGGCTCAGGCCCAGGTTTTCGCCGAACTGGGCTGCCCTTTGCTTTACGGTCTTTCACGCAAGTCGTCGCTGGGAGTCGTGACCGGGCGTGAGGTGTCGGAGCGGCTCGCGGCCTCGGTTGCCGGCGCTCTGATCTCGGTTCAAAGCGGCGCCCACGTGGTGCGGGTGCACGATGTCGCCGCCACTGTCGACGCGCTCAAGATCTGGCGCGCCATCGAAGAACAGAAAGGAAACGCAGTATGAGTCGCAAGTATTTCGGTACCGACGGCGTGCGTGGCACGGTGGGCCAGTCGCCCATCACTCCGGATTTCGTCCTCAAGCTGGGTCAGGCGGCAGGCCGGGTCCTGATGCAGGATGCCGGCGGCAAGCGTCCGGCCGTCCTGATCGGCAAGGACACCCGGGTATCGGGTTACATGCTCGAAGCTGCGCTCGAAGCCGGTTTCTCCAGCGCCGGCGTGGATGTCGTCCTTTGCGGTCCCCTGCCCACGCCGGCCGTGGCGTATCTGACCCGCGCCCAGCGGCTCGATGCCGGTGTGGTGATCAGCGCTTCGCACAACCCCTACCCGGACAACGGCATCAAGTTTTTCTCCAGCCGTGGTGCCAAGCTGCCCGACGAGATGGAAGCGCGGATCGAGGCCGAACTCGATCGCGGCTTCACCTGCGTCGAGAGCCGCGAACTGGGAAAAGCGCGCCGCCTTGATGACGCCGCCGGTCGTTACATCGAGTTCTGCAAAAGCACCTTCCCGGCCGAGCTCGATCTCAAGGGCTTGAGAATCCTAGTCGACAGCGCCAACGGCGCCGCCTACCACGTTGCCCCGCATGTCTTCCACGAACTCGGCGCCGAGGTCGTGTCCATCGGCAACCAGCCCAACGGCTTCAACATCAACGACGGCGTGGGGGCGACCCACGCCGAACACCTCGCCAACGAAGTGCGCCTGGCCGGCGCCGACCTCGGCATCGCGCTCGACGGCGACGCCGACCGCCTGCTCATGGCCGATGCCGACGGCCGCATCTACAACGGCGACGAACTCTTGTACGTCCTAGTGCGAGACCGGATGGCGGCGGGCGAAGTGGCCGGCGCGGTGGGCACGCTGATGACCAATTACGCGCTCGAGAAGCGTTTCAGCGAGCTCGGCATTCCTTTCGTGCGTGCCAAAGTGGGTGACCGCTATGTGCTCGAGGCGCTCGAGGAGCGTGGCTGGTTATACGGCGGCGAAGGCTCGGGCCATCTGCTGGCACTCGACCGCCACACCACCGGCGACGGCATCGTCAGCAGTCTTCAGGTGCTGGCCGCGATGCGCCGCCGCGGCGCGAGCCTGGCCGCCTTGACGGCCGACCTCCAGCTGATGCCGCAAGTTCTGCTCAACTCCCGCATCCAGCGCGGTTTCGACTGGAAGAACCACGCGCCGCTGGTGGAATCCCTGGCCGAGGTCGAGCAGGCCCTTGCCGGGGTCGGGCGAGTCCTGATCCGGCCCTCGGGCACCGAACCGCTGCTGCGAGTGATGGTCGAGGCCGCTGACGAGGAGATGGCGCAGGCGTTGGCGCAGCGCCTGGCCGATACGCTGGCGGCACCGGCCGGGTCTTGAGTGACAGCGGGCGGTCGTCCTGTGATGACACTTGGATGACATAGGCCGGCGCTTCATGACAAGTTCGTGAAGCGTCGCCAGCTCCCGAAAAAATCCGATTCCGCCAGTCTGGTTTGTCATGTGTCGGTCATACGAGCTTTTTAGACTCGCCGCCATGTTGTCCGAACTCCTATTCGCCCAAGGCAAACTCATGCGATGGCTGGCACAAGCGCTGGCAGCGGTAGCGGCCAGCGGCGCGCTGACCGTGGCCCAGGCCCAGGACGTGACCGGCGCCGGTGCGTCTTTTCCCGCCCCGCTTTATGCCTCCTGGGCCGACGCCTACCACAAGCTCACCCGGGTCAAGGTGAACTACCAGTCCGTGGGCTCGGGCGCGGGCTTGCGCCAGATCCGCGGCAAGACGGTGGACTTTGGCGCCTCCGACATGCCGCTGGCCGACGAGGTGCTCGCCCGAGACGGTCTGGTCCAGTTTCCGACCGTGATCGGCGGCGTGGTGCCGGTGGTCAATCTCAAGGGCGTAGCGCCTGGCCAGCTCAAGCTCACCGGCCCACTGCTCGCCGACATCTACCTCGGCAAGATCAAGCGCTGGAACGACCCGGCGATCGCCGCGATCAATCCCAGTGTGCCGCTGCCTGACAAGCAGATTGCGGTGATCCGCCGCGCCGACGGTTCCGGCACCACCTTCATCTTCACCCACTACCTGTCGCAGGTCAGCCCCGAGTGGCGCGATCGCGTGGGAGCGGGTACCTCGGTCAAGTGGGTGGCGGGAGCGGGCGGCAAGGGTAACGAAGGCGTGAGCGCCTTTGTGCAGCGCCTGCCGAACTCGATCGGTTACGTCGAGTACGGTTACGCCAAGCAGAACCGCATGCGTCACGTCTCGCTGCAGAACGCCGCCGGCCAGTTCGTTCAGCCCGACCCTCACCACTTCACGGCGGCCGCTGCCGGCGCCGACTGGGGCAAGAGCTTCAACCAGATCCTGACCAACCAGCCAGACAAGGACGCCTGGCCGATCTCGGGCGCGACCTTCATCCTGATGCACAAAGATGCACTCAAGCCGGCGCAGACCCAGGCAGCGCTCAAGTTCTTCGACTGGGCCTATGCCAACGGCGGCGAGATGGCCGAAAAGATCGATTTCGTCCCGCTGCCGGCTTCGGTGCAGGCGATCGTGCGCAAGAGCTGGGGCGCGATCCAGGCCGAGGGCAAACCGGTTTTCAAGCTCAAGTGAGTCCAGCCGGAATGGCGCTTCCGATGTCCGACTTGGGTGCCGAACTTTCCGTCCCTCGCGCGTGTGGGCGGCCGCTTGAGGCCGACGCCTGCCATCCCCAATCACTCTCCTTCTACCGCCATGCAGACTGCCGCTAAGCCCTTCTCCCGCTCGCCCGGGCAGATCGGCGACATGATTTTCGGCTGGATTGTGCGAGCTGCCGCCGCGATCACGTTGCTTGTGCTCGTCGGCATCATCGGCTCGCTGCTCGTCGGTGCCTGGCCTTCGATCCAGACGTTCGGCTTGGGCTTCCTGGTGAACTCCGAATGGGATCCGGCGCGCGACGTCTACGGCGGCCTGGCCATGATCTACGGCACGATCGTGACCTCGATCATCGCGCTCGTGATCGCGGTACCGGTGAGCTTCGGCATTGCGTTTTTCCTGACCGAGCTTTCGCCCAAGTGGCTCAAGCGCCCGCTGGGCACCGCGATCGAACTGCTGGCGGCGATCCCTTCAATCGTCTACGGCATGTGGGGTCTGCTGGTCTTCTCGCCGCTGCTGGCCGAATACGTCCAGACCCCGCTGCAGGAATGGTTCGGCGACGTGCCAGTGCTGGGAGCCCTGGTGCAGGGGCCGCCGGTAGGGATCGGCCTGCTGTCGGCCGGCATCATTCTGGCGATCATGATCATCCCTTTCATTGCGGCCGTGATGCGCGACGTGTTCGAAGTCACTCCCGCCCTGCTCAAGGAGTCGGCCTACGGCGTCGGTTCGACCACCTGGGAAGTAGTGTGGAAGGTGGTGCTGCCCTACACCAAGGCGGGAGTGATAGGCGGCGTGATGCTGGGTCTGGGGCGGGCGCTGGGTGAAACCATGGCCGTCACTTTCGTCATCGGCAACATGAACCAGCTCAACGGCCCGTCGCTGTTCGAGCCGGGCAACTCGATCACGTCGGCGCTCGCCAACGAGTTTGCCGAAGCGGCCCCGGGCCTGCATGCGGCTTCGCTGCTCTACCTCGGCCTGGTGCTTTTCTTCATCACCTTCGTCGTGCTCGCCTGCTCCAAGCTCCTGCTGGCGCGGCTGCAGAAACGCGAGGGTTCACGCGCATGAACACCGAGACTTCAATTCCGCGGGCAGACGACTACCGCCTGCCCATGCACCGCCGCCGCAAGGCGATCAACGCGGTGGCGCTGTGCCTGTCGCTCGCAGCCATGGCTTTCGGCATCTTCTGGCTGCTGTGGATCCTGCTCGAGACCTTTTTGCTCGGCATCGACGGCCTCAGCCTGATGACATTCACCGAGAATACGCCGCCGCCCAATGCCGAGATCGGCGGTTTGGCGAATGCGATCGTCGGTTCGCTGTTGATGGTTGCTCTGGCGACTCTGCTCGGCACCCCGATCGGCATCCTCGCCGGCATCTACCTGGCCGAGTATGGCCGCAGCGGCTGGTTCGGCCAGACCACGCGTTTCATCAACGACATCCTGCTGGCGGCGCCGTCGATCGTGATCGGCCTGTTCGTATACGCGGCAGTGGTCGCCACCACCGGCGGATTTTCCGGCTGGGCCGGCGTGTTGGCGCTGGCGGTGATCGTGGTGCCGGTGGTGCTGCGCACGACCGAAAACATGCTCACCCTGATTCCGGACTCGCTGCGCGAGGCGGCTTACGCGCTCGGCGCGCCGAAATACGTGATGATCAAGACCGTAACGCTCAAGGCCGCCCGGGCCGGCGTGGTGACGGGGGTCTTGCTCGCGCTTGCACGTATCGCTGGCGAGACCGCGCCGCTGCTTTTTACGGCGCTTTCGAACCAGTTCTTCACGGCCGACCTGTCCAAGCCGATGGCCAACCTGCCGGTGACGATCTTCAAGTTCGCGATGAGCCCGTTCGAGAACTGGCAGAAGCTCGCCTGGGCCGGGGTGCTGCTGATCACGCTCGGTGTGCTCTTCCTCAACATCCTCGCCCGCGTGCTGTTCCGAAAGAAGGACTAAGGCATGAATTCCGAATCGAACCCGACGCCGGTGCGCGCGAAGATGAGCGTGCGCAACCTGAACTTTTTCTACGGCAAGTTCCACGCGCTCAAGAACATCAACCTCGACATTCCCGAGAAGCAGGTCACGGCTTTCATCGGCCCGTCGGGCTGCGGCAAGTCGACTCTCTTGCGCACTTTCAACCGCATGTTCGAGCTCTACCCCGAGCAGCGCGCCGAAGGGTCGATCGAGATGGACGGCGACAACCTGCTGACCTCGAAGGAAGACGTGGCCCTGCTGCGTGCCCGTGTCGGCATGGTGTTCCAGAAACCGACCCCGTTTCCGATGTCGATCTACGACAACATTGCCTTCGGCGTGCGGCTGTTCGAGAAGCTGTCGCGTTCGGCGATGGACGACCGGGTCGAATGGGCGCTGCGCAAGGCCGCCTTGTGGAACGAGGTGAAAGATAAGCTGGGGCAGGGCGGCACTTCGCTCTCCGGCGGTCAGCAGCAGCGCCTGTGTATCGCGCGCGGGATCGCGGTCAAGCCCGAGGTGATCCTGTTCGACGAGCCGTGTTCGGCACTCGACCCGATCTCGACCTCGAAGATCGAAGAACTGATCGAAGAGCTGAAGACCGACTACACGGTGGCAATCGTCACCCACAACATGCAGCAGGCAGCGCGCGTTTCTGACTACACCGCCTATATGTATCTGGGTGAGATGATCGAGTTCGGCGAAACCGACCAGATCTTCATCAAGCCGAAGAAGAAGGAAACCGAGGACTACATCACCGGCCGCTTCGGCTGAGGTGTAAACCCCGGCGCGCCCCGCCCGCATGGACGGGCGGCAGCCCTACGAACAGATCGACACAGTGCGGCTCAAGGCTGCGCTCGAACCAGGAGCAGCAAATGTCTACCGGTGACCACTCGTCCAAGATCTACGACCAGGAACTGGAGAACATGCGTTCGCGCGTGCTCCAGATGGGCGGCCTGGTCGAGTCGCAGATCAGGATGGCGCTCGAGGCCTTCGAAACCGGCAACGTGCCGCTGGCCGAACAGGCAATTGCTGCCGACAAACGCGTCAACGAACTCGAGCTCGAACTCGACCGCCTGGTCAACCATGTGATTGCGCGCCGCCAGCCCACCGCCGGCGACCTGCGCATGATCATGGGCGTGGCCAAGACCATCACCGACATCGAGCGCGCCGGCGACGAGGCGAGCAAGATCGCCCGCGCCGCCAAATGGCTGCGCGAAAAGGATCACGGCGCGCGCCTGGCCCGCATCCCCGACATCAAGGTCTCGGGCGATGCGGCCCTGCTCATGTTCCGCCATGCGCTCGACGCATTCGCACGCATGGACGTGGCCGCGGCGGCGGGAACGATCCGCGAGGACCAGGCAGTCGACGACCGCTTCCGCGCGATCCTGCGCCAGCTCATTACCTACATGATGGAAGACCCGCGCGCGATCACGCCGTCGATCGACACCGTGTGGGTGGCCAAGGCGATCGAGCGGATCGGCGACCACGCCAAGAACATCGCCGAATACGTGATCTTCATCTCGCACGGCGAGGACGTTCGCCATGCCACGCCCGACGAAGTCGACCGCACGCTGGCCCGGAGCTGATCCACTTCTCGAACTCGATGCCATGAGCGCTTCCATTCTGGTGGTTGAAGACGAACCCGCGATCCAGGAGCTGATCTCGTATGCCTGCACCAGCCAGGGTTTCGACGTGCGCCGTGCTGATTCGGCGCTGGTGGCGCGGGCGTCGATAGATCGCGCCCTGCCTGATCTGCTGATCCTCGACTGGATGCTGCCCGATCAGTCGGGAATCGACCTGCTGCGCGAACTGCGCGGTGCCGAGCGCACCCGCGACCTACCGGTGATCATGCTCACCGCTCGCGGTACCGAGGCCGACCGGGTGACGGGGCTCGATGCCGGCGCCGACGACTATGTGGTCAAGCCTTTCTCGCCCAAGGAGCTGGTGTCGCGCGTGAAGGCGGTCTTCCGCCGCCGTGCCCCGCAGCTGGCGGGCGAAGTGATCACCTACGGTTCGCTCGCGATCGACCCCGTCCGGCACGAAGTCAGCGTCGACGGCAAGCCGGTAAAGCTGGGTTTGGCCGAGTTCAAGCTCCTGAGCTTTCTTGCCGGCAACCCCGAACGCGTCTATTCGCGTGCGCAGCTGCTCGACAAAGTGTGGGGTGACCATGTGTTCATCGAAGAGCGTACGGTCGACGTACACGTGCTGCGCTTGCGCAAGGCCCTGGGCCAGGCCGATGCGGCCAATCTGATCCAGACCGTACGCGGCCTGGGTTACCGGCTTTCGAGCCGATCCGAGGACTGAAGATGTCGAGTCACCTGCGGACCCGGATTGCGGTGATCGCTCCGGCCGCCTTGCGAATCGGGATCCTGCTGGGTGCCGCTACGGCGGTGGGACTGGCGTTCCGGCCGAGTTTCGGTTTGGGGGTGGCAGTAGCAGGGCTCTTGCTGCTGTTTGCGATCCACCTGCGTTACCTGAGCCTGCTGGCGGGGTGGCTCGAGGCCCCGGCGCTCGATACCGTTCCCGACGGGGTGGGCGCTTGGGGCGAGATTTTTGCCCGCATCTACCGTTCGCGGCGCGCTACCGAGCAGAACGAACGCCGTCTGCTCGACAATGAAGAGCGCTTCCGCCGCACCATCAGTGCCTTGCCCGAAGGCGTGGTTCTGGTCGACGCCGTGCTGCAAATCGAATGGTGCAATCCGACGGCCGAACGCGACCTCGGCATCCGGCTCGCCAACGACGCCGGCCTGCGCCTGACCAACCTGGTGCGGGAGCCTGACTTTCTCGACTACATGACCTCGGGCCGCTTCGAGGCGCCGTTGACCTTCAGCCCCATGGGCGGCACTCCGCGCACGCTCGAGGTGAGGGTGGTCGAGTTCGAGCCCAGGCGTTCGATGGTGATCTCGCGCGACATCACCGAGCGGGAGCGACTCGATTCGATGCGGCGCGACTTCGTTGCCGACGTCTCCCACGAGCTGCGCACCCCACTCACGGTGGTCAACGGTTTTCTCGAGATGTTGATCGACGGCCACGAGGCGCCCGACGACCTGCGGCGGCGGCACCTGGCGCTGATGCAGGAGCAGGCCGCGCGCATGCATCGCCTGGTCGAGGACCTGCTGATGTTGTCGCGGTTGGAGTCGGAACAGAACACCCTGACCGAAGAAAGCGTCGACGTTGCGGCCCTGCTGGCCGAGGTGGCGGGCGAGGCGCGCGTGATGTCGCGCGGCCGCCACTTGATCGAGGTCGACGCTCGCCATGTGCGCGTGTTCGGGTCGCGCGACGAACTGCACAGCGCGATCGGCAACTTGGTG
The DNA here is from genome assembly GCA_023443095.1 of Pseudomonadota bacterium. GTDB lineage: Bacteria > Pseudomonadota > Gammaproteobacteria > Burkholderiales > Burkholderiaceae_F > JAEZVV01. Next base: position 32,945 of record JAEZVV010000034.1, read on the forward strand.
AGCAATGCGGTGCGCTACACGCCGGACGGCGGCGTCATCCGCCTGGCCTGGAAAGACAGCGCCGAAGGAGGCCGGATTGATGTTGCCGATACCGGCATCGGCGTGTCGCCAGAACACTTGCCGCGACTGACCGAGCGCTTCTACCGGGTCGACAAGAGCCGCTCGCGAGAGACGGGCGGCACGGGCCTGGGCCTGGCGATTGTCAAACACGTCAGCCTGCGCCACGGAGCGCGGCTCGAGATCGAGTCCGAACCTGGGCGCGGTTCGACCTTCAGCATGGTGTTTCCGGCTTCGCGCATCCTGCCGGCCGAGTTCGAGCGGGGGGCGTGAACGGTCCGCGATTACGTGGGGGTGCGAAAAGTGGACTCAAATTGCGTCGAAGTCCGCAAACCGGTATGATCGCTTTCTCTCTCGGGGTGTAGCGCAGCCCGGTAGCGCGCCTGCTTTGGGAGCAGGATGTCGGGAGTTCGAATCTCTCCACCCCGACCAAGATAAGATTTTTGCCCGCTCAGGTTGTCCCTCTGCCCGTAGCTCAGTTGGATAGAGCATCGGCCTTCTAAGCCGAGGGTCACAGGTTCGAATCCTGTCGGGCAGGCCAGTTTCAGTGGTGGCTGTAGCTCAGTTGGTAGAGTCCCGGATTGTGATTCCGGTTGTCGTGGGTTCGAGTCCCATCAGCCACCCCACCCATCTTCCCGTGTCGCCTATCTCCTTGAATTAAAAGGAGAAATTGGCGGCAAAGGCGAAATATAAACTCGCAGTGATACACAGCCTGTCACACAAAGGACAGGCTATGAAGCAAGTTGCAGAGCATATATTTGCCCGCGGAAAGCGCGGCAATCTATATATCCGTCGGCGCATCCCAGCTGCGCTACGAGCCGCATACCCAATCCATCAGACTCATCTAACCCGTAGTCTCGGGACATCCGACCTTCGCCAAGCCAAGGCACTTGCCCGTGCCGAACTTGCTCGAATCGACGCTGAGTTCTCCGCACGCCGTGAGTCCATTGACCTGAGTCGCGCGTCTTGCGCGGCGAAACGGGTTCGTACTTTGTCCGACGCGCAACTCAAGGGGTTTGCCCAGTACTGGTTGCACTCTGTCCTCAGTACGGACCAGATGCGTCGCGAGAACGGGCTTGATGACGACGAGTTCGATGAACTCGGCGCGGGCCTCACTGAGCAACGTGCAGAACTTGGCCGGATGCTCGCCCAAGGTCGTAGCATGAAGATGTTTGGTGCCTTGCACGGCTTTCTCTTCATGTGCGGCGTTGATTACCAGCCGGACTCGGAGGAGGCAAAGCGTGCGTCGGCGGTGTTCTTGCGCGTAGTGGTCGAAGGACTCGACAAACAATTGGCGCGACAGCGTGGCGAACCCGTGGATACCGATGTCGTCGCTCCTTTTCAGGGACATCCGCTGCAAGAGGTTGCGCCCGAACGTGCGCCTCCGAGTGCGGAACGGCCCTCCTGGGACGCAGTTTTTGCCTCTTGGCGCGATTACGTGCCTAACCGCCCGGCATCGACCACCGTTTCTGCAAGGACGCCGTGGAATGACCTGCACCGATTTGCTGAACTGGGCGGTATCACGACGCCCGTGGACGTCACTCCGCGCCTTTTGACTGACTGGGTCGAGGCGATGCGCGAGCGCGGTCTCGCGGCAAAGACAATCAACGAACGCGTCGTCAAAATTCGCTCGGTGTTCCGCGTCGCCGCCGGTCGCCATGTCGTGCCCGAGAATCCTGCCCTGAACACCCTGGGCGTCCGCGAAGCGACTGCGGAGAAGCGTCGCAAACGTCGATTCCCGTTCAGCCCGAGCGACCTTAGGACCTTCTTTGGCTCGGAGGTGTTCACGAAGCACCAGCGCTCGATTGGTCAGCTTGGTGAAGCCACGTACTGGGTGCCCGTCATCATGTATTACACCGGCGCGCGACCCGAGGAAGTGGCCGGCCTCGCGCTGGACGATGTTTTGGAAGTGCCGGGGGCCGGTTGGGCAATCCGAATCACGGACCACTACGGCGATGAGGCTGATGACGTTCCTGGAGTTCATCGCCGCACTCTCAAGAATGCTCCATCGCGACGTATGGTTCCGGTCGCGCAAGAACTCATCGAACTCGGATTGCTGCGCTACGTCGAGACGATGCGCGCCCAGCGCGAAACCGTGTTGTTCCCGACTTTGCGGCACGATTGCCACGGCAAGCTTTTCGGTGCAGGCGTGAAGTTCTTCGCCAGGTACATCCGCGCCGTTGGAGTGTCTGATTCGCGCGTCGTTCTCTATTCGTTGCGCCACACCGTCAAGGATTTGTTTGAGGCCGCCGCGCTGCCTAGCAAGTACTTGAAGAGGTTGATGGGTCACGCGTCGGGCGACGGCGCGGTGACGGATAGCTACGGCTCTGATGTTCCGTTCGACATTCTCGCGAGCGAATTCGCGAAAGTGCGGTTCCCCGAAGTGCCAATACTGCCTTGGCAGCCTGGTGTCGGCCGGGTGAGTGTCCCGGGGCTCGCGAAGGCGGGGAGCAATCGTCGGAACGCCTCCTGATGGGAGGGGCGGCTGGCATAACGGTTGCCCTATCAAAACTGCAGTGTGGGCTCCTCTTCTCTAGTCAGCTTGCGCGCCGCTGTTGCGGTAGTGCGATGTTGCGAGAGAGAAGATGGGCTGAATCCCACTGCGAGAAGGACAGAATGAAGCAAGGCCTGCGTTGAGCACCACACAGCTGTTTGTGTCCGTACATCTAATGATTTGAATCAAATCGACTGAGTTGGTTTCCGAAATCCCGTGCCTATAGGAAGGACTGGAGGAAGGGGCTCAATACACCGCGACCAGTGAATCGCATGAAGCGGGAACTCAGCATGCAAGCCCTGTGCTAGGCCGAAGGGGCGAGTGGGTGACGCGTATTCACCAATAATTCGGCAACTGCAGCGCGACGCGCGCGACTGCAGTGCCCGACCCGACGGCTGGCTCCGCGTTCCGATATATCTGGGCAAGCACTCCATCCCTCCCTTGGGTGGGTTGGGGGGTGCTTTGCCCTTCCTCAGCGCTTCACCACATTCCGATTTAAAAACGCTATCCCCTATAGGGAGCGCTATCAGCTATAGAATTTGAAGAGTGGTGCCGAGAGGTGCCTATATATGGCTCCAAGGTCATAAATGGAGCCAAAGGTGGAAAATTACAGAAATAAGGTATTTCTGGGCAATGGGGTGCTGCTTGCGCCGGACGAAACCAGCAAGCTTGTCAACGAAATTGGTGAACCTGCGTCGTTTGCGAAGTACGCACTGCTTGTGCCATTTAGCAGTGACCTCTTATCCTGCGTTGAAGACGGTAGTCTGAATGAGTTGGCGATGCTCGAGACCAAGTCTGCGCCGGACGAAAGTTTCATCGCGACTTTGGGCCTTCATTTCGGTGTATTTGCTATGAAAATAGCCATACCACTAGTTGATGCGGTGGCGCTGGAGTGGTTGGCCGAGGCGACCAAGCACAAGCGAGCAATGGTGCTGATGGAGGTTCCTGAGTCCCAGCAGCTTGGCATACTGCACGTTCGAGTGGGGAAGCAACGAGTCTCAATTTCGCAGGGTTGCAATTCCGAAGGCGCATCAGCGAATGAAGGAATGCGACCTAAACTGCTAGCTAAGTTTCTCGAGGCCGAGATGGACGACTTGATGAGCGAGGAGACGTCGGGGCTGAAAGCCGAGCATGGGGCCATGTTTGTTTGTGTCTCGCGCGCCATGTTGCGTGCGAGCTCAAGCACTTTTTAATGGCAAGGTCGAATTCACTAACGATTTTAAAAGGTCGCGCGACGCGCGACCTTTTCTTGCGTTTGCTGATGGGCTATGCAGCTATTTTTCAGGGGAAAGCCGCGTCACGGCGGTGGGCCGACCCTCGTGAATGTGCAAGTCCCTGATGCTTGCGCGTTCAAGTGAAGGGTCCCAAGCTGTTTTGGGCGCGAATGCGGCCGTCGATGGCCAGAAAAACACCAGGAGCTGTGTCGTGTGATGGCGCATGCGCAAACGATTGTCCCAATGCCCAACTTCGTTGGTAACGGCCGAGACAGCAGCGCTCCCCATCCAGCCGGTGCTTGGAAGGACTGGCCGCCGAGGGCGCTTTCCAGCCCGCGGTCCGCCTCGGCAAACGGGCGTACTGGAGGGCGTGGTCCGCTGCTGACACGAGCTGGCTCAGGAAACCTGGTTACCGCAGCCCTGACCGGAGCTCAAGTTTCCGCGTGGAAACGTCGCGGCTGGGATGACGAAGGTATAAGCGGGGCGCACTGGCGCCCCGCTTGGTTAATCCGACTGAGCGACCTGCGTTGTAGCAAGTGCGTTCCGGCGTTTCGACTCCTGGACTCCCATAGCACGCAGATGAGCGATGAGCGTTGAATAGCTTCCGTGTGTGGTTTCGAGCCGCACATTGGTTGGTGATGCCGCTCGGCCTTGTCGATGTAGTCGTTGAACCGCAGCGGCGACCGCATCAATGCTGATGCCCGGTCTTCCCATCATGACCTCCCGAATGCACAGGTGTGCGACTCGTATAGGGATGACCCCGTGCTCGATTTCGTAATGAGTTTTCGTTGGCAATCGGGGATGGGGCTTCGACAATAGAAAGGTCGACCTCACGGGAGCTTTGCTGTGTCGCTAGAAACTTTGCCGTTGACCGAGGAAGCCGTGGCCATGAGTTTTCGGGTGCGTCCCCGCACGCTGCGCTTGTTTGCATCGGCCGTGGGACGGGATGGGGCGAGCCTTGAAGAATGCTTGAACCGAGCCTTATTGGAGTTCGCACGCTCGAATCCGCGCGTCTCTACAGCAGGATGGCGGGGCAAGACGCCGCGGGTAGCTTCCGTAGCGCTGCGGACTTCGACCCGCCTATAAGGGCTGGTCGCACGCGAGCGTGATTTCTTCGACGGACCGGAGGCTCAGTGGACGGGCGAGTTCGCAGCGCGCGATGCTGACGGCCTCAAACGCAGTCTTGAAAGACATCAATTCGATTTGCTTTGGCAAGATACGGGCGGCAACGCGCCGGATGCAGGCTTCGTGCCGTTCGCAGCGGTCCAGCACGAACACCAGGCCAACGAGCACGCCTTCGCCCAACGGTTCTTCAAGGCACTCTGCGAGGCGCAACGACTTCTCTAGCTCCGCCTTGGGCTTGAAGCTCGATTCGACTTCTATCCATTGGTATGCCGCGACGCCGGGGGCGAGTCCGAGCTTGCGCGTGCGCTCCGTGCTCAGGCGCACCAATCCATCAGGAATCTTGCCGAAGCGGCGCGCGCACTCGAGCGCCGAAAGAGGAGCCCAGGCGCGCGCCAGGGAGTACTCGCCCCAGACGCCGGCCTCAGTTTTGAGGCGGTGAGCTAAGTACGAGGTGCCAAGCGTGCGGTGCCAAAAAGTTGGACCGGCCACGCCCTGAATGTCGTAACCATCTCCGACCGCGTGGCCAGCCAGGTCCGTCGCGCGCAGTGCGCTTTTTCTCGTGAGCACAAAGGACTCGCCGCCGAGTGAATTGCGGCGAACGAGCAGTTCCTTGTGCTGAACGAGTCGACGCACTGTGCGACGGGCCATTTCCTTGGCGCTTGCTGGGGGCGAGGTGGGCCAAACCAACGCCGCCAACTCGGCGATGCGTAGGTGGCCGAATGCCGCGACCTGCAACAGAACGGCGTTCTCATTTTCGAGCGCGGTTTGGTTCGCGTCGGCGCGGCTGCCAGTGACGGGTTTGAGCTTCATGCCGCGTATAGCGATGGCGTACAGGGGGGTTGCCACCCCTGTTGCAGAGAACCCAACAGGGGTGGCAACCCCCAGAAACCTGGCTTCTCAGCAGCGGAACATCCCCGCTCTTCCGCCCTGGACGGCCGGGCGGGAATTCGGCGCGCTGAACGCGCGCCGTCCTTAACCGCGCCGTGTCCCCGACCTTCGGCCGGGGGGCCCCACGGCCGTGCGTGTCCGACTGCGTCGTCCACTTT
>JAEZVV010000061.1 GCA_023443095.1 Pseudomonadota bacterium
CGCCGTAAGCTCTGACCGCGGAATGGCCGGCGGCCTCGACCACCAGCGCGGGATCGAGGGCGAGCAGATCGGCGAAGTCGCTGCAGACCGGCGCGCCGTGGACCCGGTCGGCGGTCGGGCGGCGGCACAAAGCGCCGACCAGGGCCAGCCCCGGGTGGCGGCCGGAGCCGATCGCCTCGGCCAGGACGTGGCCGATGGCGCCAAGCCCGATCAGGGCGACCCGCAGGGGCGGGCGAGGTGTCGTGTTGAGCATGTAAGAAACTCCGGAGTTGCAGCTGATCGGGCGAGTGTGGCGCGGGCACGGCCGCAGCGGCGCGGACGGCGTGCCCCGAGCTTGATGCAAGTGGCGCGACGGGCGATTCGACGCCCTACCAGCGCCGCCGTGCTCGGGGCGCCGCGCCTGGGGAGATCGCTTCGGCCCGGGCCGCCAGGTCCTTGGCGCCGAGGATGCTGATGCCGGGGCCGGCTTGGCGGACGGCCTCGAGGATGGCGCTGGCGGCCGTGCTCGCCCGCAGCGGCTGGACCTGCGGCGGCAGCATGATGTGCAGGACGGCGCGCCCGGCGCTGCGCACCAGCGCCCGGAACCAGCCGCCGGCGGGGCCGTCGCCTTCCTCGGCGCTGGGGCGGACGATCACGAGCGATTCGAAACCGAGCCCGACCAGTTCGATTTCGTCGGTCTGCGACAGCGTTCTTACCGCGCCCGAGAGCTGCAGGGCCGCGGCGAGTGGCGCCACCAGCACGAAGCGTTTGACCCCCGCCGCCTTGGCCTGGCGGGCCAGATCCAGCAGTTGGCCGGCGGCGAAAGCGCGGATCGGGGCGCCGGGTTTGAGGGGCGTCTCGGGCGGGGTTTCGCACAGGAAACAGTCGGCCGCGAGCGGCCACGGCGCCGGGCTGGCCGCACCCTCGGGCACCGGTAAAGCGGCAAAACGCGAGCTGGTCGAAGGCATGGCGCGTTCGACGCCGACATACACCTTCGAATACGCGGAGCTGGCAAGCAGCCGGGCCATCAGCGCTTCGCCGAGCGAGCCGACGGCGCCGAGCAGGATCGCGTTGGGGGCGGGAGCTGGCGCCGGTGGCGGGCTGCTGGCGGCGGCGTGCAGCAGATCGGCCTGCATCAGGACTCGTCCGCGCTGGCGTTGCCGGCGCGGCGCCGATCCCGCAGCAGGGTGGGCAGGCGGCGCAGCGGCGCCAGGACCGAGGCCGCGCCGCGGCGCCAGTCCTGGAAGGCGGTGAGGAAATCGAGCTGGCCGAGCGTGACCCGGCTGCGGCGCCACTGGCCGGCGGTCAGCTTGTTGGCTTCCATCCAGGTCGGGTAGGTGTGGATGGTGCCGAGAATCTTGTTCAGGCCCAGGCCGTGTTGCATCGCCAGGGTGAACTCGGCGATCTGCTCGCCCGCCCGCTCGGAGACGACGGTGGCGCCCAGGATCTTGTCGCTGCCGGGAGCGACCAGCACCTTGACCCAGCCGGCCGCCGCTTCGTCGGTGATGGCGCGGTCAAGGCCATCAATGCCGTAGCGCACCACCTCGTAGGCGATGCCTCTGGCGCGCGCCTCCATCTCATTGAGGCCGACTCGCGCCACTTCGGGGTCGACGTAGGTGCACCAGGGGACGGCGCGGCTGTCCAGACGCGTGCGCCGGAAGCTGCCGAACAAGGCGTTGGCCGCGGCGGTCCAGGCCTGGTGCGAGGCGGTATGGGTGAACTGCCAGGGGCCGGCGACGTCGCCGGCGGCAGTAATGTTGGGGTAGATCGTCTGCAGGCCGTCGTCGGTCTCGACCGTGCGGCTGTGGGTGGTGGCGATGCCCAGTTCCTCGAGTCCCAGACCGCTGGTGTTGGCCACTCGTCCGATCGCCACCAGCAGTTGGTCGAAAGCCAGGCGCACTTCGACCGTGCCGCCACGTTCGTCGGTGCTGTCGGCAACCAGCTGTTTGTCCGCCCCGGTGGTGACGAAGGCCTTGGCGCGGTGGCCGGTGAGCACCTTGACCCCGGCCGCCTCCAGTTGTGAGCGGACGAAGGCCGAGACCTCCTCGTCTTCGCGCGGCAGCAGCCGCGGGCCCTGGTCGAGCAGGGTCACGGCCACGCCCAGCCGCGCCATCGCCTGCGCCAGTTCGCAGCCGATCGGGCCGGCACCCAGGATCAGCAGGCGGCCGGGGTTCTCGCTCAGGCTCCATACCGTATCCGAGGTGAGGTAGCCGACCTCCTCGATCCCGGCGATGGGCGGAACCAGGGGCCGGGCCCCGGTGGCGATCACGATGCCCTTGGTGCACAGGGTCCGCGGCCCATCGGCGGTCGATACTTCGACCGTCCAGGGCGAGCTGATCCTCGCTTCGCCCTGGAACACCTCGACCCCGAGCCCGGTGTAACGCTCGACCGAATCGTGCGGGGCGATGCGCTGTATCACCCGCCGCACCCTTTCCATCGCGGCAGCAAAGTCCGGCGTGCCGCTGGCTTCGGGCAGCCCCAGGGCTTGGTGCCGAGCCAGGTCGTGCGCGAAGCGGGCGCTGCGGATCAGCGCCTTGCTCGGCACGCAGCCGGTGTTGAGGCAGTCGCCGCCCATGGTTTCGCGCTCGACCAGGGCGACCTTGGCGCGGGTGGCCGCGCCGATCAGCGAGCTCACCAGCCCGGCCGAACCGGCGCCGATCACGACCAGGTTGTAGTCGTAGCTTGCCGGCCGCTTCCGGCGCGAGTAGACGCGGCGGGCGCGCAGAGCGTCGAGCGCGCGTTTGGCCGCGAGCGGCAGCAGGCCGAGAGCGACGAAGGCGAGAATCAGCCCAGCCGAGAGCTTGAAGGCGCCGAGCTGGGCGCCGGCGTAGGTGTAGGCGATGGTCGCCGGCAACATGCCGAGCTGGCTCACCCACAGATAGGTGAGCGGCTTCAAACGCGTGAGGCCCATCGCCAGGTTGACCAGCCAGAACGGGAAAAGCGGCACCAGGCGCAGAGCGAACAGGTAGAACGGACCTTCGCGTTCGAAGCCGGCGTCGATGCGCGCAAGCCGGTTGCCGAGCCGGCGGCGCACCCAGTCGGCGAGCAGGAAGCGGGAGATCAGAAAGGCGACGGTCGCGCCCAGGGTCGAGGCGAAGGAGATCAGGATCACGCCCTTGATCGTCCCGAACACCGCGCCGCCGGCGAGCGTGAGCACGGTGGCGCCGGGCAGCGACAGTCCGGCCACGGCGACATAAAGCGCGAAGTAGGCGAGCGCGGTCCGCCACGGATGGGCTTCGTAGGCCGCTTCGATCGCGGCCTTGTTGGCGAGCAGGAACTCGCGGCTGAGATAGCGGTCGAGGTCGAACACAAAAAACGCGGCGATCGCGACGGCGATGGCGGCGAGCAGGACCAGGCGTTTCATCGGCATGGACAGTCTGGCCGGTGGTGGCCGGCGCGAAGAAGAGGGGGCGGACGGGCGCTCAGCCACAGGTCGCTCGCTCCCGCCCCAGGGCCTGGGCGATCGAAAAGCCGGGGCCCCGGACGAGCCGCTCGCGGTAGGACAGCGCAGCGGCCGAGCCGGCCGGCCAGATCGAATCGAAACGGGCGATCCAGGCGCCGAGGTCGAAGTCGACCCGCAAGGCGTCGACCCACAGGCCGGCTTCGACCAGGCCGTAGAGGCGGTAGGGCGCGAGCGCCGCAGGCAGAGGGCGGCAGGCGAGGCGGGTGATCACGCCGCCCGGGGTGTGGGCGAAGTTGGCCATGCCGGCCGCGCCGTTGTTGACGACGAAGCCGCGTTCGAGCGCCTTGAGCGCCGGCGCGCAGGTGTGCGAGCAGGCGAAACCGTCGACTGCGGCGAGTTCGAGCGCGGCGCCAAGACCCAGCTCCTCGCCCTCGTGCAAGGCGTCGTGGGCGAAGCGCCAGCCGGCGAGCGACCAGGCGTCGCCGTGGACGATGGCTATGCTTGCCTCGCCCACCCGGGCCAGGGCGTGCGGTGGTAGGGCGGCGAGCGCCGGGCCGTAGCCGCCCGCCTGCGCCACGGTCTTGAGGCGGGCCAGGATGGTGTTGCTGCGCTCGACCTCGGCCGGACCGACCGAGTCCGGGTAGGCGCAGCCGCAGCCGGCCGCCGAGTCGGCCGCGGCGAGTTCGGTCTCGACGTTGCCGCGCAAGGCCGTGTGCAGCGACACGCGGCGCTGGACCTCGGCGAACAGCCCGGGTTCGGCGTCGAACCAATGGAAGTCGCCGTTGAAGACGAGGCGAGGCTCGAGCTTCTCGCGCGCGGCGAGAGCTTCGATGGCATCGAGCGCGTCGAGGTTGCCGTAGAGGCCGCCGACCGCGTACACCACCTCGGCCGATAGATCGGGGGCCCGCGCGAAGACCCGCGGCGAATAACCGTAGTGCGGCGGGCAGGAGCGGCCGGGCGCCATGGCCTAGGCCAGGGCGCCGCCGCAGGACGAACCCTGGCCGGCGGTGCAGCCGTAGCAGTGGTCGGCGACGATGACCGGGTTGCCTTCGAGGTCCATCGCGAGCCAGTCGGTCAGGTGGATGCGGCCGTGACCGCGGCCTTCCTCGCGCAGCGGCAGGCCGAGCATCTGGTTGAAATCGCAGTCGTAGAGAAAGCCCTGCCAGTCGACGCTCACCAGGCTGCGGCACATCACGTGCGCCAGGTTGGCGTCCTGGTGCGCGCTGCGCAGCAGGGCCATGTAGTCGCGGAACGTGCCCTTGCTCACCAGGGTCGAGCCGAAACGAGCGATCGGCATGTTGGCGAGCGCGTAGAGCCGGGTGAAGACGATGCCGTGTTGCTCGCCCAGCAGGCGGCGGTAATCGGCCTCGAGTTTTTTCTGATCGGGCGGCAGGCTCGCACCTTGCGGGTTGTAGACGAGCGACAGGGGCAGCTCGGCCGAGTTGCCGTAGCCGAGCGAGTTGAGCCGCTTGAGCGCGGCCAGGCTCTTGGCGAAGACGCCGTCGCCGCGCTGACGGTCGACGTTGTCCTCGAGGTAACACGGCAGCGAGGCCACCACTTCCACGCCCTGCGCCGCCAGGAACTCGGCCAGGTCTTCCTGGCCCGGCTCGAACAGGATGGTGAGGTTGCAGCGGTCGATCACGTGCACGCCGCGGGCGCGCGCCTCGCGCACCAGGTCGCGGAAGTGGAGGTTGAGCTCGGGTGCGCCGCCGGTGAGGTCGAGTGTCTTGATGTCCTTGGCGACGATGAGGTCGAGCACGGCGTCGACATTGGCCCGGCTCATCTGCTCGCTGCGGTTGGGGCCGGCATTGACGTGGCAATGCAAACAGGTCTGGTTGCAGGTGTAGCCGAGGTTGACCTGCAGGGTCTGAACCCGGCCGCGGGCTAGCGGCGGGAAGTCGGTGGCTTTCAGCAGGGGCAGGGTGGCGTGCATGGTCGTCTCGTCTTTCGTGTGAGACCAAGGGTAACAAGGTGACGGCCGCAGCGGCCGAGTCGCCCTCATGCGTTCGGCGGAGGCAGGCGCCGCGCCAGTCGGTCGTGCGGCACTTGATCGCAGACAAGGAGCGGCGTGGCCCTGGGGCATTCCACGCTGTTCGCGAGTCGACCGCTGTCGGCAAGATGGGCGCGGCGCGTTTGCGGCGCGCGCGCTCGGCACGGTGCCGGCGAGCTTGGGCCGGATCGTCAAAAGAAAACACGGGACGGTTCAGACGCGACTTCCGTCTGCTCAGGTACAGGAAGCCATCGGGATCCGACGTCGTCTGGCGCGGTGCATGTCAATGAAACTCCACCCTCCAAAAAAATACACCCGCCTCGAGTTCGGTCCCGACGACCTGAGCATCCCCGTGAGCGCGCTGCTGTTTGACGGGGTCGACGAACATGCGAGTCCGCTCTTCCATCGCCACCTCAAGGGGCAGCTGGCGATTTCGCTGCACGGGGAGGTGACTTGCCGAGTTCTGGGCGGAGACTGGATCGTTCCGGCGCGCTGCGGAGTTTGGATCCCGCACGGCGTGCTGCACCGGAGCTTTCTCTCGAGCAACGGCCAGATGTGCATGCTGTTCGTCGATCCGGCGATCGCCTCGATGCCGACCCAGTGCTGCTTTCTGCCGCTCACACCCATGCAAGTCGAGATGGCGCTGCACCTGGCGCACCTGCCGCAGCAAGACCTCACCACCGAGCGCGTCGGCAAGCTGGTGTCGGTGTTGCTGGATGAGTTGAGCGCGATCTCGCCGGAACAGGACTTCCTGCCGATTCCGGAGGATGCGCGCCTGCGCCTGGTGGCCGACGCCTTGATGGAGAAGCCGGCGGATCGGGCGGTGGTGGCCGACTGGGCGCGGCGCCTAGCGATGAGCGAGAGAAATTTCACTCGCCTCGTCAAGGACAAGCTGGGTATGAGTTTTGGCGCCTGGCGCCAGCAGATCCACATCATCCAGGCGCAACGCTGGCTGGCCGAGAAAGTGTCGGTCAAGCGTATCGCCGCCGACCTCGGCTACGACTCACCGAGCTCGTTTATAGCGATGTTCAAGAAGGCGACCGGATGTTCGCCCGCGCGCTACATGGAGCGGCGCTCGCAGCACGCAATGGACGAACTCGTGGTGGCGGCCGAACCCGAGACGCAGACAGCCCGGCGTCATCCGGCGCTGGTGGCGACCGGATCTAGCCTGGATGGGTCGGACGGCGTCGGGGGTTCGGGTCAGACATTCGTTGGGCTCGGCAAGCCGACCGCTACCAGGCCCGACTGAAAAAACGGGTGGACCGGATCCCGGTCCACCCGCCTCAGGCGGCGCGCTCCAGCGCGATCAAGGCACAGGCATCTTGATCGTGTGGCAGCTCGAGCACATGTTCACCGACGGGGTGTGGACGCGGTGACACTCGTTGCAGTTCATGTCGCCCATGTGGGTGTAGTGCGGGTTGGGATCCTTGTCCTTGGTCTTCTGCGCCAGGGCTTCGTGGCTGCCGTGGCAGGTGAAGCAGGTGGCGGTGGCTACCGGTTTCGGCTTGGCCGGATTTTTCTGCTGGTGGCATTGCTGGCAGGTCACGCCTTGAGCCGTGTGTTTGTCGATCAGCGTGGTCGGGGTGGCCGCCCCGGCTGCGAACGACAGGCCAAGAGCCGTGAGGAAGACTGCGCTAAACAGCTTGAAGTGGATCATCCTAGTTTCTCCGGAAAGTTCTTGACTCAGGCCTTCTTGCCCTTGGCCCGCGCTGCGCTGTCACGCGCCGCAATGCGGCCGAACACCAGTCCGGAGGCGAGCTGGTTGCCGCCGATGTCGGCCTCGTACCAGACCCCGCCAGCCGCGTTGCCGGCGGCATACAGGCCCGGAATCGGGCGGCGCTCGAAGTTGACGATTCGTGCCGAGGTGTCGATCTTGGGTCCGCCGAAGGTGGCGGCGATGCCGCCGCTCATGGGCACGGCATAAAACGGTGCGGTGGCGATCGGATGCGGTTTTTTGCGCGTCTGTGGCGGATCGAGCTGGGCGGTGGTGCCGGCGGCCACCGCGGCGTTGAACTCCTTGATCGTGGCGAGGGTCGCCTCCATCGGCAGGCCGGCGGCCTTGATCATTTCCTCCAGGGTGTTGCCCTTGGCGATCGGGCTGTTGAGCCGACCGAAACGCTTGAGCAGCTTGCTCAGGATCATGTCTTCATCGTCGGTTTTGGCGTCGACGATGATGAAGCTGCGGTTGTCCGGCGTGGCCTGCGCGATTTTCTTCGAGCGCGGCGCCTGTTCGAGGTTTTCGTCGAGGAAGCGCTTGCCCTGCAGAGAAACGATGATCCCGTAGGCCGAGTTGCCGATCCGAGCCGGATTGGCGTGGGTTTCCGGAACGATAGGGCCGGCATAAAACTGGTCCATGTTGACCAGCAGCGCGTGCAGCGGTTTTGTCATCAGGATGTTTTCGCCGGTGGTGCACAGCGAGCCGCGCACCGCCAGGCGGGTGGCCCAGTCGCCCATGTAGATGTCGACCATCTCGGGGTTGGCGCTGAAACCGCCGGTCGTCAACACGACCCCGCCTTTGGCCATGTAGTTCTTCGGGCCGCGATCGGTGAGGGTGAAAACTCCGGTGACCGCCTTGTTTTCGTCGGTGATCAGCTCGAAAGCCTTGGTGTTGTAATGGATCGGGATATTTCGTTGTTTGGCCGCTGCCAGCAGGACGCGCATCAGGACCGAACCACCGGTAATGCCGTTGCCGTTGAGAAAGAAGCAGCGCGAACCCGAGGGATGTGGCAGGTTCTTAACCAGCTTGAGAGGAACTCCCAGGTCGATCAGCCAATCGATCGATTCACCGGATAGCTCGGCATACGCACGCAGCAGGTTGGCGTCGCCGCGGTTGTGCGACAGGTGGAGCATGTCCTTGACGAATTCGTCGACATTTTCTCCGGTGTCTTTCTGAAACCGGCTGCCGACTCCGGCAAAACGGCCCGACGAATAAATGGTGTTGCCGTCCGGGCGATCCATTTTTTCGAGCAAAACCACCTTGGCACCACGGTCGTGCGCTTCAATCGCGCAGGCAAGTCCGGCGCAGCCGGCACCGACGACGACCGTGTCGTAACCCTCGGTTTTGGTGTTTTTGGCGGGAGCGGATTGGGCGTGGGCGGTCGCGCTCGATATCAGCGCGGCAGTGCCTAGGCCAACACCCAGCCCGCCCTTGAGAAACGAGCGGCGTCCGACGGCGTCTTTTTCATGTTCCATGACATTTTCCTCGGTTGGTCGGGGGGCTCAGCCGTTGCGAAACGGGTTTTCGCAGCTGCCAGAAAAACACGGGAGCGAGCCCGGTTCCAGCTTTTGTTCTGCGGCTGAACTGCGAGGAAAGTCTAGGCAGCCGGTGCGGCTGCCGGTGTCGAAATCCGGCCAATCGATATTGGAAGCCGGCCGATCAGAAGGCTTTGTGACGGCGCGTGGAAAATCTTCTGGAGAGGGGCGGGAAAAACGGAGGCGAGGGTCGAGAAAACCCGGGTGCATCGGCGGGGAAAATCTCCGCGGCCGCCATAAGAAAGGGGCCGAGCGCCCGCCTCGGCCGCAGGCGAGCGATGGACAGACGGTGACCGGCGGGCGGGCTGCCGCCGGCTTAGCACCGGCGGCAACTCGATGTCAGTCCTTGCCCGGCTGCAGGCGCTTGATCAGGCTCGAGGTGTCCCAGCGCCGGCCGCCCATCGCTTGCACGTCGGCGTAGAACTGGTCGACCAGGGCGCCCACCGGCAGGCGGGCGCCGTTGCAGCGGGCTTCGGCCAGGCACAGGCCGAGGTCCTTGCGCATCCAGTCGACCGCGAAGCCGAAGTCGAACTCGCCGTCGACCATGGTCTTGCCGCGGTTTTCCATCTGCCAGCTCTGCGCCGCGCCTTTGCCGATCACGTCGAGCACGAGTTTCATGTCAAGGCCCGCGGCCTGGCCGAAAGCGATGCCCTCGGCCAGACCCTGGACGATGCCGGCGATACACAGCTGGTTGACCATCTTGGCGAGCTGGCCCGCGCCCGAGTCGCCGATGCGGGTCACGGCGCGGGCGAAAGCCATCGCCACCGGCTGGGCGCGTTCGAACGCGGCCGCGTCGCCGCCCGCCATCACGGTCAACACGCCGTTGACAGCTCCGGCCTGGCCACCCGAGACCGGGGCGTCGATGAAAACCAGCCCGCGTTCGGCGCCGAGGGTCGAGAGCTCGCGCGCGACCTGGGCCGAGGCGGTGGTCGAGTCCCAGAAGATCGCGCCCGGCTTCATGCCGGCGTAGGCGCCGTTTTCGCCGAGCACCACGCTTTTCAGGTCGTCGTCGTTGCCGACGCAAGCAAACACGATGTCGGCATTGGTCACGGCTTCGCGCGGGGTGAGGGCGAAGCGGCCGCCGAAGTCCTCGACCCAGCGTTCGGCCTTGGCCGTGCTGCGGTTGTAGACGCAGACGTGGTGGCCGGCGCGGGCAAGGTGCCCGGCCATCGGGTAGCCCATCACGCCCAGCCCGAGGAAGGCGACGCGGTGGGCGGGAACGGCTTCGTAGGTCTTGGTGTTCATGGCGGCGGTCCGTGGAGTGGCCCGCCGATTCTACGACCCGTGCCGCCCGGCTCAGGCGAGTGCGCTCGCCAAGGTTTGGCCCAGCGCAGCCAAGGGCGGCGCCGACAGGCCGTGGCGCTGCTGCAGGAAGGTCGGGTCGTTCCAGCTGACCTTGACCTTGCTGCTCGCGTCCTGGGCCACCAGCACCCGCGCCGGTAGGTCGATCGCCAGCGTCGGCGCCTGCAGTATCAGCGGCGAACCGTTGGCGGGGTTGCCGAAGAAAAGCACGCGGGTGGCGGGCATCACGATGCCGACCTTGGCGGCCGCGGCGGCATGGTCGACCGTGAACAAAAGCGTGAAGCCGAGGGGGGCGAGTGCGGCGCCGATCTTCTGGCAGGTCGACTCGATGTCGTACGGGCTGGCGAGGCTCAGGAGGGAAGACTTGCTGAGTTGTTCGGTCATGGCGGCTTCCGGTTGTGTGAACGTCTAAGGCTTGTCCTCGCGGCAGATCCACGCAAGCCAGGGCCTGCCCGGCGCAGGAAGGCGTTGGTTGGCCGCGACAGCGGCGGCGGGCGGGTCTGTCCTTAAGGCAAGTGTCTTAAGCCACTCATCCAATGGCGCGGCGCCGGGCATGAGCCGACCATCCCTCCGTCCATCGAGCGGACTCGTGCTGAATGCGGGCCTGCCGAGCCAACCAGCCTGGAGAGATTCCACATGAACGAAGGCCTTGCCACAGCGGACGGCGTCCCATCGCGCCGCCGCTTTCTGACGCTGCTCGGCGCAGCGTCGGCCGGCTCCCTGCTTTACGCCGGCCCGGGAGCGGCGCTTGCCAAGCTCGGGCCCTCGCCGCTGCGCGTGCGCGACGGCCTGGTCTTCGACCCCGAGGTCAAGACCGTGATGACCTTCCACGACGTGCATTGCCACGGTTCGTGCATCCTCAAGGCCCATGTCAAACACGGCCGCCTGATCAAGCTCACCTCGGCCGGCGACGTGGCGCGCGGCGAATGTGGGGCCGACGAGTCGATCGGCCAGATCCAGCGCCGCGCCTGCATCAAGGGTTACGCCGAACGCAAGCGGGTCTATTCGCCCGACCGTCTCAAGTACCCGCTCAAGCAGACCATCGAACGCGGCAACCTGGCGGGCTTCCGCCGCATCAGCTGGGACGAGGCCGTCGACGACATCGCTGCCCGCCTCGAACGGGTGCGGGAGCGCGGCCGGCAGCTGGGCTACCTGCCGGCCTGGGAGATCGGCCAGACGCTCCTGCCCTTCATGGGCACGGCGCTGGGCAACTACGGCCACCACTCGGCCGGCAATCTGACCGATGCCTTGAACGCGGCGATCGGCTGGAACGTCAAGGGCCACCCGCCGATCGACATGCTCAACAGCAAGCTGATCATCGTCTGGTCGGCCGACCCGCAGGCGAGTTCGCCCCATCTAACCTTCCTGATGACCAAGGCGCGCGAGTCCGGGGTGCCGATCGTGGTTGTCGA
This sequence comes from Pseudomonadota bacterium, assembly GCA_023443095.1. Classification (GTDB taxonomy): domain Bacteria; phylum Pseudomonadota; class Gammaproteobacteria; order Burkholderiales; family Burkholderiaceae_F; genus JAEZVV01. The sequence goes on from JAEZVV010000061.1 coordinate 11,339, forward strand.
TTCGCGCTACAGCGCCACCGCGGCGACGATGGCGACCGGCACCGGCGAGGTGCCGCCGTGGATCGCGGTCCGGCCAGGCACCGACGGTGCTTTGCTGGTGGCGATGGCCAACACCATCTACCGCCGCCGCCTGCACGACGAGGCCTACCTGCGCCAGTACTGCTTTGGTTTCTTCCCGAACGACTCGGTGCTGAGCCAGTCGCCCGCCAAACATCCGGTCACGGGCAAGGCTTATGCCGGCACCCGCTTCACCGTGCCCGAAGGTCAGTCCTTCGTCGAGTACCTCGACGATCTGCAGAAGGAGCACGGCGGCGAGGAAGGCGTCCTGCGCTGGGCGGCGCTGCTCACCGGCGTGCCGGCGGCGACCATCGAGGCGCTGGCTCTGGCCTACGCCAAGGCCGGCCCGGCCTGCATCTACGCCGGCTGGACCTCGGGCGGTGCGCAGCGCACCGGCAACGGTCTGTTCTACAGCTGGCTGGTGATCGCCCTGGCGGCGATGACCGGCAACGTCACCCGCCGCGGCGGCGGCATTGGCACCCTGAGCAACAACGACGGCTACGCGGTCAAGCTCGGCAAGGCGCCGGCGCTCTCCTCGCTGAAGAAACACAAACCCATCCTGTTCTCGCGCTACATGAGCACCAAGGTGCTGATGAGCGGCCGCGACAACCGCAGCGCCGAGCAGCTGCGCGCCGACGTCAAGCTCATGAACGGGATCGACCTCGGCCCCGATCCTCGTCTTGAGATCGACATGATCTGGCGCGGCGGCGGTTCGGCCGACGAGTTCAACCAGCGTTCGGCGATCAACCCCAAGCTTTCCGCCTGGAAAAAGCCGCACAGCATCATCTCGTACGAGTGGTTCATGAGCTCGACCGCGCGCTGGTCCGACCTGGTCCTGCCCTCGGCCACCGGCTTCGAGCAGAGCCAGTTCTCGGGCAGCCGGATCAAGGCCGACATCAACGTCGTCAACCAGGTGATCCGTCCGCTCTACGAATGCCAGCCCGACTGGCGCATCAACGAGATGATCGCCGCGCGCATCGGCCTGGACTTCGGCCGCAAGGGCAAGAGCGACGCGGACATCATGCGCGCCCAGTGGGCAGGCGCGTCGCTGCCGGAGAGCTACCGCAAGATCAACCCGGATCTCAAGCTGCCGAGCTTCGAGGAAATGCGGGAGCGCGCCAACTTCCAGCTGCCGACCCCGCTCGGCCAGACCTTCATCCACGCCGCGAGCTTCGAGCCGGGCAAGTTCCCGACCGACACCGGCCGCATCAACTTCTATTCGCCCTTCCTCGCCGAGCGCAAGCGCGGCGTCGACGGCGTGCACCGCGCGCAATACGTCCGCCCGCCCGAGGGTTACGAAGACGTGCTCGCGCAGAAGAAGGGCGCCAAGGGCATCGCCTACGGCCTGCAGTACGTCACGCCGCACCTGGTGCAGCGCGCGCATTCGAGCTTCGACAACATCGCCCTGCTCAAGGACCAGCACCCGCACGTCGTCGAGCTCCATCCGATCGACGCCGAGGTCCGCGGCATCAAGGACGGTGACCTGGTCTACGTCTACAACGACGCCGGCTGCATGCGTATTCCCGCCCGCCTCACCCGCCGCCTGATGCCGGGCGTGATTTCGATCGGCGAAGGCGCTTGGTACCGCCCCAGCAGCACCGAGACCTACGAGGCCTGGTTCGACCTCGACGGCGATGGCAAACCCGAGCCGCATCGCGTTCCGGTGGACGTGGGCGGCAACACCAACTCGCTTACCACCGACCGCGAAGTCGGCGCCGGCGATCCGGTGATCTCGGCATTTACGAACAAAAGCGGCGGTTTTGCCGCCGGCGGCAACCTGTGCGAAGTCAGCAAGGTCAAGCCGCGCTGACCGGGAGCAAGAACATGAGTCAATGGGGTTTCTACTTCGACCAGACGCGCTGTCTGGGCTGCAAGGCCTGCACCGTGGCGTGCAAGGAATGGAACGAGGACAAGCGCGGCGACCGCGCCATCCATGGCGAGATGGGCGAGGAACGCGGCCGTCTCTATGCCACGCCGGGCGGCTGGGAGGGTCCGGCCGGCAGCGGCCAGAACTACGCCGAGTTCCGCCGCTACGACATGAAGGAAAACTGGCGCCGGGTGACGACCTTCGAGTTCGGGACGGTCCCGCCGCGGGTCGATGCGGTGAGCCTGTCGCTGGGCTGCAACCACTGCGAAAAGCCCGCCTGCGTGCCGGTCTGTCCGGTGCAGGCGATCCGCAAGGATCCCGAGTTCGGCGCGGTGCTGGTCGACTCCGCCGCCTGCGTTTCCTGCGGCGCCTGCCGCGAGGCCTGTCCCTGGGGTGTGCCGCAGTATTACGACGATCCGGCCAAATACGAATACAGCGACCCCAAGCGCCCGCGCATGACCAAATGCACGATGTGTGTCGACCGGCTGCGCGAAGGACTCAAGCCCGCTTGCGTGGCTTCGTGCCCCAACCGCGCGCTCGACTTCGGCCCGCTCGAGGAGCTGCGCCGCAAATACCCGCAGGCGACGCCGACGGCGACCGGGTTCAAGGCCGAAGACGTGGCCAGGACCGGACCCAGCATCCTCTTCCGCGCCCGCGCGCCGAGGGCTTGATGAGCAGCGTCGAGATCCGCCGCGGGGCCGCGGCGCTGCTCGCCCTGCGCGCCTCGCTGTATTACGTGCTGGGGCGCGCGGTCCTGGTCGAGGCCGACGCCGAACACATCGGCGCTCTGCGCGAATCGCTCGCGGCCTGCGAGCGGCTCGGTGTCGCGGTGGACGACCTCGAGCTCATGGGCGCGGTCGGCCGGATGAAGTCGCAGCTCGCCCGGCTCGACGCGGGCGAAGTCGATCTCGACTCGCTCGCTCGCGATTACGCCCGCACCTTCCTGGTCGGCCATGGCGCGGTTGCGCCCTACGAGTCGGTGTTCCGCTCGCCCGAGGGCCTCGCCATGCAGGCGCCGCGCGACGAGACGCTCGCCTTCTACACCCGCTTCGGCATGGGCTGCGACGACGGCTGCCGCGAACCCGAGGACCACCTTGGCCTGCAGCTCGCCTTCATGGCTTCGCTCACCGACGAGGCCCTGCGCGCCGAGCCGCAGCGGCGCCTGAGTTATCTGCAGGGGCAGCGCGAGTTTCTCGATTCGCACCTGCTGCCCTGGGTGGGGAGGCTTGCGGCCGCCGTTGACGAGATCGACGCTGCGGGTTGGTACGGTGGTGTGCTCGGCCTGGTGCGGGAATTCCTGCGGGTCGATCGGGCGGACTGGGTGGAAGCTCTGATCGAGCTGGGAGACGCCTGACCGCATAGTCGAAGCATGGCTTTCCTTCTTCGGATCCTGCTGGCCCTGGTTCTGGTCGGGGCGGCGCTGCCCGTCCGCGCCGCGCCCGCCGCACCGGTGCGACTGGGCATCCTGGCCACGCTCGGCCTGGGCGACACCCGGGCGGCCTTTGCCGCCACCGTGGCCCGCCTGCGCGTCGCGCTGGGCGAGCGTCGACTCGAAGTCAGCTACTACGACCTGCCCGGCCTGCAGCGGGCGGTGGCCGAGAAGCGGCTCGATTTTTTCGTCGCCAACAGCGGCTTTTACGCCGCGGCCGAAAAATCGGCGCATGCGCGCCACCTTGCCACGCTCAAGATTCCTCAGGCCGACGACCCCAACCGCTCGATGGCCTCGGCCTTCGTGGTGAGGGCCGAGCGCAGCGAGCTGCGCGACCTGTCCGATCTGGCCGGCCGCTCGGTGATGGCGGTGGCGCCGACCGCGTTCGGCGGCTACCAGATCGCGCTGGGGGAGATCCAGCGGCGCGGCCACGATCCCGAGGCCTACTTCGGCCGCCTCAGCTTTTCGCTCTATCCGATGCAGAACGTGCTCGACGAAGTGCTGGCCGGCCGCGTCGACGCCGGCATCGTGCGCGCCTGCCTGGTCGAGGAGATGGAGCAGGCCGGCTCCCTGCCCGTGGGCGCGATCCGGGTGATAGGCGAACGCAGCGAGGCCGGTTTCCGCTGCCGCCATTCGACCGAGCTCTACCCCGACTGGACCTTCGCCTCGCTGCCGGTCGCGGGTTCGGCCCTGTCCAAGCAGGTGACGGCGGCGCTGCTGACCATGGCGCCCACCGCCGACGGCCAGGAGTGGAGCATCGCGAGCGATTTCGGCCCGGTCGACCAGCTGTTTCGCGAACTGAAGATCGGGCCTTACCAGTACCTGCGCGAATGGACGCTCGCCGGCCTGGTCCAGCGCCACTGGCCGTGGCTGATGTTCCTCGCCCTGCTGGTGGTCGGCGGGATCGCCCATCTGGTGCTCGCCTCGGCCCTGGTGCGCCGGCGTACCGCCGACCTGCGCCGCGCCCTGCTCGAGCGCGACGACATGGAGGCCGCGGCCCGCGCCAGCCGCAGCCGGATCGAGGCGCTCGAACGCGCCGGCGTGGTCGGCCAGATGTCGAGCATGTTCGCTCACGAACTCAAGCAGCCCTTGGCCGCGATCTCGAACTTCTCGCGCGGGCTCAAGCGCCGTCTCGAGCGCGGCCCGGTCGACCCCGACATCGTGGCCCAGGTCATGGACGAGGTCGCTACCCAGTCGACCCGGGCGGCCGATATCGTCGACCATGTCCGCGCTTACGCCCGGCGCCGCGAACCGCAACGCGAGTCAGTCGACCTGGCGCGGGTGGCGGCCGCCGCGGCCGACCTGTTCGAGCGCAGCGGCCGCTCGCCGGCGCCGGTGGCGCGCCGGCTCGAAGGCCCGGCCTGGGTTGAGGCCGATCCGCTCGAAATCGAGCTGCTGATCCTCAACCTGCTCAAGAACGCCGCCGACGCCACGGCCGGTGAAGCCCTGCCGGCGATCGAGCTGCGCCTGGCCCGGCGCGGTCAGCGCTGGTGGCTGGGGGTGGCCGACAACGGCCCCGCGCTCGATGATGTCCAGATGGCCGGGCTCTTCACCCCGCTCAACACCAAGAAACCCGACGGCCTGGGCCTGGGCCTAGCGATCGCGGCCCGCATCGCCGAGGCGCACGGCGGCCGGCTCGACGCCCGGCGGCGCTTGCCCCAGGGGCTGGAAGTGGGTTTCGATCTGCCGGCCTTGGAGGACCGAGATGGCTAGAGACAAGGACGCCCTGGTGCGGGTGGTCGACGACGACGACGCGATGCGCCGCTCCTGGGTCTTTCTGCTCGAAGGCGAAGGCTGGCGAGTGCGCGCTTATGCCGATGCGCTCGAGTTCCTGGCGGCCGACGACGGCGCCGAGCCGGGCTGCCTGCTGCTCGACGTGCGTATGCCGGCGATGTCGGGGCTCGAACTCCAGGACAACATGCTCGAGCGCGGCATCGAACTGCCGATCGTGTTCATCTCCGCTCATGGCGACATCGACATGGCGGTCCACACCTTGAAGCGCGGCGCCTGCGATTTCCTGCAAAAGCCGGTCGACGACCAGCGCCTGCTCGACGCGGTGGCCGCGGCCGTCGCACGCGACCTGGCCGGGCGCGAGGCGAGGCAGGAGCGGGCGGGCGAGCGCCAGCGCTTCGACACCCTGACCCTGCGCGAAAAAGACGTGATGCGTCTGGTGGGAGCCGGCCTGCCGAACAAGCTGGTGGCCGACCGCCTGGGCATCAGCGAGAAGACGGTCCAGGTCCACCGCGGCAACGCCTGCCGCAAGCTCGACCTGCGCTCGGCCGCCGAAGTCGCCCGCCTGCTGCTGCGCATCGGCGAAGACGCGGAACGCTGAGCGGGGCCGGGTTCAGGCGGCGGCGCGGCGCTGCCGCTCCCGCCACTGCTGCGGCGAGCAGCCGTGCCAGTCGCGGAAGCTGTGGGTGAACGAACTCTGTTCGTGAAATCCCAGCAGGAAGGCGATTTCGGTGAGCGAGAGGCTGGCGTCCAACAGGTATTGGTCCGCCAGGTCGCGCCGGGTGCCCGCCAGCAGCTGCTGGTAGCTGGTGCCGGCTTGACTCAGCCGGCGCTGCAGGGTCCGGGCCGGCAGCGCCAGCCCGGCGGCGACTTCGGCCAGGTTCGCCCGGTCCTGCGCCAGCAGGCGCACGATGCGGTCCCGCACCTGGCGCAGCAGGCGCGGTTCGTGCGACTCGCGTTCGCGGGTGACGAGCAGCTGGGCGGCGTGGCGCTCGAGCAGCGGGAAGAGGCTGGTGTCGGCGTGCGGGATCGGCGCGGCCAGCACGGCAGCCGGGAATCTCGCCTCGGTGAGCGTCGCGCCAAAACGCACCGGCGCGGCAAAGATCCGCTCGTATTCGGTGAGCGCGCCCGGCGCCGCGTGGCAGAACGCCAGCTCGATCACTGGCAGGCGCCGGTGCGCCAGCCAGTTCACGAAACTCATGATGCCCGCCATCACGCTCTCGGCCAGGTGACGCGCCCCCGGACGGTCCAGCCACGGACTGCGCCAGCGGTAGATCCCGACATCGCCCTCGACCACCAGTTCGGTGCGGCCGAGGTCGTGCGCCAGGCTCTCGAAGCGGACGGTCTGGGCCGCCGCCGCGCCGAAGGTGGCGCAGGACAGCAAGACGTGGCCGTAGCTCGAGAAGGTCGACAGACGCATGTGTTCGCCCACGTGCAGACCGAAGCAGTCGTCGCCCGTCAGCAAAGCGGCGCGTTCGAGCAGGGCGACGTAGTCGGCCGCGGGCATCGAATCGGGAGCGGCGGCCGGCAGGCCGAGCCGGGCTCGATCCAGGCCGGCTGCGGCGGCGCAGTCGATCGCCGCCTGGGCGTAGGCGCCGACGACGCGGGCCTGGTCGGGCGGCGGCAGGCCGGCAGGGGAGGCGGGAGCGTTCATGGGCTGGCTTGATTCAACAAGTCGGCTGGCGGCTCCCGACAAGCGGGCCGAGCAGCGGCAGGCTAGCGTGCGGCGTCACAAAAACTGGGCGGAGTATAGGGTGGGGCGACGCTGGAACGGTTGGGGCGAAGAGACGATGGCGGCCGAACTTCCGCCGTCGGCGCTGGCTTTTCTGGCCGAGCGAGTGGGTCCGCCGCAGGTCCCGGTCGATGCCGAGCTTGCGGCCGTGTGTGCGGCGATCGAACGCGACCTGCCTTCGCGCCTGCCCGCGCACCCGCAAGTTGATCGCTCGGCCTCCGCGCGGCTGGCTTCGGGGGTGGGGCAGAGCGGCGGCGACTGGATCCGGCTGCGTTTCGGCCGGATCGACCGCCTCACCGACGGCGTCGCTTTTCCCGAACACGCGGGCGAGGTGCGCCAGCTGCTCGACTGGGCGGCGCAGATCGGCGCGGTGGTGATCCCCTGCGGCGGCGCGACCAGCGTGGTCGGGCACCTGGCGCCGCCGGCGGGCGAACGTCCGGTGCTCACGCTCAACCTCAGCCGCATGCGGCGCCTGCTCTGGCTCGACCCCGAGACCCAGCTCGCTCGTTTCCAGGCCGGGGTGCGCGGGCCCGACCTCGAGGCGCAGCTGCGGGCGCGCGGCTTCATGCTCGGCCACTATCCGCAGAGCTTCGAATACGCCAGCCTCGGCGGCTGGATCACCACCCGCTCCTCGGGCCAGCAATCGCTGCGCTACGGCCGCATCGAACAACTCTTTGCCGGCGGCACCCTGCTGAGCCCGCGCGGCGAGCTCGAGCTGCCGCCCTTTCCGGCCAGCGCCGCCGGCCCCGACCTGCGCGAATGGGTGCTGGGTTCGGAGGGGCGGCTCGGCGTGTTGACCGAGGCGGTGGTGCGGGTCTCGCGCCTGCCCGAGGCCGAACGCTTCGTCGGCGTCTTCCTGCCCGACTGGCGGCGCGCGGTGGCGGCGGTGCGCGCCCTGGCCCAGTCCCGCTGCGCCCTGTCGATGCTGCGCCTGGCCAACCCGACCGAGACCCTGACCACGCTTAAGCTCGCCGGGCACGAGGGTCCGATCGCCTGGCTCGAGCGCTACCTGGCCCTGCGCGGGGCGGGCCCGGACAAATGCCTGCTTTTCATGGGGCTCACCGGCAGCCGCGCCCAGGTCGCGGCGAGTGCACGCGAGGCGGGCGCCATCCTGCGCGTCCATGGCGGCGTCTCGACCGGAACTCTGCTCGGCAAGAAATGGCAGGCCAAGCGTTTTGCCGGGGTCTATCTGCGCAACACCTTGTGGGAAGCGGGTTACGCGGTCGACACGATGGAGACCGCCCTGCCCTGGGCCGGCACCGATGCCATGGTCGCCGCGATCGAACGCGCGGGCCGCGCCGCACTCGCCCGCCACGGCGAACGCTGCCACGTCTACACCCACCTCTCGCATGTGTATGCGAGCGGCTCCAGCGTGTATTCGACCTTCGTGTTCCGGGTCGGCCCTGATTTCGAGTCGAGCTGGCAGCGCTGGTC
>JAEZVV010000063.1 GCA_023443095.1 Pseudomonadota bacterium
TGATTGACCAGAAGAAGTGCATTGGCTGCAAGCTGTGCGCGACCGCGTGTCCGTACGGGGCGCCGCAGTTCGACGAGAAGGCGGGCAAGATGAGCAAGTGCGACGCCTGCGTGGATCGTCTGGCCGAAGGTAAGCTGCCGAGCTGCGTGGAGAGCTGTCCGCAGCGGGCGCTCGATTTTGGCGACATCAAGGAGCTGGAGAAGAAGTACGGCAAGAGCGCGGCGATCGCGCCGCTGCCGTCGCCCGCGAAGACCAAGCCGGCGCTGATTGTGAAGGCGCCGCGCAAGGCCCGTCCGGTGGGCGACAAGAGCGGCACGGTGTACGCGTAAGCGTCGGCTGGCTTAGCTAACAAAGGGGCGTCGCCGCAGGGCGGCGCCCCTTTTTTCATGCCCGCTTGCGTGCCGGCCTTGCCAAGCAGAGAGCGGCGGCCAGCCCGGCCTCGAGTGGCTGATGCAGCGTGTAATCGGCTGTCACGCGGGCCGAACTGTGAATCAGTAAATACGCGATGCCGGGCCGACTGCTTCATGTGAATCAAGCTATCTATTGATGGGTAACCGAACGTCGGGCGAAAGGGGAACCGACACCGAATCGGGGGGGCATTCCAGTGTCGATCCGACAAATGAATCTTGGAGAAACGCAATGCCTTGGAATAGCACTGGCTGTGACCAGTCCCGCCGTGGCTTCTTGAAGAACTCGGCTCTTGTGGCCGGTGGTGTCTCGCTGCAATTCCCGCTGACGGCAATGGCGCAGGCCGTGGCCGACGCCGTGCGCGACGTCGAGGTCTCGACCTGGAGTTCGTGCACCGTGAACTGCGGCAGCCGCTGCCCGATCAAGGTGGTGAGCAAGAACGGTCAGGTGATCCGCATCGAGCCGGAGAACACCGGCGCCGACGCCTGCGCCTCGCCCACCGCCATTCCGCACGTGCGCGCCTGCGTGCGCGGCCGTTCGATGCGCCAGCGCCTCTACAGCGCCGAGCGTCTGAAGTACCCGATGAAGCGGGTCGGCAAGCGCGGCGAAGGCAAGTTCGAGCGCATCAGCTGGGACGAGGCGCTCGACATCGTCGCGGCCAAGCTCAAGGGCACGATCGAGAAATACGGCAACGAAGCCGTCTACTTCCAATACGCCTCGGGCACCTACCAGCTGGTCTCGGGCAAGAACCCCAACCTGCGCCTGATCAACCTGCTCGGCGGCTGCCTGAACATGTACGGCACGTATTCGAGCGCCCAGATCCGCGAAGGCATGCCCTACACCTACGGCTACGGCGGCAACGGCAGCTACATGACCGAAGTGGCCAACGCCAAGCTCTACGTGAGCTTCGGCAACAACCCGCTGGTGACCCGCCAGTCGGGCGGCGGCAAGGGCTGGGAGTTCCAGTGCGCCAAGGATGCGGCCAAGGTCCGCACCATCTTCATCGATCCGATCTACACCGACTCGACGCTCGGCAAGGAAGACGAGTGGGTCGCGATCCGGCCGGGTACCGACGCCGCGCTGTGCGAGGCGATGGCCTACGTGATGATCACCGAGAACCTGGTCAACCAGAAGTTCCTCGACACGTATTGCCTGGGCTACGACGAGAAGTCGCTGCCGGCCGGGGCGCCCAAGAACGGCGACTACAAGAGCTACATCCTCGGCAAGAGCGCTGACAAGACCGCCAAGACGCCGGCCTGGGGTTCGAAGATCACGGGCGTGAGCGAAGAGACCATCGTCCGCCTCGCGCGCGAGATCGCCACCACCTCGCCCGTCTTCGTGTCCCAGGGTTACGGCCCGCAGCGCCAGGCCAACGGCGAGCAGACCGTGCGTGCGATCGCGATGCTGCCCATCCTCACTGGCAACATCGGTCTGCCCGGCACCAACACCGGCGCCCGCGAAGGCGACGTCGGCCTGGGCGATGTCGGCCTGCCGACCGGCAAGAACCCGGTCAAGGCGAGCATCCCGTTCTTCCTGTGGACCGACGCCATCATTCGCGGCGAAACGATGACCGCCAAGAGCGACGGCATCCGCGGTGTCGAGCAGCTCAAGACCGGCATCAAGTTCCTGTGGAACCACGCGACCAATACGCTGATCAACCAGCACTCGGACACCAACCGCACGCACAAGATTCTGCAGGACGAGAGCAAGTGCGAGTTCATCCTGGTGATCGAGAACCAGATGACGCCCTCGGCGCGTTACGCCGACATCCTGCTGCCTGACGTGATGCAGCAGGAAACCACCGACTTCGCGGCCGACGGTTACGCCAGCGGCACCAGCACCTTCCTGGTGGCGATGCAGCAAGCGGTCAAGCCGCAGTGGGAGCAGCGCTCGTCCTACGAGATCTGCCGTGGCCTGGCTAAGCGCTTCGGCCTCGAGGACAAGTTCACCGAAGGCCGCACGCAGGAGCAGTGGGTCGAGTGGTGTTACGAAGAGACTCGCAAGAAACACGCCGAACTGCCGCCGTTTGCCGAGTTCTGGAAGCAGGGCATCGTCAAGATGCCGGGCAAGGGCAAGGATCCGATCGCTCTCAAGAGCTTCCGCGAGGATCCGGTCAAGAACAAGCTCAAGACCCCCTCGGGCAAGATCGAGATCTACTCCGAGCGCCTGGCCAAGATCGCGGCCGAATGGAACCTGCCCAAGGGCGACGTCATTTCGCCGCTGCCGCAATACGTCACCACCTTCGAAAGCCACCTCGACCCCAAGGCCAAGCAGTTCCCGCTCCAGGCCTTTGGTCTGCACGGTCACGGCCGCACCCACTCGACCTACCACAACATTCCGTGGCTGCGCGAGTTGCACCCCGACCTGCTGCTGATCAACCCGGTCGACGCGGGCAAGCGCGGCATCAAGAACGGCGACAAGGTGCAGGTCT
>JAEZVV010000067.1 GCA_023443095.1 Pseudomonadota bacterium
AACTTGGTCTTGCTCGGCAGGTCGTAACGCAGGCCGAGGTAGATCGCGTTGCCGGTCTTGCTGCTGGGCGCCTCGGGAGCGAAGAAGCCGCCGGTGAGCAGGCCCTGGAAGCCGAACTGCGACGACACGTTCTGGTTCGGGTGGGTGATGCTGAGCGCGGCGTCGGCAAAGATGTTCAGGTCGCCCGGACCGAGCTTCTTGAAGGTGCTCATGAAGCCCGCGCCCAGCCAGTCGATGTCGCCCAGGTTGGTCTTCGGCTGGGTGTTGCCGAAGTAGGTGTTGTTCATCACCGGCGCGTCGAAGATGTTCATGCCGCGGTTGTATTGCAGCCAGACGCGCAGGGGGTCGGTGTCGATCGGAACCAGGGCCAGGCCGAGCATGTCGGTGTCGGCGAGCGAATTGCCCGGGCTGGTCTTGAACCCGCTTTCGAAACCGCGGCCGTAGCAGAGCTTGCCGTAGGCGCCGGGCAGGGCCTCGATGTCGGGGGCATAGCCGAGCGTCATGCCGTCGAAGGCGTAGTCGACCAGCAGCGCCGGGGTGCCACCCTTGCCCGGACGCGGCTGGTTGAGCCGCAGGTTGGAGGGCGCGCCGCCGGTGGACGGACGACGGCCGACCGAGAACCACAGGTCCTGGTCGGCGATGTTGCTCCAGGTGGCGTAGGCGCGGTCGACGCCCAGGTAGCTGCTCGAAGGCACGTGGCCGAGCGTGCCGTCGAACGAGCCGACGCGGTCGGCAAAGAAGGGCGCGGCGCCGCCGTTGCTCCAGGCGGCGGCGTCCTGCGCGCCGAAGGTCTTGTAGGCCAGCAGCCGCGCGGTGACGCTCACGTCCTGCGTCGCCTTGGCGTGCAGGTCGAGCCCGAAGCGGTTGGTGTAGAGCACCTCGTTTTTCGGCTTGTACGAGGGCACCGTCACCGCAAAGCCGCCTAAGCCTTGGATCAGCCCGGCGTTCTGCGGGTTGCTGACGAAGGCCCGCGCCTGGTCGATGGTCTGCACCCCGGCCATGGCCTGAGAAAAGCCCATCAGCGCCGACAGCGCGCCCGCGGTCGACATGCTGCCCGCCTGCGGCGAGCCGAAGTAGCTCGAGGAGCCCGGCGCCGTCGACGGATTGGCAAAAAAGTCGCCCATCAGCTTCTGCTGAGCGTTGGCGAAGGTGGCGCTGACGTCGGTAAAGGTCTTGGTCTCGCCGCCGAGCGAATCGATGCGGAAGCGGTAATCGCCGTTGACCGTCAACCACTTGCCGAGCGACTTGTCCTCGACCCGCTTGACCTGGTTCTTGAGGCCCTCGTCTTCCTTGACCGACCTGGCCTGGTTGTCGGCGACCTGCTTCTTCAGTTGCTCGAGCTCCTGCGAAAGCGCCTCGATCTTCTTCACCAGCGCATCGTCGGCGGCATACACGGCCGACGGCAGCCAGGTGCACGGCAAAATGCCGACAAGCGCGAGCCTGGCAAGTTTGTTTCTCATTTTCTCTCCTGGTCTAGCGGTGGTCGCAGCAGAAAACTGCGGAATTTCTCGTTCAATCAAGCGGACCGACAAAACTCGGGGCGAACGAAACCCGCGACCGATACGCCGATCGTTTTTTTCAAATGGATAAGCCGGATTTCCCGGCCGCGGGATTAATCCTTAATCAGGACTTCGCCACGCATGAGCGGCAGGGCGCGGCGGACGCTCCGTTTCCTGCCTGAACGCGGCCGCACGGCGACGCGCAAAAGGCCCGCGGCCGGGTTTTGCTCTGGGGCTGCGCTCCGTGGCCGCGGGCAGCCGCACCTTGCCGATAGCAGGCGGCAAGAGCGCGGCCCAAGCCGAGCAGGCACTCACAAAAACCGGGGCCAACGGATTCATCACGTCTCCGGACGAACTCCCTTCCCCGGTTTTTTCAATCGGCACGAAATACACCACGTTTTTCTGGACGACCGGAATCCCGGTGCGCCGGCTCCCTGGAATCTATTTCTTTGGAGGCACAAGCTCCGACGGACGCAACGGTAAAGTCCGCGGGCACCGTCCATTTGACGCGCATCATCCCGGGACCGGCGATGGTGCAGCGGTCACAAACCCATGGTGCAGGCGTCACAAAACCCGGGATCCCGCCCAAATAAAAACCGATCAACAGGTTATGAAAATGAAACTTTCCGGCGGACGGGATAGCGCCTCTGGCCGAGGCAAGCCGCGCTTGCCTCCGGCAACGGCGAGCGCCAGCGCGGACCCGGGCGGCCGACCGATCCGGCCGCGCCAAACGCGTCGTCGATACAACACGAGGGCTTGACGTGTTGAGTCCGCTCGGCGAAGGCGCCGACGTGGCTTGAGCGAGCTGACTCGGCTTCTGCCACGCAACGATTGCGGGCCGGGCCGGAAAAAACGCGAGCACATCAGCGAGAATCCGTGCTTTCCCTGCCTGCGAGGTGCGCATGACCGCGCCGCAATACTCGATCGAAGACCACATCAGACTCGGGCGCGTGAGCCAAATCGCCGCCGCTCCCGACGGCAGCTGGCTGGCGGTATCGGTACAGCGGCTCGACACCGACGGCGTGAAATACGCCACCGACTTGTGGCGGGTGCCCACCGACGGCAGCGCCGCAGTCCAGCTCACGCGCGGCGACAGCAAGGACCACTCGCCCTGCTTTCGCCACGACGGCGCGCTGGGCTTTCTGTCGAACCGCAAGCCCAACGAGATCAAGGCCGACGAGGACGCCGAGCAGCGCCACCAGGTCTGGCTGCTGCCGGCCGCGGGCGGCGAGCCGCGCCAGCTCACCGACGAACCGCTGGGGGTCGAGGCCTTCAAGTTCGCCGCCGGCAGCGAACGCATGGTCCTGCTCGCGCCAGTGCTGCTCGATGTGCCCCACGACCAGCAGCGCGAGACCGCGGCCGAACGCAAGAAGAAGGGCTCGAGCGCGCGGCGCTACACCGAACAGCCAGTGCGGCACTGGGACCACTGGTTGCACGAAAACGCCGATTTCGCTTTCACCCATCTGATTGGCTGCAAGGCCGACGGCAGCGAGCGAGTCGACCTCACGCCCACGGCGCGGCGCGAGTTTGCGATCGAACCGGGTTTTGACATCGCGGCCGACGGCAGCCGCGCCGTGATCACCACGGCGAGCCAGGGTCTCGACCGCGAACTCGACAGCGCCCTGCTGCTGATCGATCTGGCCACCCAGGCCAGCCGGGTGCTGGGCGCGGCGCCGCGCACCAACCTCGACAGCCCGCGCTTAACGCCCGACGGCAGGCAGCTGGTCGCGGTGCAGTCGCTGCGCGACGCCAAGACCGCCATCCAGCCACGTGCGGTCCTGTTCGATCTTGAACTCGGCACCACCCGCACACTCGCAACGAACAGCGAGTGCTGGCCGCAGCCGGGCGATTTCAGCACCGACGGCAAGACGCTATACGCCACGGCCGACGACAACGGCCATGTGCCGGTGATCGCGATCGACCTGGCGAGCGGCGCGGCCCAGGTATACGCCGACACCGCCGGCGGCGGCGCCAATTCGGACCTGGCCGCCCTGCCCGACGGGCGTGTGGCCTGCATCCGCTCGACCCTGCTCGACGCGCCCGAATGCCATGTGATTTCGAACGCTAACGGCACGGCGCCGCTCGCCCGCTTGTCGGGCTTCACGCCGGCGACCGACTGGGCCGAAATCCAACGCATCGACGTGCCGTCGACCGACGGGGTGACGATCCAGGCCTGGATCACCCGCCCCAAACAGGCGAGCGGCCCGCTGCCGGTGCTGCTGTGGATCCACGGCGGGCCGATCGGCATGGCGGCCGACGGCTGGCACTGGCGCTGGAACGCCCTGCTCGCCGCCGCCCAGGGTTATATGGTGGTGCAACCCAACCCGCGCGGCTCTACCGGTTTCGGCCAGGCTTTCGTGCAAGGCATCTGGGGCAACGTCTGGGGCGGCCAGTGTTACGCCGACCTGATGGCGGTGACCGACGCCGTTTCAAAGCGCAGCGATGCCGCTCCCGATCGCATGATGGCCATGGGCGGCAGCTTCGGCGGTTACATGACGAACTGGATCGGCACCCAGACTCAGCGCTTCCGCTGCCTGATCACCCATGCCAGCGTCCTGACGATGGCTCAGTTCACCGGCACTACCGACCACCCCGCCTGGTGGTACCTGGAGATGGGCGGCGAGAATCCTTACACGGACCGGGAAGCTTTCGACCGCTACGCTCCGATTGCCCACATCACGAACTGGAAGACCCCCACCCTGATCATCCACGGCGAACTCGACTACCGTTGCCCCATCGGCGAAGGCCTGAACCTGTTCGAAGCGCTGCGCTACCACGGCGTGCCGGCCGAGCTGATGATCTTTCCCGACGAGAACCACTGGATCCTCAAGCCGCGCAACGCCGTGGCATGGTACGAAGCCGTGTTCGATTTCCTGAAGCGCTACCTGAAGTGAAACGATTCCTCTGCACCCTTGCGCTCGCCCTGCTGGCGACTCCGGCCGGGGCGGCCGAACTCGAGCCGCCCGGCTATCCCGCGGTCCTGCTCAACGCCGAACCAACACTCGCGACCCCGCCCGCGCCGCGGCTGCTGCTGGGCAACCTCGGCATCACGCTCGAGCGCACCCGGCTGGGCGACATCGCCCGCGCCACCGGCGCGCCGATCACGCGCGAACGCGAGAGCGACTCGGCCCGCGACTGGATCTGCCTCTCGACCACCGAAGCCGGCCGCAAGCTGCGGGTCTGGCTGCTGAGCGCGGAACCGGACGGCGCCATCACCGAAGCCCAGGTCGAACCCGCCGCCAACGACCGCCGTTGCCCGCTGCTGCCGCCCGAGCTGACGCCGGTGCGGGTGGGGGCCGGCCTGCACCCGGGCCAGAGCCGGGCCGACGTGATCAAGACCGCCGGCAAACCCTCGCACGAAGAAGACGGCTGGCTGCTCTACTTGGCTGACCGGCCCGTTCCCGCCGCGGCCGGCAAGACCGCGAACGAACTCAACATCCTGGCAGTGAAACTTGCCGGCGGCCGCGTCAACCGCGTGCTGGCCGCGCAGACCACCAGCCCCTGACACAAGGAGAAGGCGTGAGCCAGATCGACAGCGCCGCCGTGCGCACCTACCTCGTCCAGCTGCAGAAAGCCATCGTCGGCCGCATGGAAGAACTCGACGGCCAGCCGTTCCGCCGCGACGAATGGATCAAGCCCGCCGGCAGCCCGCTCGGCGGCCAGGGCGTGACCCGCATCCTCGAAGGCGGCACCCTGCTCGAGCGCGGCGGCGTGGGTTTCTCTCACGTCACGGGCAGCCAGCTGCCGCCTTCGGCCACCGCCCAGCGGCCCGAACTCGCCGGCCGCGGCTTCGAGGCGATGGGGGTCTCGCTCGTCTTCCACCCGCAGAACCCGTACGTGCCGACGGTGCACATGAACGTGCGCTTCTTCATCGCCCGCGCGAACTCGAACACCCCTCCCCCCGAGAGGGGGGGCCAGGGGGGGGCGGGCGTCAATCTGCTGGACCACCAGCCGGCGTCGCAAAGCGACGACGTCTGGTGGTTCGGCGGCGGCATGGACTTGACGCCGTATTACGGCTTCGAAGAAGACGCTCGCCACTTCCACGCCACCTGCCGCGACGCGCTCGCCCCCTTCGGTGCCGACTACCATCCGCGCTTCAAGAAGTGGTGCGACGACTATTTCTTCCTCAAGCACCGCAACGAAGCGCGCGGCGTCGGCGGCATCTTCTTCGACGACTTCCACGAACTGCCTTTCGAGCAGAGCTTCGCGATGATGCGTTCAGTCGGCGACGCCTTCCTGGCCGCCTACCAGCCCATCGTCGAACGCCGCCGCCACCACGAGTTCGGCCCGCGCGAGCGCGATTTCCAGCTCTACCGGCGCGGCCGCTACGTCGAGTTCAACCTGGTGTTCGACCGCGGCACGCATTTCGGCCTGCAGTCGGGCGGGCGCAGCGAATCGATCCTGATGTCGATGCCGCCGAAAGTGGAATGGCGCTACAACTGGCAGCCCGAGCCCGGCACGCCCGAAGCTCGCCTGTATTCCGACTTCCTGCCGCCACGCGCCTGGGTATAAGCAGCCGATGCAAGCAGCGATAGGCCTGCTCGGCGGCAGCTTCGACCCGATCCACTACGCCCACCTCCAGCTCGCGCGCGATGCGCGCGACGCCCTGGCCCTGGCCGAAGTGCGATTGATCCCCGCCGCGCGGCCCTGGCAAAAAGGCGAAATCACGCCGGGCGAACACCGCGCCCGCATGGTCGAGCTGGCGATCGCGGGCGAACCCGGCCTCACCCTCGATACCCGCGAACTGGAACGCCCCGGCGCCAGCTACACGATCGACACCTTGCGCGAGCTGCGGGCCGAGCTCGGGCCCCGTATTCCCTTGGTCCTGATCCTGGGCGGCGATCAATGGGAGAGAATGGCGACTTGGCGCGATTGGCAACACCTGGCCGATTACGCCCACATCGCGGTCGCCCGCCGCAACAACCAGGCGCTGGTCACCAGCCCCGAGGTCGCAAGCTGGGCGGAGCAACGCACGCTCGACCCGACCGAACTGCTTACCCGGCCCGCCGGCGGCATCCTCGCGTTTTCCATGACTCCGATCGATTTGTCGGCGACGCGGATCCGCGAGGAACTGGCACGAGACCCTACACCCGCCCGCGATGCGCACCTCGCGCGCGCGGTGCCGGCGGCGGTGCTGGACTATATTCGGGCCCACACTTTGTATCGGAACCTGCATGGACATTAAGAAGCTGCAACGCGTCGTCGTCGACGCCCTCGAAGACGTCAAGGCCCAGGACATCGTGGTCTACAACACCTCGGGTCTGACCGATCTGTTCGACCGCGTGATCATCACCACCGCGAGTTCGAACCGCCAGACCCGCGCCCTCGCCTCGAACGTGGCCGAGAAGGTCAAGGCCGCGGGCGGCGAAGTGATCAGCGTCGAAGGGCTGGAGAGCGGCGAATGGGTGCTGGTCGACCTCGGCGACGTGGTGGTCCACATCATGCAGTCCGCGATCCGCAGCT
Source organism: Pseudomonadota bacterium (assembly GCA_023443095.1). GTDB lineage: Bacteria > Pseudomonadota > Gammaproteobacteria > Burkholderiales > Burkholderiaceae_F > JAEZVV01. The sequence continues at coordinate 6,963 of JAEZVV010000067.1, forward strand.
ATTACAAGCTCGAGGAACTGTGGGGCGGCAAGCCGGTCCGCATGAAGCTCGCCGAAGAATCCAAGCCACGCGTCGCTCGCGGCCCGGTGCACATCGCCGCAGAAGACTAGGCAGGAATGCGGGATCGCAGCGCGGGCCTAAACGCATGAAAATCACGGTAGTAGCGGTCGGCTTGCGCCAGCCCGAATGGGCCGAGACCGCCGTGGCTGACTACCTGGCCCGCTTCCCTTCCGACTTCCGCGTGGAACTCAAGACCGTCAAGGCCGAGACTCGTGCCGGCCAGCCCGCTGCCAAGCTGATGGCAGCCGAAGCCGAGCGCATCCGCGCCGCCATTCCGTCCGGCAGCCAAATCGTGGCGATGGACGAACGCGGCCGCGACCTCACCAGCGCGCAGTTCGCCCAGCAGCTTGGACGCTGGCGCGACAGCGCCGAAAACCCGGCCTTCGTGATCGGCGGCGCTGACGGCCTCGACCCCCAGATCAAAAGCAATGCGCGGCTCCTGATGCGGCTGTCGGCGATGACGCTGCCGCACGCGCTCGCGCGCGTGCTGCTGGCCGAGCAGATCTACCGCGGCTGGTCGCTGCTGGCCAACCACCCCTACCACCGCGCATGAAACCGATCTATCTCGCTTCCCGCAGCCCGCGCCGGCGCGAGCTTCTCAAACAGATCGGCGTGCGCTTCGAGACCCTGCTCGTGCGCCTGGCGCCGCCGCGCGGCGCCGATGTCGACGAAGTCCAGCACGAAGGCGAACCGGCCAACGATTACGTCGTGCGCACCGCGCGCGAGAAGGCCGAGTTCGGCGCCCAGGTGGTGCGCGCGCGCGGCATGCTCGTGCGCCCCGTGCTGTCGGCCGACACCGTCGTCATCCTCGACGGCGAAGTGCTGGGGAAACCGGCCGACGCCGCTCAGGCGACCGAGACCTTGCGCCGGCTGTCCGGCCGCAGCCATGAGGTGCGCACCGCAGTCGCCCTGGCCCAGGCGCCCGACGTTCCGGCACTCGAGGCCTTGTCGGTGTCGACGGTGTATTTCCGCGCCATCAGCGAGGCCGAGATCCGCCATTACGTCGGCAGCGGCGACCCCTTCGACAAAGCCGGCTCCTACGGCATCCAGGGGCACGCCGGGGTCTTCGTTGAACGCATCGAAGGCAGCTACACCGGCATCATGGGGCTGCCCGTCTTCGAGACCGCGCAGCTGCTCGCCAAGGTCGGCATCCGGGTGATCTGAAGCCCGGACGCCGACCGCGTCGACCTCCCTACTTGCGTGCCGGCAGGTTGGGCAGGACCGGCGCCGAAACCCCGTCCACCCCGACCAGCCCCAGAGTCAGCAGCAGACCGTTCTGCACCGCGCGCCAGGCCTCAGTCGGCTCGTACCACTCGGTGCGCGAATGGCCGTTGCCGCTCTTGCCGCCCTTGGCGATGGTGATCGCCGGGATGCCGAGCGAAATCGGCAGGTTCGAGTCGGTACTGGCGTAAGTGAGCGCCTTGATCCGGTAGTCGCCGAGCGAACGCAGGCTGGCCTCGGCCGCCTGCACCAGCGGATGCTCGTCGGGCGTCGCGCCGGCGGGGCGGTCACCCACCAGCTTGATGTCGACCGAAATCGCCTTGGGCGTGTTCCAGCGTCGGTTCTCCTCGTCGACAGCAGGCTGCAGCGTGGCAAGGATCTGCTGTTCGACTGCCAGCAGCGAAGGCATCGCGTTCGAACGCATGTCGATCCGCATCATCGCGCGCTGGGCGATGCTGTTGATCGAGGTTCCACCTTCGACCGTGCCGACGGTGAAGGTGGTCTTGGGCGAGGCCGGCGGCACCACGTCGCCGATCTTGGCGATCGCCCGGCCCATCGCATGGATGGCGCTCGGCACCTTGCCGAAAGCGCCGAAGCTGTGGCCGCCGGGGCCGTTGAACGTGACCTCGTAGCGGTGGCTGCCGGTGGCCTTGGTGGTGGGCCGTTCGATGTCGCCGCCGTCGAAGGTGACGAAACCGTCGATGTCCTTGAAGTCGGCAAACACGCGTTTGACGCCGCGCAGGTCGCCCAGGCCTTCTTCGCTCACATCGCCGACGAAGATGAGGTCGCCCACGGTCTTGAGACCGGTCTCGTTCATCACCTTGATCATCGACAGCATCGACGCCACGCCGCGGGCGTTGTCGGCAATGCCGGGGCCGATGATGCGGCCGTCTTTTTCGGTGAGCGCGAGCGGCGTGTCGTTGGCAAATACCGAGTCGATGTGCGCCGCCACCATCACCGTCAGGCCATCGGGCTTGGTGCCCTTGCGCACGCCGATCACGTTGCCGATCGGGTCGACGTAGGCGTCCTTCAAGCCCAGCTCCTTGAATCGCTGCAGCAGGTATTCGGAACGCTTGGTTTCTTCGCCCGAGAAGCCGGGAATCAGGGCAATCCGCTTCTGTTCTTCGAGCGCGCGGGCATCGTCGGCCTTGAGCGCAGCCAGCGCCTTGGACACGGCGGGCGCGGCGTTGATCTTGGAATAGGCCTGGGTCACGGCGGGCGCAACCTTGACCGGCGGCAGTTCCTGGGCCGCGCCTGCTAGCGGCACGGCCATGAAGGTGGCGGCAATCAGTTGCGCAAGAATCGTCTTATTCACTGCAGAACTCCTGTTGCATAGCCCGGGCCAGCCGACGGCCAGTCCGACGCCGCGGCGCGGGAGCTTTTTTGCTTCGGAGTCCGCAGCGCGCAGCCACTATGGACCCGGCCAGGGCCCGGTCCTTGACGGCCCGCAAGGCCGGCAGCGCCAAGCGGGGAAACCATCAGCCGAGCGATCGGATCGCGAGCCGCAGCCGGCGATACGCAAACTCCAGGCGCTAGCATTGATGGCATGAACCCCGCCCCGACCGAGCTGCGCCGGCCGCGCTCCTGCACCGAGATCTTTCTCACTTTCAACCGCCTCGCGCTGCAAGGCTTCGGCGGCGTGCTCGCGATCGCCCAGCGCGAACTGGTCGAACGCGAACGCTGGCTCTCGCGCGAACAGTTCGTCGAACTGCTTTCGACCGCGCAGGTGCTGCCCGGGCCGAACGTGGTGAACATTGCCCTGATGGTGGGCGACCGTTTCTTCGGCACGCGCGGCGCGGGAGCGGCGCTCGCCGGCATGATGCTGCTGCCGCTGGCGCTGGTGCTGTCGGCCACGGCGCTCTACCAGCACAGCTCGCAATGGCCGGCGGTGGCGGGCGCCTTGCGCGGCATGGGAGCGGTGGCGGCGGGCCTGATCATCGGCACGGCCATCTCGCTCGCTCGCGGTTTCGGCAGCAGCCCTCTGGGTCGCCTGCCGTGGCTGCTGGCCGCCGGCGCCACCTTCGGGCTCGTCGCCTGGCTCAGGCTGCCACTGGTATGGGTGCTGCCCACCCTCGGCAGCCTCTCCTGCGCCTGGGCCTGGCACCGGCTGAAAGGCCGGCCATGAACCTCGGCTTCGAGTCCTGGCTGGCCCTGTTCGGCCACTTCTTCATGCTGTCGTTCCTGTCTTTCGGCGGCGCGATGTCGGTGGCGCCCGACATCCATCGCTATCTGGTCGACCAGACCGGCCTGCTGAGCGACGTCCAGTTCAACGCCTCGATTGCCATCGCCCAGGCCTCGCCCGGTCCGAACGTCCTGTTCGTGGTGGTGATGGGCTGGCAGGCCGCGGGCTGGGCCGGCGCGACGGCGACCCTGCTCGGCATCATGCTGCCTTCGACTTTGCTCGCGGTGGGCGTGGCGCGCTGGGGCCACGCCCGCGCCGACTGGTTGCCGCTGCGCGCCTTCCGCGCCGGCATGGCGCCGCTCACGATCGGCCTGCTGGGCGCCACCGGCTGGATCCTGAGCAGCGATGCTCCGGGCTGGCGGCCGGCGGCCGTCACTATGCTCGCCGCCGTGCTGGTCTGGCGGACCCGCATCCACCTGCTCTGGTTGATTGCCGCCGGCGGCCTGCTGGGGGCTGTCGGCTGGGTCTGAGGCCCCGACCGCAACGGCCGGCTGGATCGATCTGAGACAATCCCCTCTTCGCCGGCTGACTGCCGGCCTTTTGTTTCAAGCAGCATGAATCCAGGCATCTTCTACGCCGCCGGCGCTTACGCGCTGTGGGGCCTGTTCCCCATCTACTTCAAATGGCTCGCCCACGTCGCCTCGAGCGAAGTGCTGGCGCACCGGATCGCATGGTCGCTCGCGGTCGTGCTGGTCCTGCTCGCCGCCAAGCGCTCGTGGTCTTGGATCGCGGTGACGGCGCGTCAGCCCAAGGTGCTGGCCGGTTTTGCCTTGTCCGCCGTCCTGATCGCCGCCAACTGGGGGATTTATATCTGGGCGGTGGCCAACGATCACGTGATCGATGCGAGCCTGGGTTATTTCATCAACCCCCTCGTCAACATCCTGTTCGGCGCGGTGCTGCTGGGTGAGCGGCTGCGCCGCCTGCAGTGGGTGGCGGTGGTGGTCGCCGCGGCCGGTGTGGCCTGGTTGACCTGGGCCGCCGGCAGGCCGCCCTGGATCGGCCTGGCGCTTGCCTTCACCTTCGCCAGCTACGGCCTGCTGCGCAAGACCGCCACCCTCGGCTCGCTCGAAGGCCTGGCACTCGAGACCGCCCTGCTGTTTCCTTTCGCTCTGGGCTGGCTGGCCTGGCTGGTCAGCCAGGGACAGGCGGTCTTCGTCGAAGCGCCGCTCTCCATGCAGCTGCTGCTCGCTGCCGCCGGACCGATCACCGCTCTGCCGCTGCTGCTGTTTGCCACCGGCGCGCGGCGCATCGCTTTTTCGACCCTGGGCCTGCTGCAATACATCGGACCGACGCTGCAGTTTGCGATCGGGGTCTGGCTCTACCACGAGCCCTTCGACGGCTCGAGGGCGATCGGCTTCATCCTGATCTGGGTGGCGCTGGCCATCTTCAGCCTCGAGAGCCTGGTCTGGATGCACCGGGTCTCGCGCCGCTCGCGCGAGCAGGTGGCGTAAGCCGGGCGCCCACTTCGCTGGTCCAGCCGAACACTCGGGCTTAGACAAGCGGCGGCAATCGGGTAAGGTGGAGCCGACTTCCGAGCCCCGTCATGAACGTCCGCCACTTCCTGCGTGCCCGCCACCGTCTGCTCACGGCGGCGGCGCTCGGGCTGGTGGCGGGGGCCGCCCTGCCGGAGACGGTGGCTGCGATTCCGCGCCTGCTGCTGGCCTGGAACGTGTTTGCCTGGACTTACATGATCCTGGTCTGGGTCATGATGCTGCGCGCCGACGACCGCCACTTCGACCGTCTGGCGCAGCAGACCGACGAAAAGGCTCATGTGGTCTTAAGCCTGGTGAGCGGCGCCGCGGTGATGAGCCTGCTGGCTATTTTTCTCGAGCTCGCCCGAGTCGGCAACGAAATCGGCGCCCAGCGCGAACTGGGGCTCTGGCTCACCGGCATCACCGTGGTCGGCTCGTGGCTGCTGGTCCCGACCGCCTTCACCCTGCATTACGCCCACCTCTACTACTCCAGCGGCGGGCAGAACCAGAGCACGCCCCCTCTCGTATTTCCCGAGCCGGGTTGCGTCCCTGACTACTGGGACTTCCTGTATTTCTCTTTCACGATCGCAGTGGCCTCGCAAACGGCCGAAGTGGCCTGCGCCAGCCGCACCATGCGCAAGACGGTTCTTGCGCAATCGCTTCTGACCTTTGTCTTCAACACCAGCATCCTCGCCCTCATGGTCAACATCGCGGCGAGCCTGGCTTTCTCGAACTGACCCCATGAGCGAGCTCGTCCTCACCATCCAGTCCCACGTCGCGTTCGGCCATGTCGGCAACGACGCCGCCGTATTCCCGCTGCAGCGCCTGGGCTACACCCCGGTGGCGATCCACACCGTGCAGTTTTCCAACCACACCGGCTACGGCGAGTTCCGCGGCCAGGTCTTTTCCGCCGATCACGTGCGCGAGGTGATCGCCGGTCTGCGCGAGCGCGGTGTGCTGGCGCGCTGCCGCGCCGTGCTCTCGGGCTACCTGGGCGACGCCGCAATCGGCGAGGCGATCATCGAGGCCGTTGCCGAAATCAAGTCGACCCGCCCCGAGGCGCTGTGGTGCTGCGACCCGGTGATGGGCGACGTCGGCCGCGGCATCTTTGTCCGCCCCGACATCCCGGCCTTCCTGCGCACGCGCGCAGCGCCGCAGGCCGATGTGCTCACTCCCAACCAGTTCGAGTTCGAGCAGCTGATCGAGCGGCCTCTCGTCTCCCGCGCCGACGCGGTGGCGAGCGCGCGCGACTTCGTCGCCGCCGGCAAACGCGCTGTGGTGATTACCAGCCTGCGCACGCCCGACGTGCCGGCCGACCAGCTCGAAACGCTGGCGGTGGCGCCCGAAGGCGAGTGGATCGTCAACACCCCCTTCCTGCCGCTCTCCCCTTTGCCCAACGGCATGGGCGACGTGTTCTCGGCAGTTTTCCTGGGCGCCCTGCTGCGCCAGGCCTCGGTTCCGGCCGCCCTCGAGCACGCTACCGCCTCGCTCTACGCCCTGGTGCAGGCGCCCCCGCCCGGCAGCCGCGACCTGCCCCTGGTGCGCGAGCAGCAAAGCCTGGTGGCCCCGGCCCAGGTTTTCCGCGCCCGCCGGCTGGCCGCCTGATGGCCGATACCTCCTACTGCGCGATCGACTTCGGCACCTCCAACTCGGCCCTCGCCTACACCAGCGCGAGCGGCGTAGCCCTGGCCGAACTCGAGCCCGGCGCGTCGGCGATCCCGACCGCGCTTTTCTACAGCGCCGAAGACCACAGCGTGACTTACGGCCGCGCCGCGGTGCAGGCTTACGTCGAGGGTTACGAGGGCCGTTTGCTGCGTTCGATCAAGAGCATCCTCGGCTCCGAGCTGATGGACGAAACCACCGAAATCGCGCCCGGCCAGCAGGTCGCGTATTTCGACGTCCTGGTCGCCTATCTGCGCCATCTCAAGCAGGTGGCCGAGTCGCAGTGCCAGCGCCGCCTCACCCACGCGGTGATCGGCCGCCCGGTCTTTTTCGTCGACGACAACCCGCGGCGCGATGCCCGTGCCCAGGCCAGCCTGGCGCAGGCGGCAATCACCGCCGGTTTCGACGAGGTCGATTTCGAATTCGAGCCGCTCGCCGCTGCGCTCGACTACGAGTCGCGCATCACGAGCGAACGCCTGGTCTTGGTCGCCGACATCGGCGGCGGCACCTCGGACTTCACCGTCCTGCGCGCCGGCCCCGAGCAACACACCCGCCGCGACCGGCGCGGCGACATCCTCGCCAACCATGGCGTGCATATCGCCGGCACCGACTTCGACCGCGCGGTCAACCTGGCGGCGATCAGCCCCAACTTCGGCCTGGGCTCGCCCACTCCGCGCGGCCAGCCGGTGCCGTCCAGCCTCTACCACGATCTCGCCACCTGGCACCTGATCAACACCTGCTACAGCCACACCCGACTGGTGGAGGTGCGGCAGATGCGCAGCCTCTACGCCGACCACCACGCGCACTGGCGGCTGATGCACGTGTTGCGCCACCGGCTCGGCCACGAGCTCGCGGCCGCGGCCGAAGACGCCAAGATTGCGGTCGCCACCACCGGCGCGGCCACGATCGACCTCTCGCACATCGAAGCCGGTCTGAGCTCCCACTTCGACGAGAAGCAGCAGGCCGCCGCCCTCGAAGCCGGGGTCGAGCGCATCGCCGCCACGGCCGCCGACACCGTGGCGATGGCCGGCCTGGCGGCCGAGCGGATCGACGCGGTGTATTTCACCGGCGGATCGACCGGGCTGGGCCAGCTTGCCGAACGCATCGCGTCGCGTTTCCCGGCCGCCGAAAGAGTGCGCGGCGAACGGCTTACCAGCGTCGTGGCAGGGCTGGCGATTGCGGCGCAGCGGCGCTGGAGCCCGGCCGCGGCAGCTTGATCGCGGCCCGAGCTATCGGCCGCGGGGGCTCTGGTGTAGCTTGGCTCCATGAGCGCACCCGCCCCCGCCGCTAGCCCGCCGCGCTGGCGCTGGCTGCCGCCGATCGGCAGCTGGCGCTACTACGCACTGCTGGGGGCGCTCGGCATCTTGGTCCTGGGGCCGCTGGGCGGGGTGACTGCGGCCTACATGAACTTCTCGATCGGCTTTTTCATCGGCGGCCAGGTGCTGGCCGGGATCCTGGGTTCGACCGTCACCTACGGCTACGGCGCCGAAGGCAAACACGGCGCCAACTACATGCAGACCGCAGCCGCATCGGTGGCCGGCCTGTCAGCGATGGCGGTGGTGATCCAGGCGATGGCCTGGCTCGGACTGCCCGTGCCGCCGACCTGGCAACTGGTGCTCTACATCCTGTGCATCGGCATGTTCGGCGCCGGCGTCGGCATGCTCTACACCCCGGTCCTGGTCGACCGCTTGCAACTGCCTTTTCCTTCGGGGCTGGCGGTGGCCAACATCCTGCGCGCCCTGACCGACCCGCAGCTGCTGCGGCGCTCGATCGGCAAGCTCGGCGGCGGCGTCGCGCTGGGCCTGGCAGGCGGCGTCGCCGGCTCGCGAGTGGCACTGCTCGGCGCCATCGAGTTTTCGGCCTCGACTTTCGGCGCCGGCATGATCGTGGGCGCCCGCATCGGCATCCCGGCCCTGCTCGGCGGCCTGATCGGCGCCGCGAGCCAGCCGTATTTCGTGTCCATCGGCTGGCTGGGCGAACACGACCCCTTCCGCAAGATCACTTTCCTGATCGCCCTGGGCATGATCATGGGTGCGGCCCTGGTCGACCTGGGACAGATCTTCGTCCAGACGCTGAGCCGCTGGCGCGAGCTTCGCGCCGAACCACCGGACGCCCCTGAGGACTCGTGGCGAGCGATCGATGGCCGATGGCTCGCGGCCTGGATCGTGGTCTGGGGAACCGGGGTGGTGCTGGTAGGCGCCGAAGTGATGCGGCTGCCGGTGGTCTACCTGGTGTTCGCGGTGCTGCTCGTCTTCGTGTTTGCGATGGTCAACGGCATTTCGCTCGGCATCAGCGATTCGAACCCGATTTCCTCGGCCTTCGTCGTGACCGTGGTCCTGATGGCGGCGATCGGCCTACGCAGCCCGGAAGTGGGGCTGATGGCGGCTTCGATCCTGCTTGTCGGCAGCAGCGTCGCTTGCGACATGCAGCAGGACCGCTCGACTGGCTGGCGACTCGGCACCAGCCGCCGCCTCCAGTTCCGCTTCCAGGCGCTCGGGGTGGTGGTCGGCGCTCTGTTGGCGGTGGGTTTTGCCAAACTCTTCATGGCGGCCTACCCGGTGCTCGCGCTCGACCAGACCACGCTGCCGGCCGAGCAGCAGCCGGCGGGCTGGACTTCGGCGATGACCTACAAGATCGTCGGTACCTTGCGCAGCATCACCGGCGACCAGGGTCACCTGCGCAACGCGATCTGGATCGGGGTGGGGATGGGCGGCACGATCGAGCTCGCCCGGTTCGGCCTGCAGTCGAGCTCCCGCTGGCGCGCTTTCGTTGCGCGCGGGAAGCTCGGTTTTGCGAGCGGCTTTGCCGTCGATGCGCTGCTCTTGCCTTCGCCCTATGCGCTGTCTTTCGGCGGCTTCGTGAACCTGGGCACCTCGGCCTGGTTTGCGGCCGGCGCCGTTCTCACCAGCCTGATTCACACCCTGGGCCGGCGGCCCGCGCCCCCGGCCGAAGCCCCCGGCCAGCACGGCGACGAACTGCCGCCGGACATGAGTTCGATGTCGCTCTTGGGCGGCGGTCTGATCGCGGGCGACGCCCTTGCCGCTCTGGGCCTGGGCATCGCCGGGCTGATCGCCACCCTGGCCGGCTGAGGCCTTAGGCGAGGTCGAGCAGGTCGACTTCGAACACCAGCGTGGCGTTGGGCGGAATCACGCCGCCCGCGCCGTAGGCGCCGTAGCCGAGCTGCGGCGGAATCGTGAGCTTGCGGCTGCCGCCGATCTTCATGCCGGCGACGCCTTCATCCCAACCGGGAATGACCATACCCTGGCCCAGGGAGAAGGAAAACGGCTGGCCGCGGTCCTTGCTCGAATCGAACTTGGTGCCGTCGGTAAGCCAGCCGGTGTAGTGCACCAGCACGTCGTGGCCGGCATAGGCCTGGGCGCCGTCGCCGATGACGAGTTCCTCGATCTGCAGGCCGCTGGGGGTGGTGATCGTGCTCATGGCAATCCTTTCGAGTCGGACAAAGCGCGCATGCTAACCCGCTCGCGCCTGGCCAAAGGCTCGCGCCAGAAGCGCCGGCCGGACGGGGGCCGAGCGTCGCCAGCGACGGTTCGGGCCGAATCGAAACGCCGCCGCGGACCCGCCTAGAACAGACCGTTCTGCTTCAGGGCGTCGAGCGTGGTCTGGGCCAGACCTTCGATCTGCTGCGTCGTCGCCCCGCTGCCGGAAGCGCGGGCGGTACCCGACCACAGGACCTGGCCATCGGACACCTGGGTCAGCGTGCTCTGGCCGGCCAGGCTGGTGTTGCTGCCGCCACCGATAGGCATGGCCAGTCCACCGCTCACCCCGCCGGCGCTGCCGCCGCCGTGTCCGCCGCTCCAGCTGCCGCCGCCAATGCCGATGCCGAAGCTCGCACCGCTCGAGGCCGGCGCCAGGCTGGTATCGAGCTTCATCGTCAAGGCACTCGCCGCACCGGCCTTGCGCGCCGCGGCCACAGCGTCCTCGGCGGCGCCGGGCGCGCCGCGCAGGACTTTCACGCCCCGGGCGGCGAGCTGGCTCGCCAGCTGGTCCTCGCAGATCAGGGCCAGCGTCGCTTCACGCGCCTCGCAGGTCACCCACATGCTTTTGCCCTGCAAGGCCGCCATGTCGGCCTTGGGGTTGCGCCACTGCGCCTCCATCGACGGGCCGGCGCAAGCAAGCAGCAAGACCGCAATCGACACCAGGGACAGCCAACGAATGAAAAGTGTCATGGGGCTCTCCAAGGAGGGATGACCTGGCATCGTCGCGCTTTGTCCGCAAGCTTCGCAAGAGCGCAGCCGCCACCCGGCCGGGCAGCGTGGCCGCCAGGCAACTGCGAGGGATGGCCAGACCGTCGTCAGCGTGTATAGTTGGCCCCTTGCGGTAATCAGGATCCGGTGATTACCCTGACCTAGCGGCTCTCGCGCCGGCCTCCACGCCGGCCACGCACCTCACGAGGGTGCGGCTTCAGAGAGTCCGAACTTTCCCAAGTTCGCATTTGCCTGCACCGGTTCTGCGTTTCGAGCGCACAGGTCGTGCCAGGAGTTTCCATTGAATACAAGTTTCGACAGCCTCGGGCTGGCGCCCGCGCTGCTTCGCGCCGTCACCGACGAGGGCTATACCCAGCCCACCCCGATCCAGCAACAAGCCATTCCGGTGATCCTTCAGGGCCGCGACATCCTTGCCGCCGCCCAGACCGGCACCGGCAAGACCGCCGGCTTCACCCTGCCGCTGCTGCAGATGCTGGCCGCGGAAAACATCAAGCCCGCCTCCAAGACGGTGCGAGCACTGATCCTCACCCCCACCCGCGAGCTCGCGGCCCAGGTCGAGGAAGCCGTCCGCACCTACGGCAAACACGTCAAGCTTTCGTCCGCCCTGGTCTACGGCGGCGTCGGCATCAATCCGCAGATCGACGCCCTGAAGCGGGGCGTCGACATCCTGGTCGCCACCCCCGGCCGCCTGCTCGACCACGTGCAGCAGGGCACCGTCGACCTGTCCAAGGTCTCGTTCCTGGTGCTCGACGAAGCCGACCGCATGCTCGACATGGGCTTCATCCATGACATCAAGCGTGTCTTGAAGCTCCTGCCCGCCAAGAAGCAGAGCCTGCTGTTTTCGGCCACCTTCTCGGACGACATCCGCGCCCTGGCCAACGGCCTGCTCAACAACCCGGCCTCGGTCGAAGTGGCGCGCAACACCGATTCGGCCCTGGTCACCCAGGTGATCCATCCGGTCGCCAAGAACCGCAAGCGCGAAATGCTGCGCGACCTGATCGTCGACGGCCAGTGGGAACAGGTGCTGGTCTTCACCCGCATGAAACACGGCGCCAACCGGCTGGCCGAACAGCTCAACAAGGACGGCATCACTGCCGCCGCGATCCACGGCAACAAGAGCCAGGGCGCTCGCACCAAGGCGCTGTCGGGCTTCAAGGACAAGTCGATCCGGGTGCTGGTGGCGACCGACATCGCCGCCCGCGGCCTCGACATCGAGCAGCTGCCCAACGTCGTCAACTACGAGCTGCCCAACGTGCCCGAGGACTACGTGCACCGCATCGGCCGCACCGGCCGCGCCGGCAGCCCGGGCCACGCGGTGTCGCTGGTCTCGCCCGACGAAAACGAGTTCCTGCGCGGCATCGAGCGCCTGCTCAAGAAAAAGCTGAACCAGGTCGTCATGCCCGGCTACGAAGGCCCCCCGCCCGCCGACATGGTGGAAGAGGAAAGCCGTCCGCCGCGGCCGCCGCGCAACCAGCCGCGTTCGCAGCAGGCGCGCCGCCCCGAAGGCGGTGCCCCGCCCACCGGCGCACCGGCAC
>JAEZVV010000086.1 GCA_023443095.1 Pseudomonadota bacterium
GCGAGCGGGTTGCCGCCGTAACGGGTGTTCGTGAAGACGTCACACGTGTAGAACTCGTAGCGGGCAGGTTTCATGTCGGTCTCGGGAGGGGAGGGGGGCCGGAGCGGCCGATGAGGATGGTGAGCACCACGGCGGCGGCGAAGCCCCAGGTCGCCGGGTTCACGGGTTCGGCGAACAGGATCGCGGCCGCGGCCAGCGTCAGGAAGACCTGCAGCAGCTGCACCTGGCCGACCCGAGCGATGCCGCCCAGCGCCAGCCCGTTGTACCAGGCGAAGAAGGCCAAGAACTGAGAGACCAGGGTGACGTAGGCGAAGCCCCACCAGGCGCGAGCGTCGGCCTCGGGCGGCGCGCTCCACAGCAGCCAGGCCGTGACCGGCAGGGACAGGGGCAGCACCAGCACCAGCGACCAGGCGATTGTCGCCACGCCGCCGATGCGCTGCGCCAGGCGGCCGCCAGCGGCGTAGCCGGCGGCGCAGGTGAGGACGGCGGCGAGCATGGCAAGTTCGCCCGCTCCCGGCGCCGGCCTGCTGCCGCCCGCGGCAAAACCGATCACCAAGGCCGAACCGGCGGCCGCACAGACCCAGAAGCGCAGCGACTGGCGGTCGCGAAAGAGCAAGGTCGCAGCCAATGCCGTGGCAAAGGGCAGGGCGCCGTTGATGATGGCGCCGTCGCTGGCGGGCATGCTGCGCATCGCGAGCGTGGAGAAAAGCGGAAAGCCGACCACCACACCGAGCGCAGAGACAGTCAGCAGGCCGAAGTCGGCCCGGCGCGGCCGGCGCGAACCGGCCAGGGCCAGCCACAGCAGGGCGAGCAGCCCGGCGCCGGCCATCCGGCCAACGGCGACAAAGGCGGGAGAAAGCTCGCTCACCGCGAGCCGGGTCATCGGCAGGCTCAGGCTGAAAGCGGCAACGCCGATCAGGCCGAGGGCCAGGCCGAGCCGGCCGCGGGCGAGCTCGGGCTTCAAGTCGAGGTGTGCAACAAGCCGCCCAACCGGGCGATGCCTTCGCGGATGCGGGCCGGCGGCACGGTGACAAACGAGAGCCGCAGCGTGTTGCGGCGCGGAGCGCCGGCGTAGAAGGCCGAGCCCGGAACAAAGGCGACGTCCTGCGCTATCGCCTGTGGCAGCAGGGTGTCGGCGTCCATGCCGGTCGGCAGTTCGACCCAGATGAACATGCCGCCCTCGGGCCGCGTCCAGCGCGCCGTGGCCGGGAAGTGTTGGTCCAGGGCTTCGAGCATGGCCTGGCAGTGGGTCGCGTAACGCGAGCGAACGGCGGGCAGGTGACGGGTGAGCAAGTCCTCGGCCAACACGCGAGCGGCGATGCGCTGGTTGAAGGTCGAGGTGTGCAGGTCCATCGCCTGCTTGAGGCGGGTGAGCACCTCGAGCGCGGCGCGCGGCCCGACCACATAACCCAGGCGCAGGCCGGGGGCGAGCACCTTGGACAAGGTGCCGAGCTTGAGGGTGCGCTCGGGGGCGTGAGAGCGCAGGCTGGCGGGCGGCGGCGCGTCATACCAGAGTTCGCCGTAAGGGTCGTCTTCGACCAGCCAGAGGTCGAGTTCGCGCGCGCGCTGGGCCAGGACCGAGCGGCGTTCGGCTGACAAGGTCAGTCCGGTCGGGTTCTGGAAGGTCGGCATCACATAGGCGAAGCGGGCGCCGCGAGCTTCCTCGCCGATGCGCTCCGGCGCCAGGCCTTGCTCGTCGGCCGGCAGTTCGACAAAACGCGGGGCCTGCAGGCGGAAAGCCTGGAGCGCGCCGAGGTAGGTCGGGCTTTCGACCAGCACCGTGCTGCCTTCGTCGATGAAGGCGCGCGCGATCAGGTCGAGGCCTTGCTGCGAGCCCGACACGATCAGCACTTCGTCGGCGCGGGTGGGCGTGCCCAGCGCCGTCTCGCGGGCCGCGATCCATTCGCGCAGCGCGGCTTCGCCCTCGGTGGTGCTGTACTGCAGCGCCTGGCTGCCGCTGCTGGCGAGCACGTCGCCGCAGGCGGCGGCAAGATCGTCGACCGGGAAGCTTTCGGGGGCGGGCAGGCCGCCGGCAAATGAAATCACTTGCGGCCGGGCGGCGAGCTTGAGCAGTTCGCGGATGAGCGATCCGGTCGCCCCCTGGGCGCGGACCGACAAGGGCGGGGTGGACGAAAATTGGTTCTGATCCTGCGGCAATTCCATGGTCTGCTCTCTTCCAGTCTGGCGGTGGTGCACCGGGGCGCTGGCTTGCAGCCCGGCCACGCTCGCCCATAGATTAGCGCCAAGCTAAAGGACAGTTGCAGTACAGTTGAGTAAATCGATCGTCCGACTGGCCTACTAAATCAAACATGACAGTTGTTCTTTCGAGCCCGCCGCGGTCCGGCCGCGGCGACGCACCCTTGGCCGAACGCCTGGCGCAACAGGTGGCAGCGCGTATCGACGCCCATGCCTTGCGTCCCGGAACCCGGTTGCCATCGATCCGCGAAGCGGCGCTTCTGCACGGCGTGAGCCGGGTGACGGTGGTCGAGGCCTATGACCGCCTGGTGGCGAGAGGTCTGGTCGAGTCCCGCCGCGGCTCGGGTTTTTACGTCCGTTCGCGGGCGCTGGGCGTGACCCCGGGGCTGGCGCGGGCCGAACCAAGCGCGCCGATCGACGTGTCCTGGCTGCTCGACAGCATGCTGCGCCAGATGCCGGGGCCGGACCAGCCCGGTGCCGGCCTGCTGCCGCCCGACTGGCTCGACGCCGAGCTGGTGGGCGGAGCGCTGCGAGCCGTCGGCCGGCAGAATGCGCGGGCCCTGCTCGGCTACGGCGAGGCGCGCGGCCACGCGCCGCTGCGCCGGCAACTGGCGATCCGGCTCGAAGGGCTGGGCATCGCGGCCAGCCCCGAGCAGATTCTCACCACCGCCGGGGTGACCCACGCGATCGATCTGGTGGCGCGGCACTTCGTGGCGCCGGGCGACACGGTCCTGGTCGAGGATCCGGGCTGGTTCATGATGTTCGGTCGGCTGGCAGCACACGGCGCCCGCGTCGTGGGCGTGCCGCGCACTCCCGACGGACCGGACATCGAGGCGCTCGAGGCCCTGCTCGCGGTGCACAAGCCCAAGCTCTTCATCCTGTCGTCGGTGCTGCAGAACCCGAGTTCGACCTCGATGTCAGCCGCCAAGGCGTATGCGCTGCTGCGGCTGGCCGAGAGCCACGATTTCGCGATCGTCGACGACGACATCTACGGCGACCTGCATTCGGGCGGGGGCGCCCTGCGTCTGGCCGCACTCGACCAGCTGCGGCGCACGGTCTACCTGGGTGGTTTCTCCAAAAGCCTCGCCCCCAGCCTGCGGGTCGGTTATCTGGCGGCGGCGCCGGCCCTGGCCGCGCGGCTGACCGAGCTGAAAATGCTGTCGGCGCTGACCACGCCCGAGCTGGGCGAGCGGGTGGTGCTGCGAGTCCTGGCCGACGGCCAGTACCGCCGGCATTGCGAGCGGGTGCGCGCCAAGCTGGCGGCCGGGCGCGAACTCACCGCGCGCCGGATCGAGTCGCTCGGACTGAAGTTTTTTGCGCCGCCGGCCGAGGGACTGTTCCTGTGGACCGATTGCGGCTGCGACACCAACCGGGTGGCGGCTTTCGGCGCCGAGCGCGGCCTGCTGTTTGCGCCCGGGGTGCTGTTTTCCCCGTCGCAGCAGGCGAGTACCTGGATGCGGTTGTCGGCCGCCTGCGGCGAATCGGAGCGGGTCTGGGACGTGTTGGCCGAGGCGCTGGCCAAGGCTTGAAGCCGGCGTCGCCGCCCCCATACTTGACGCCAAGCAGTGCCGCGCAGGGCTTGGCGCGGCCAGAACCACGGAGAACGTCAATGAACACGACCAAGGAAACCCTGGGATTCCAGGCCGAGGTGAAGCAGCTGCTGCACCTGATGATCCACTCGCTCTACAGCAACAAGGAAATCTTCCTGCGCGAGCTGGTCAGCAACGCCTCGGACGCGATCGACAAGCTGCGCTTCGAGGCGCTGCGCGACCCGGCGCTGCTGGGAGCCGACACCCGGCTGGCGATCCGGGTCGGCTTCGACAAGGCGGCGCGCACGATCACGATCTCCGACAACGGCATCGGCATGAGCCGCGAAGAGGCGATCGCCCACCTGGGCACGATCGCCAAGAGCGGCACCAAGGAGTTCTTCTCGGCGCTTTCGGGCGACCAGCAGAAAGACGCCCAGCTGATCGGCCAGTTCGGCGTGGGTTTCTATTCGAGCTTCATCGTCGCCGACCGCGTGGTCGTCGTGACCCGCCGCGTCGGCACGCCCGCCGATGCCGCGGTGCGCTGGGAGTCCGCCGGCGCAGGCGAGTTTTCGGTCGAGCCCGCCACCCGCGAAGCGCCGGGCACCG
The DNA here is from genome assembly GCA_023443095.1 of Pseudomonadota bacterium. Lineage (GTDB taxonomy): Bacteria > Pseudomonadota > Gammaproteobacteria > Burkholderiales > Burkholderiaceae_F > JAEZVV01. The sequence goes on from JAEZVV010000086.1 coordinate 4,332, forward strand.
ACGTCATCCTGCACCTGCGCGAGGGTGAAGACGAACTGCTTTCGCCGCATCGCCTGCGCGGCATCCTGACCAAATACTCCGACCATATCGCGACCCCGATCGAGATGGGCAAGGAGGAGTGGAACGAAGACAAGAAAGAGTTCGTTCCCACCGGCGAATGGGAGACCGTCAACCAGGCGGCCGCCTTGTGGGCCCGTCCCAAGAGCGAGATCTCCGACGAGCAATACAAGGAGTTCTACCACCACGTCGCGCACGACTTCTCCGAGCCGCTCGCCTGGACCCACAACCGCGTCGAAGGCCGCAACGAATACATCCAGCTGCTCTACCTGCCAGCCAAGGCTCCCTTCGACCTGTGGGACCGCGAGCACCGCCACGGCATCAAGCTCTATGTGAAGCGAGTCTTCATCATGGACGACGCCGAGCAGCTGATGCCGGCCTATCTGCGTTTCGTGCGCGGAGTGATCGATTCGGCCGACCTGCCGCTCAACGTCAGCCGCGAGATCCTGCAGGAGTCGCGCGACGTCAAGGTGATTCGCGAAGGTTCCACGAAGCGCGTGCTTTCGCTGCTCGAGGACCTGGCGGCCAACAAGGCCGAGGACTACGCCAAGTTCTGGGCCGAGTTCGGCCAGGTGCTCAAGGAAGGGGTGGGCGAAGACCCAAGCAACCGCGAGCGCATCGCCAAGCTCCTGCGCTTTGCCACCACGGCGAGCGAGGGCGGGCAGACTGTTGCGCTGGCCGACTACGTCGCCCGCATGAAGGACGGCCAGAGCGCGATCTACTACGTCACTGCTGACACCCCGGCCGCGGCGGCGGCCAGTCCTCACCTCGAGGTCTTCCGCAAGAAGGGGGTCGAAGTCCTGCTGCTGTCCGACCGCGTCGACGAATGGATGCTCTCCTACCTGAGCGAGTTCGAAGGCAAGAAGCTCGAGTCCGTGGCCAAGGGTTCGCTCGACCTCGGTAGCCTCGAAGATGAAGCCGAGAAGGAGCAGGCCAAGAAGGTCGCCGAAGACTTCAAGCCGCTTACCGAGAAGTTCAAGAGCGTGCTGGGCGACAAGGTCAAGGAAGTGCGGATGACGCTGCGCCTGACCGACTCGCCGGCCTGCCTGGTGGCCGACGAACACGGTCTGAGCCAGCATCTGCAGCGCATGCTGAAAGCGGCGGGGCAGGCGGTGCCGGTCGCCGCGCCCATCCTCGAACTCAACCCCGAACACCCGCTGGTGGCCAGGTTGAAGGCAAGCGACGACGTCTGGACCTCCGAGTGGGCGCAGTTGCTTTTCGATCAGGCGCAGCTGGCCGAAGGTGCCCAACTCGCCGACCCGGCGGATTTCGTCAAGCGCATGAACACCTTGCTGCTCAAGCAGGCAGCGAACTAAGGCCTCTGAGAACGCCGCGGCCAAGTTCCGGTCGCGGCGTTTTTCGTTCAATTTCCGCCTAGGTCGGCCTAGGTCAAGCGGGATACTACTTAGGCGCTTTTCCGCAACGCGAACACGGGAGATTCCCGCTACGCTCGATGCCACTTTTTTCTGTGTGGCGTGTTTGCGCGTCACCCGCCTACGCCAACGATGGATACCTTCAGTCCCCGCGTGCCCGCGCCTGCGCCCGCTTCCGCGTCCCGGAGCCACGCGCTGGCCGCGGCTATGCAGCGTGCGGTGGACCGCTTGCGACCGGCCGCGGACAAGATCCTGCGCGCCTCGCTGGCGGCCATGAGCCGCGCCGCGATCGAGGAAGTCGATCGCGATGCTGCGGCGGGCAGGATCTCGCGCCCAGCTCGCATCATCCTGGCCGAAGAAGACGAGTTCACTGCCGACTTCTTCGCCGCCTTCGACCGTTCCCTGGCCGCGGCGATCGAGGAATACGGCGGTAGCCGCGTCACCGCCCGGCCCAAGCTGCAGCTGTCGTCGCTGTCGCTGGTCGAGTTCGACCAGATGGAAGAAAGCATGGTGGTCGACCGCATGGGCGCACGCCTGCGCAATGCGGCTGACGATTTCTACACCGTGCTCAACCAGCGTCTGGCCAACCTGCTGCGCGCTCCCAAGCTTGGCGACCGTGACAACCCCTTCCATCCGATGCGGTTTGCGCAGGCGATCAACAGCGCGATCGAGGGCCGCGGCTTGTCGGGCGAAGTCCATCTGGTCCTGCTCAAAGGCTTCGAACGCGTCTTGCTCGACCCGCTCAAGCAGATCTACGACGAGATGAACCTGAGGCTCGCGGCCGATGGCGTTTCCGACATCGCCGATCCGGACCTGCTGCGGCACACCATGATCGGCGCCCGTGCGGCGCAGGCGCAGCGGCCGTGGATCAATACCCTGGCCGGGCACGTCAGCTTCGAAGGGGCTCCCGTCCTGCCCGACGTGCCGTCGAGCGGCGGCCATTCCGAACAGCTGCTGCAGGCGCTTTACCAGCGCCTGCAGATCGGCAACGCGTTCAGTCCCCCGGCAGCGATGCCGGCAGGCAGCCAGATGGGTTCTTCGCCGGCGGACCTGCCGCGCATGCCGTTTGGCCAGGTCGAGCCGGTCCTGGCGCCGCCGCCGCCGCTGTCGCCCGGCATGACCTTGAACCGTGGGCAGGCGGGGGCCGACCAGCATCTGTTGGCGGCCGTCGGTGAGAAGCAGCAGGCGGCCGCGCGTGCTGTGATGGCGGCCGGCGCTGGCGGCGAGGCCGGTCTAACGCGGGTCGTTCCCGACGAGGCCAGCCAGCGGGCCGATCTGATCGAGCGCGCCACGCGCCAGGTCGACAAACTCACGATTGAACTGGTCGGCCTGGTGTTCGAGCGCATCCACGGCGATAAGTACCTGCCGGGGGAAATCAAGTCGGTGCTGGGGCGCCTGCAGTTTCCTTTCCTGCGTGCGGCGCTGTCCGACCCCGACTTGTTCGTTTCGTCGGAGGCGCCGGCGCGCCGCCTGATGGATCGCATCGCCAGCAGCGCAATTGGCTGGGAGCCCGAAGGCCTGGACAACCGGCGTTATCTGGCCGAAGTCGAACGCGCCGTCAACTCGGTGGTGTTGGCGGTCAACGAAGGCCCGGTGGCCTTCGAGCGGGCGCTGGGCGATTTCGAGGCCTTCCTCACTTCCGAACGCGCACGCGACGACGACCCGGTGTTACGCGCCAAGCGCGCCCTCGAAGAGGTCGAGAACCGGGAAGTGATGGCGATCAACGCCGCGATCGGGGTGCGACGTGCCTTCGAAGGGGTGTTGCTCGAGTCCTACCTGCGCGATTTCCTGCTCGGGGTCTGGGTCCGCGTCCTGGTGGCGGCAACCTTGCGGGCGCGCGCCGAGCCGGGTTTCGAGTTGCGCTTCAAGGATGTGGTGCCGGACCTGGTCTGGAGCGTCCAGCCCAAGTTCACTCAGGACGATCGCCGCCGCCTGGTGACGGTGATCCCGCGCGCGCTTTCGACTTTGCGCGACGGCCTCGCGCTGGTCGAGTGGCCGCAGGCCAAGGTGACAGACTTCTTCGGCCGCCTGATGGCCTCGCATGCCAACGCGGTCAAGGCGCTCGAACTCGCTCATGGCGTCCAGCCGCCGGTGGTCGATCCCGCGGTTCTGCGCCAGCGCCTGGCGGCAGTGGCGATCGCCTTGCCGCCGGACGACGAATACGTGGGCGAGGTCGAAGTCGCCGCCGACCTGGTACGGCGCGAAGCCGAACGCAACAACGCCGATTTCACGGTGCTCGACGCGGCCTCCGATCCGGTCGACGTGACCATTCCGGCGGCGCATTTCTCCGACCACGAGATCGACGCCGTGATGGAAGGCTGGAACCGCGGCGACTGGTTCGAGATGCGGGTGGGAGCGAGCGAAGAGCGCGTGCGCCTGCGCTGGATCAGCCCGCGCCGCAGCTTCTACCTTTTCTCGTCGGCCGCCAGCGGAGCGGCACATTCGCTTTCGCCCGAGGTGGTCCGCAGCTATTTGCGCAGTGGACGCTTGCGCCCGGTCGAATCGCAACCCCTGTTTGAACGCGTAGTGGGCCGGCTGATGCAGGAACTCGCCAGCGGAAAGAAGCACTGATGGCCAGTCGCAAGCCGCCGCGCACCTCGATCACGCTGTCGGAAACCGACGGCGTGCGTTACCTGCATTTCGGCACCGAATGGGTGCAGGGTGGAATGCGGATCGCGCGTCCGTATTCGCTAGAACTCGAGTACCAGCGCCAGATGATGGCAGTGGCCCTGCTCCTGCCCGAGCCGCGCCGCATCATGCAACTGGGCCTGGGTGCAGCCGCGCTCACCAAGTTCTGCTGGCGCAACCTGCCCGACGCCGACATCGTTGCGGTCGAGATCTCCGAGGCGGTGGTGCTCAACGCGCGCCAGTGGTTCCGCCTGCCCCCCGACGACGAACGCCTGCAGGTCGAGATCGCCGATGCCCGCGAGTTCATCGGCGACCGCCGCCGCAGCGGCCGCGCCGACTGGCTGCAGGTCGATCTCTACGACGCGGCTGCGCGCGGACCGGTGTACGACGACGTCGAGTTTTATTCGATGTGCCGGCGTGCGCTCGAAAGCCCGGGCGTGGCGAGCTTCAACCTCTTCGGCCGTTCGTTCGGGCCGAGTTTCGCCGCGATCTCGGAAGCCTTCGGCGGCCGCGTCCTCGCCTTGCCCGAGGTGGCCGAGGGCAACCGCATCGTGCTCGCCGCCGCCGGCCCCAGGATAGAACTCGATTTCACCGAACTCTACGAGCGGGCCCAGGCGATCGAAGTCGTGTGGCGGCTGCCGGCGCGGCGCTGGCTTGCGGGTTTGCGCGCGCAGAACGAGCTGGCGGGCGAGCTGATCCTCTGATCGAACCGGGATGACCCGCACGGTCTGCCGAAAAGACGGTAGCAGCGGTTCTTGACACTCGCGGTGAGGTCGATAGAGTCGGAGCATCCCCCGCCGGGCCGCTCGTGGTCGGGCTTGTACGCTCCCATGGAAATCAACCTCGATCCCGGCCGAACCCCTGCAGAACTCTCGCCGATCAGTGCTTCGCAGACGGCGGCCTTGTTGCGCTCGGGCCTGGCGATAGGCTCCGAACTGCTGGGCGAAGCCTTCCCGAGTGTGATCAAAAACGTCAGCGCCGAGCTCGGCTCGCGCTGGGATTTCGACCAGCTCACCCCGATCGTGCAGCGGCTGCTGTCGAGTCGCCCCGACGACTTGCGTTCGAGTTTCCTGGCGCGCCTGAAGGAAGCACAGGACGAGGCTTACGCGACGCTCACCGCGGACCGCCAGGCCCCGCGCTTCGCCCATGAACTGTCCGGGTTCGACGCCGAGACCCTGAGCCTGGTCGACGCCTTCGCGGTTGATTCCAACACCGTGGTCGAGAAAAGCGCCAACAAACTCGGCGGTTTGCTCGACCAGGCTATGGGCGACCTCAACCTTGTCCTCGGCCATATCGCCGGCCGCGGCGCGCTCAAGACCAACGAGAACCCGCTCGGTCCCTTCGTGGTGGTCAAGGCCCTGCTCGCGGCGGCCGAAGACCAGGACCTCGACCCGCAGGCGCGGCCGCTGCTGCTCGCTTCGTTCGAGCGGCCGCTGGCGCAAGCGCTCGATCCGATCCTGGTGTCGCTGCTCGAGCACTACGCTCGCCACGGCGTGGGCGTGCGGGCGGTCCGACGCGCGATGGCGGCGGCCCGTCCGGTTCCCTCGCTGCGCGGCGACGGCGGCCCCAATACCCTGAGTGGCTTGGGTGCCAACAGTCAGTTCCCCAACAGCGGCTTTGGCAACAGCCGCTTTGGCAATAGCCAGTTCGGCAACAGCGGCTTCGGCAATACTCAGATCGGCGGCCCCACCACGCAAGGCGGGCCGGCAACACCGGTGGCGGTCGCGGCCGAAGCGCTCAACCATATCGTCGCCCGGCTGCAGTCCAACGCCCACGGCACCCGGATGCCGGCGCTGCCACCGGCCGGACCACCGGCGCAGGAGCTGATGCAGTCGGTCGACGAACTGCAGAAGCTCAACCTCGACGCTGAGAGCGGCGGCAAGATCGCCCTGGCGGCAGCCGGTTCGATCAACACCTGGCGCGATCAACTGGTAGGCAATACCGACCGCACGGTCGACAAGCTCACGATCGAAATCGTCGGCATGTTGTTCGACCACGTGATGTCGGACAAGCAGGTGCCGGCCGAGATCAAAGCGCGCATCTCGCGCCTCCAGTTCCCGGTCCTGAAGGCGGCGCTGATCGACGCCGCGTTTTTTGCCTCGAGCGCCCACCCCGCGCGCAAGCTGATCGACCGCATCGCCGGCACCTCGGTCGGCTGGGAGCCCTACGGCGACGACAACCAGCGTTACCTGCGCGAAGTCGACCGCGTCGTACACGAAGTGCTCGAGCGCTTCAACGGCGACGCCTCGGTCTTCGAGCGGCTATTCGTCGAGTTCGACCAGTTTGTCAGTGCGATCAACCCCGCCGAAAGCGACCCGGTCAGCCGCGCCAAGCAGGCGCTCGAAGCGGCGGAAAAGCAGGAGATCCTGACCATCAACACCACGATCCAGGTGCGTCGCGCGTTCGAACGCGTCGACCTGGAGCCCTACATCCGCGACTTCCTGCTCGGTCCGTGGGTGAGGGTGATGGTGGCGGCCAGCATCCGTGGCGATGCGCAGCCGGGATACGCCAAGAGTTTCCGCGACGTCATCAACGACATCGTCTGGAGCGTCCAGCCCAAGGCCAGCGCCGAGGACCGCTCGCGCCTGGTCAAGACCATCCCGACCATGATCCGCGTCGTGCGCGACGGCCTGGCACTGATCAATTTTCCCGAGCGCGATCGCGAGGTCTTTTTTGCCCAGCTGATGGAGTCGCACGCGATGGCGGTCAAGCCGGTTGACCAGGCGGCCTACATCAAGGCCAGCCTCGCCGCGACCGACCTGCGCGCCAAGATCGACGACATGCAGATGTCGGGCCTTTTCCCGGTGACCAACGTGCCGGGGGGCATCCGGGTCTCGACCCATGCGATCGCCCGCGCCGCGCACGAGTTCAAGGCCGAGATCGAGCTGCCGGTCGACCTCACCGAAATCCGCCACCTCGATCCGCTCGAAGAGGCGCGCCTGGCCGAAGACGTGGCGCGCTGGCAGCGCGGCCACTGGTTCAAGCTCTGGAACGGGACCGACTTCGTGCGCGCCCGCCTGCGCTGGATGAGCCCGCTGCGTACCCTGTTCCTGTTCGCCAGCGGGCAGGAGAGCCGGCCGCATGCGCTGTCGGCCGATCAGGTCAAGTCCTACCTGGCGCGCGGCTACCTCGAACCGTTGGAACAGATGCCGCTCACCAAACGCGCGGTCGACGCCGTGGTGGCCGATTTCGAACAAGAGCCGGCGCGCGCCGCCGACCTCGCCTCGCGTTACGCCAAGGCGGAATGAGCGGGACGCCGCTTCGGCGGCCCGGCGGCTGGCGCGTTATGCTGAGTCCGCCATAAACGCTCCCGCCCTGACCCCGATCCGTTCCTCTCCGATCTTGTCCGCGCTCGCGCCGCAAGGGCGTCTGAGCCTGGCGGCCGTGCTCGCCGGTCTGGTCGAAGCCCGTCTGCTCGAGGCGAGCGACGCCGAGCGCCTGCGTCTGGCCGCCTCGAGCCGCGATCGCCGTCACCCGCTGGCCGTGATTGCGGAGATGAACTTCCGCACCCCCGACGAGCGCAAGCTGCTCGACCTCGAATCGCTCACGCAATGGCTGGCGGGGCAGGCGGGGCTGCCGTACCAGCACATCGATCCGCTGCGGGTCGACTTCACCCGCGTGGTCGAGGTGATGTCCAGCGCTTACGCCACCACCTATTCGATCCTGCCGGTGGCGGTCAGCAGCACCGAGGTGACGATTGCCACCAGCGAGCCCTTCCAGAGCGGCTGGGAGCGCGAGATCGAGCAGGTCACCCGCAAGGCCGTGAAAAAGGTGGTGGCCAGTCCGCTCGACGTGGCGCGTTACACCACCGAGTTCTACAAGCTTGCGCTGTCGGTGCGCGGCGCGGCCAAGACCGGCCAGCAGAGCCTGGTGAGCAACCTCGAACAGCTGGTCGAGCTGGGCGGCAAGGTCGAGGCCAACGACGCCCACGTCATCAATATCGTCGACTGGCTGCTGCAATACGCGTTCGACCAGCGTGCGAGCGACATCCACCTCGAGCCCAAGCGCGAGCTGGCGGTGGTGCGCTTCCGCATCGACGGCGTCCTGCACCAGGTCTACCAGGTGCCGGCCAACGTGCTGGCGGCGATGACCAACCGCATCAAGCTGCTGGGCCGCATGGACGTGGTCGAGCGCCGCCGGCCGCAGGACGGCCGGATCAAGACCAAGGTCTCGACCGGGCCCAACGCCGGGCGCGAGATCGAACTGCGCCTGTCGACCCTGCCGACCGCTTTCGGCGAAAAGCTGGTGCTGCGGATCTTCGACCCGGAAGTGGCGGTGCGCAGTTACGCCGAGCTCGGTTTCTCGCCCGAGGAAGGCGCGGTCTGGGACGAACTGATCCACCGCCCCTCGGGCATCATCCTTGTCACCGGACCGACCGGCTCGGGCAAGACCACCACGCTGTATTCGACCTTGAAGCAGCTTGCTACCGACGAGGTCAACGTCAGCACGGTCGAAGACCCGATCGAAAACATCGACCCGCAGTTAAACCAGATGCAGGTCCAGCACGGCATCGATCTCGGCTTTGCCGACGGCCTGCGCGCGCTGATGCGGCAGGACCCCGACATCATCATGGTGGGCGAGATCCGAGACCGCGAGACCGCCGACATGGCGGTGCAGGCCGCGCTTACCGGCCACCTAGTGTTCAGCACCCTGCATACCAACGATGCCTGCTCCTCGGTGGCGCGGCTGGTCGAGCTGGGTGTGCCTTCGTACCTGGTCAACGCCACGCTGATCGGGGTCTTGGCGCAGCGTCTGGTGCGGACCCTGTGCCCGCACTGCAAGCAGCCTGCCGAACCGATCGGGGAGCCGGTGTGGAAGGAACTGGTGGCGCCCTGGCGCGCGCCGGTGCCGGCGCGCAGCTACAAGCCGGTCGGCTGCCTCGAATGCCGGCGCACCGGCTACCTGGGCCGGATCGGGCTGATCGAACTGCTCAAGATCAGCGATCCGATGCGCAAGCTGATTGGTGATGGGGCCGAGATCCCGGCGATGCGCAGCCTCGCCGCGCGCGAGGGCCTGCGTTCGCTGCGGGTTTCGGGCGCCGAGAAGATCGCCCAGGGCCTCACCACGCTGGAAGAAGTGCTCAAGGCCGCCCCGCCTTTCGAGAGCTGAGGATTATTCGCTTCGCCCATGTTTAGGGTCGAGGCACAATCGGGCGCCTTCACTGCGCGCCGCCACGCCTGATGAAATCCGATCCTGCCGCCATCCGTCCGCGCGACTGGTCGCTCCAGTTTTTGCTCTCCGTGCTACTGGCCGGTGTCGTGCTGCTGGCCGGGGGCGTGGTCGGCGGCCTGGCCTGGTGGAACACGCGCAGCTTGATGCTCGAGGCGGCCGACCACGAGTTCCGTTCCGCCGCCCACCAGACCGAGGTGGCCTTGCACAAGATGCTGGCGCCAGCGGCGAGTCAGCTCGAATCGCTCGCTCTGCAGCCGCCGGCGACCGAAACCTCGATGCGGGGGGCGCAGCCCCTGCGCCAGCTCCTGCTCAACCAGCCCCAGGTCGACGCCGTATTCGTCGGCGGCGACGACGGCTATTTCTTTCTTCTGCGGCCGCTGCGAGACCCGCTCCTGAGTCAGCGCTTGGGCGCGGTGGAGGGGGCGACCTATATGGTTCAGATCGTTCAGGGCGGCGAGCGTCGCGACGTCTACCTCGACGACTGGCTCGAGGAACGCGGCCGAGCCTTGCCGCAGGTCACCGACTTCGATCCGCGTGTTCGCCCCTGGTTCAGGCTGGCCGAGTCGCCCGGCCGGCGCGTCATATCCGAGCCCTATGTCTTCTTCACGACCGAAGAGCCGGGCCTGACTCTGGCGGTGCGAAGCAAGACCGGGACCGTGTTCGGGGCCGACATCAGCCTGATGAGCCTGGGGCGGCTGCTGGCCGACCTGCGCAGCATGCCGTCGATGCGCATCCTCCTCCTGGACCGCGGCAATCAGGTGATCGCCAGTTCGCGCCAGGTCGACCACCTCACCCGCCAGGAAGGCCAGCAGCTTCGTCTGGCGCGCCTGGACGAGTTCGGCGACGCGCTGCTTGATCGGCTGGCGGCAGTTCCGGTATCGACCGCCACTCACGTGGTCGAAGCCGACGGCCAGGCATGGAAGGTGGCGATCCTGCCGGTTGCGGGCGGCGCCGAGCTGCGCCTGGCCATTGCCGCGCCGATGGCGGAACTGGTGGCGGGGGCCACGGCGATCCGCAACCGCAGCCTGGCCATCACGGTGCTGGTGCTGGTGCTGGGGCTGGCACTGGCGATGTGGCTGGCGCGCCGGATTGCGCTGCGTCTGGCCGGCATCACAAGCGAAGCGCGGGCAGTGCGCCAGTTCGACTTCGGCGGCACGGACTGGCAGCTTGGCTGGACGCGGGAAGTCAACGAACTGGGCGAGTCGATCAACATGATGAAGCGAACGATCCGACGCTTTATCGAGATCACGGCCTCGCTCGCTTCCGAGCGCCGGCTCGACAGCCTGATCGGGCGAGTGGCGCGGGAGTCGAGCGCTGCCGCCGGGGCGGCCGAAGTCCAGGTCTGGCTGCCGGATGCGGCGGGGCGCAGCTTGCAGGTGGCGGCGGGCAGCAGCAGCCATGCCGCGCTCGAGCTCGCCGGCGATTCGCCCGAAGCACGGGCCTGGCGCTCGGGGGCGCGGGTGCTGGTGAACGAGGCGGGAGCGACCCGCCTGGTGGTGCCGCTGAAGGAAAGAGAAGGCGAGCGGGTCGGGGTGCTGAGTCTCGTGATCGCCGGCTCGGAGCCGCCGGGCGAGGCACGCCTCGCGTTTGTCGAGCAAATCGCCGGTGCCAGCGCGGTGGCGATCGAAACCCGCCGCCTGCTCGACGAACGCAAGGCCTTGCTCGACGCTTTCATCCGCGTGCTTGCGGGTGCGATTGACGCCAAGAGCATGCATACCGGCGCGCATTGCCAACGCGTGCCCGAGATCACCCTGGCTCTGGCGCGCGCCGCCTGCGAGGCGACCCAGGGGCCGTTTGCGACGTTCCAGCTCAATCCCACCCAGTGGGAGGCACTCGAGATCGCCAGCTGGCTGCACGATTGCGGTAAGGTCAGCACGCCCGATTACGTGATCGACAAGGCGACCAAGCTCGAGATGATGGGCGACCGGCTGCACGAGGTGCGCATGCGTTTCGAGGTCTTGAAGCGTGACGCCGAGATCGCCCACTGGCGGCGGGTGGCCGCGGGCGGGAGCGAAGCCGAGTCGCGCCGGACCCTGGAGGCTGAGTGGGCCGCGCTCGACCAGGACTATGCCTTTGTTGCCGCCTGCAACCGGGGGAGCGAAACGCTGTCGGCCGCTGCCGTGGCCCGCCTGCACACGATCGCCGAACGCCGCTGGCTGCGCACGCTTGACGACCGGATCGGCCTCTCGAACGACGCCGCCGCGCGGCGCGAAGTCCGACCTGCCCCGGCCTGGGAGCCGCTCCTGGCCGACCGGCCCGAGCACCGCGTTCCGCGCAGCGCCACCGAACTCGCTGCGCTCGAACGTGCCCGCAGTCTGGGCATGAGCCTGGCCGCGCCCGAATACGCTTACGACCACGGCGAACTCAAATGCCTGTCGGTGGCGCGCGGCACCCTGACCGAGGAAGAGCGCTACCTCGTCAAGCACCACATCGTGCAGACGGTCCTGATGCTCGAGCAGCTGCCCCTGCCGCGGCACCTCGCGGTCGTGCCGGAGATCGCCGGCAGCCATCACGAGAAGATCGACGGCACAGGCTACCCCCGGGGGCTGTCGGGCCAGCAGCTCAGCGTGCCGGCGCGGATGATGGCGATTGCCGACGTCTTCGAGGCGCTCACCGCCAACGACCGTCCTTACAAACCGGGCAAGACGCTCTCCGAAACCCTCGCCCTGATGGCGGAGATGAGCCGCAACGGCCATCTCGACCCCGAGCTCTTCGGGCTGTTTGTCGACGCCGGGGTGTGGCGTGACTACGCCGGACGCTTCCTCAAGCCCGAGCAGATCGACCTTGCCGACGTGGCCGCCGCCCGCGCCTGGGTCGACGAGGCCCCGGAAGTGTCGTCCACGCAGGCCGGCTAGCGCCGCTGGGGAGCGGGCTGGAACGCGGCTCCGGATTGCGCGGGGCTGGCGGGTTGAGCTTGCTGGAGAGGCCCGAACCCCACCCACCGTCTTTTCTGCGCAGACCTCGCGCCTCCGATCCTCGGACGCCGCGTTTCCCTTGAATAAAACGGCCGTGCCTGGACCCGCCACAGGGCCGAGCTTCTGATACCGCTTTTCCCCAAGGGGTTGGCGGAAATTGACTCAGGTCAGACAGGGGCGAGTGTCGCGGAATTCGGCGTTGACCTTAAAGCGGGTTTAACCATGAACCTAGGCAATGCAGGGCGACGCCGGCGTGTCGTTTCTGCAGGAAATGGCTGCCGCATGGATGCGGCTCCGTCGGGGGCGGATCGAATTGAAACCCGCCGTTCGTGGGGTTTGTGGGTAATGAAGGAGGGGGCTCATCACTGGGGTCGGGGAATCAACGGTTTGCGCGTTTTGCGCGGTGCGGGACGTGTCGGCACGAAAGCTGCCAAAAGAAGAGGTTGCTCCATGAGAAATGGATTTTTAGTTGGAATTTGTTTGGTTTTTCTGGCGATGTTTTCGGCGGCAGGGGTTTATGCCGCGGATGCGGGCAGCGGGAAGTATGCCAAGTACTACCAGACGCTGCGGTCGGGTGGGCTTCTGGGCCAGGCCCACGGTGCGGCCGGCCTCGACTGCAATACCTGCCACAAGGATCTGAAGAAAATCAGCAAGTCGGAGTTGAACGACGCGCTCTGCCAGGGCTGCCACGACATCAATGAGGTCAACAAGAAGGTTGTCTTCAAGCATCACGGCAAAGACGTTACCCCGCACAAGCAGCACGTCGGAGATGTGGCCTGCGTCGATTGCCACTCGATGCACGATAAGTCGAGGATCTCGTGCCAGGAATGCCACAACCAGCCGTGGATGAAGAACCTTTCGTCGCGCTGGAAGGTCAAGCAATGAATTCCGAGGTGAATCAAATGAATGACAAGGATGATGAAGTGACGGGTTTGAGCCGCCGTACCTTTCTGAAGGCCGGCCCGATCTCTGCCCTCGGGGTGGCCTCGGCCGGTCTGCTGGTGGCTGATGCTCAGGCCGCGGCCAAGGACAAGCCGGGCTGCGCGAGCAGCGAAAAGACGCCGGTTTCGATCCCCGCGTCCCAGATTGTCGAAACCATCACGACCGACGTGGTGGTGGTCGGCGCCGGCGTTTCCGGGGTGATCGCCAGCCTGTCGGCCCGCGAGGCGGGCGCCGAGGTGGTCGTGCTGCAGAAGGGCAGCGTGGTCATGTGCCACGGCAATGCCTTTGGCGCAATCGATACCCAGGTGCAGAAGTCGCAGGGCGTGCACATCAACAAGCTCGAAGCGGTCAACGAGTTCGTCTTTCAAAGCTTCAACAAGCCGAACTTCCGCCTAGTGAAGAAATGGGCGGATCACAGCGGCGAGGCATTCGACTGGGTCAACCAGATCACGACCGAAAAAGGCCTTCCCTCGAGGCACATGAGCTGGATGGGGAATGCGACCGGCAATAGCGGCAGCAAGTACTGGTTCAGCGCCTACGCCACCGGCCACACCTGGAAGGGCGGCATCATGGCGGCGATGAACAAGGTCGCGGAAAAAGCGGTCGAAGAAGGGGTCAAGTTCTTCTTCCGTATGCCCGCGGTTCAGCTCGTGCGCGAGAAAAACGGGCGCGTGAGCGGGGTGATTGCGAAATCCGAGGTGGACGGAAAATATCGCCGTTTCAACGGGAAAAAGGGTTTGATCCTTTGCACCGGGGACTATGGCAACAATGCCGAGATGGTTGCGAAATATGCGCCGTCGGCAGTCGGTCTCGGCAACTACTATTTGCCGCGATACAACACCGGCGACGGCCATTTGATGGGCCTGTGGATCGGTGCCGAGATGGAGCCGGTACCGCACACGAAAATGGCGCACGTTCACTCGAGTCTGGATTTTGACAAGGGCGATGCGCCGGGGCGCGCCACTCCGTGGCTGGCGGTGCAAAAAGACGGTCGGCGCTTCTGCAACGAGGACATTCCGTTCTATCTGATGGGCAATCAGACGGCGGGTGCCTATTATTACCACATCATCGATTCCGACTGGGAAGCCAATCTCAAGCAGTTCCCGCCCCGTGTTGGCAACCCGGTTCCCCTGACGCCGCCTACTTTCGCGGCCGCTCTGAAAGCGGGCACGATTATCGAGGCGGCGTCGATTGAAGAAATCGCGACCAAGTGCGGGATCGACAAGAGCAACTTGGTGGCAACGGTCGCGCGCTACAACGAAATCGTTGACAAGGGCGTCGACGAGGATTTCGGCAAGATCCCGGCTGACCTGAGCGCGATCCGAAAAGGCCCCTTCTATTGCATTCCACGATTGCCATGCATTTCGGTGATCCTTGGTGGCCTGAATATCAACACTGAAATGCAGGTGCTTGATAAGAACGGCAAGGTGATCGAGGGGCTGTACGCCGCTGGCAATGTCTCGGGTGGGTATTACGGCGGCGCCGATGACTATCCCTTTGCCATCGTCGGCGGAAGCATCGGTCGCGCCGGCACGTTCGGACGCATCGCGGGGAAAAACGCGGCCAAGAGCAAGGTCTGAGCGGGCCTGTCGCTGGCGCCGTGCTGCGGCGTGAGCAGGCGAAGTCGATCCCGTTTCCGCCTTGAACCGGGCGCGGGATCGACCAGTCCGCCCACGATCGGCTGGCCAGGGCGGTGGATACGCGGGGCCGGGACCGGTCCCGGGTTCGACCTGCTTGGTCGCCAGCACGATGGCGGCGGGGCGACCCGCTCCGCTTTCCGAGCTTTCCTTCACTTATTCGACGGCGGACACGCGGCGCGTGTCCGCTTTCCCGGAGTTTTTCATGCAGTTCAGCTACATCCCAATCGCGGCCGTGCTGGGCATGGCGGCGCTGAGCACCAGCGCGCAGGCTCAGGTCCAGGTTTACGGTGCGATCGACACTTACCTCGAGGCCTACGACAACGGTCCCAAGACCACGATGCGAGTAAGCAGCGGCGGCTACACCGGTTCGTTCTTCGGCCTGCGTGGCAGCGAAGACTTAGGCGGCGGTCTGAAGGTTCTCTTCCGCCTCGAGTCCGCCTTCTTGGGCGACGACGGCACGGTCGGCGACGGTGCCAGTTATCTCTTCAACCGCATGGCCTTCGTTGGCCTGGCGGGAGGTTTTGGCCAGGTGACGCTGGGGCGGCAGACCACCCCCTATTTTCTGACGCTGGCGGCCAACGACCCCGCCGGCTTCACGCTGGCCTCGCCGATGACGTATTTCTTCGTGCCGACTAAGCTCAATGGCGGCAAGAAGGGGCCGCCGGACGATCGGCTTGCACGTCGCGACAACGCGGTGCGTTACGAAACGCCGCGGATGGCCGGCCTGCAGGCGATTGCCTACGTGGCGCTGGGCGAGCAGCAGGGTTCGAACAGCGAGGGCAACGTCTACAACTTGGCCCTGCATTACCAGCGCGGTGCGCTGGACGGGCGGGCCAGCTATCTGCAGCAGAAGACGTTCGCCTTGCCCGGCAATACCGACCGCTACTGGGCGGCGACCCTGAGCTACGACTTCGGCGTGTTTGCGCCGGCTTTGTCGTTTGCCGACCGCTCGGGCTCGGCCCCGGGGACGAGTCAAATGCAGGCGTGGCAGATCGGCGCTTCGATGCCACTGGCGGGCGGCAAGTTGATCGCCAACTTTGGCCAGTTCCACGACCAGAAAAAGGCCGACGCCGACGCAAGGGCCTGGGGCTTGCGCTACGACTACCCGCTGTCCAAGCGCACGACGCTGTATGGCGGCTATACCGGCATCGACAACGAGGCCGCTGCCAACTTCTCCATCGCCGCCGGTGGTTATATGTCGAAGGGGCTCGAAGGTCCCTTGGGCGCCGATCCGCGTTCGGCTTTCGTTGGCGTGGCACACCGCTTCTGAACCTGCAGCGCTTGTATCGCACCCACTCCCGCCGCGGCGAACCGCCGCGAGCGAGGGGGGCGCATCAGGGGGGGCCAGCCGTGCCGCCAGCTTCTCTCGATCAGGACGAAGGTTTCATCACAGCCTTGCTGCGCCGCCTGCGAGAGCAGTGCATCGCCGCCGGCCAGTGCCTGCAGTCCGCGCCCGGCCCGTTCACGACTTGACCCGGCAGGGATCCCGCGTTTTTAGTTGATCATGAAAACGCCGGGATGCCAGTGGTGGAGAGGGTCAATAAAATGAGCCGAAAACCACGGCAGCGGGTGCGTTTATGAAACTGAAAATCAGCGATCTGGCGCGCTTGTTTGGCCTCAGCACCGAGGCTTTGCGTTTCTACGAAAGAGAAGGGGTCATACTTCCGGGGCGCGACGACAAGAACAACTATCGGTCCTACGACCACAAGCACTTGAAGATCATCTCCAAGTGCGCGCTGCTGAGAGCGGTTGGATTCTCGCTCAAGGAAACCAAGGACATCATCGAGGCCGAGACATACGGCGGATTTCTGCGGCGGCTGGAAGAAAAAGAGGCCGAGCTGGCACGCGAGGAAGAGCGGCTGGCCGCCAAGCGCAGGATCGTCGGTGCGTATCGCGAAAAAATCCGCTCGATCCCGCTGCTGCTCAACACCTTCACTCTGACCGAGAGCCCGGAGCTGGTCTGCCTGATCAATCAGCACGACCGCACCTTCACCGAAGACGAGGCTCTGATCGAGCTCACCAAGCAATGGCTGCAGAATCTGCCGATGATCAATTTCTTTGTGCAGGTGAAGCGCGAGGATGTCGTCAATAACCAGGTTTGGTCGCGCCATCACGGCTACAGCATCAACGTGTCCAGGTTCGACGTTGCCGGCCTGGAGGTGACCGGGCTGACCACGAGGCTGGCGCCGCGCAAGTGCCTTTATACGATCCAGTCTTTTAATCTGTCGCGCGACGGAAAAAAGGCAGCGATCGATTCGATCGCCGATTACATCGAAACGAAAGGATGCGTCGTCAACGG
>JAEZVV010000087.1 GCA_023443095.1 Pseudomonadota bacterium
CCGGCACGGCGGCGCGGCACCGCGCGCATGCGCGCGAGCAGTTCGCCGAGATCAAAAGGCTTGACCAGGTAATCGTCAGCGCCGAGGTCGAGCCCGCGGATGCGGTCTTCAAGCCCGTCGCGCGCAGTGAGGATCAGCACTGGCAGATCCAGCCCCTGCTCGCGCAGCCGGGCCAGCACGGCAAGGCCGTCACGCCCGGGCAGGCCGAGGTCGAGCAGGGCGATGTCGTAGGTCTGGGTTTCCAGCGCAGCGCTGGCGGTCGTGCCGTCCTGCACCCAGTCGACCGCGTAAGCAGCGTCGCGCAGCGACTGCTGCACGGCACTGCCGATCATGGAATCGTCTTCCACCAGCAGCACTCGCATCGCCCTTCCTTCCTCACCCTTGTGTCATAGGTGGCGGCCAGAAAGCGCGCCGGCCCTGGTTCAGCGATGGAGCTGCGACGAGATCACCGCGCCGTTCGCGGGGTCGATCTTGACATCGAACTTCTGGGTGCCGCTGAGGACTTCGACCTCGTAGATCCATCCCGACAGCGAAGAATGCTTGAAATCGGCTTCGACTGCCTTGCCGCCGGGGATATGCTTTTCAGCGGTGGCGATCGCCGTCGCCAGGCTGACCTTGGCGGAGTTGGCCGCCTGCAACTCGGCCGCGCGCTTGTCGGAATAATGTTCGGACGCACCCGCCGCACCAGCGAAGGCAAGCAGGGCGGCGATGGCAAGAGCAGACTTGGCATTACGGATCATGTTTGACTCCTTGTTGGTGGTTGTGTCGCGCACCGTTTGCGCAGGTCGAATCTTGAGAGCGCCAACTTAGCTCTCCCTTAGCCCGCCCAAGCGGGATAACCCGCACCACGCCCTGACGTGCAAGAGCCTTGGGCGAACGACAGCCGCGCCAGTAAGGGTATTTGCTAATCTGACTGCACGCTGCGCCGGCAGGCGCGGCGATCGACGCAGTCCATTTGAGGAGCCCGACTATGTTCAAACGCATCGGCAGTGCAGCGTTGGCAATCCTGGCCGCGGTTTGGCTGGCCGGTTGCGCCACCCCGGCCACCACCCTGGACGCTCAATGGGCCAACCCCCAGTTCGTCGGCAAGAGCCCGATCAAAAGCGTGATGGTGATGACCGTGACGCGCGACTCGACCAACCGCCGCATCTTCGAAGACCAGATGGTGACCGCCCTGATGGCGCACGGCGTGAAGGCGGTGCAGTCCTACCACTACCTCCCGAACGAAGACCGGGTCGGGGAAGCGGCCCTCAAGAAAGCGGTGGCCGATGCCGGCGTCGCCAACGTGATGCTCACCCGCGTCATCAACGTGCAGGAGAAAGTGAACTATTCGCCCGGCTACATGATGGGGCCGGCCTACGGCATGGGCTGGGGCGGGTTCTACGGCTATTACAGCGGCATGTGGGCCGCCACCTACGCCGTGCCGCCGCAGGTGTATACGACCCAGAGCATCAATTCCGACACCCGCGTGTTCGACGTCAAGGACGGCGTCGTCTTGTGGTCGGCCGCCACCACCACCAGTACCGGTTACGACACCGTGCGCCAGATGATCGACCAGTTCGTGCAGCTGATCGTTGCCACCCTGGGCAAGGACGGCATGCTCTGATCCGCCTGCCGCGCCCAGGCCCAGCCTCCTGGTCCTGGGCGGGCTAGGCCCGGCGGCGCGGCGGCGGTGGGTTCAGGTCGATCAGCGCGCCGGCGACCCGGGCGCAATCGGCCACATGGCGATCGCCCAGGTATTTGAGGGCGCCGAAAGATATCGACGCCGCCACCGCCTGGCCAGCGATCGGCACCCAGCGCGCCGCCTGTTTGGCGCTCAGCTTCACCCCCACCGACTTGAGCAGGGTAATTACCAGCTCGCGCGTGACCAGGCGCCCGACCAGGGCAGAGCCAACCAGGGCGATTGCCCGGTACGCCGCCACCTTGCCCTGCGGCGACAACCGTTCGAGCTGAGCCGGGGTCAGACCGAACTCGGCGTTGATCTCCTCGATCATGCTCACCATCACGCCGACATCGACCGCGATGTCGATCCCGGGAATCGGCGCCACCGCCGCTCCGGCCGACAGCAGCGCGCGGCGCTTGACGAGTTGGCGAGCGCGCCGCACGGCCTGCTCGATGTCGCGGGGCGTGGCGGGAAGGGGGTGGGCGGGCAAGGTCTCCATGGACACGAGCATGCCGCAATCCCGGGCCGCTAGCGAAACCCCGCCCCAGGTCAAGCGATTCAGATCAAATATTGTTTCCCTGCATGCCCGATATAATCCCGGGTTCCTCCAGCGATCTGGAGACCACCCGACCAGCTTTCATGCGCCTGCTTGCCCTCGGACTCAACCACACGACAGCCCCGCTCGCCGTTCGCGAACGGGTGGCGTTCGTGCCGGAAGAGGTGACCGAGACCATCGGCCTGCTGCGCGACAAGCTGGCGCGCCCGGCACACGGCGAGATCGTCGAAGCGGCAATCGTCTCGACCTGCAACCGCACCGAGTTCTACTGCGCGGCCAACGACCCCGAACAGGCGCAACACGCCCTGCAGGCCTTCGTCGCCGCCGAGAAGAAGCTCGACCTCGGCGAGTTCCGCAAGCACACCTACGTCCTGCCGCAGGCGCAGGCCGTGCGGCACGCGTTCCGCGTCGCCAGCGGCCTCGATTCGATGGTGCTGGGCGAGCCGCAGATCCTGGGCCAGATGAAGCAGGCCGAGAAACTCGCTCGCGGCGCGGGCGGCCTCGGGCTGATGTTGAACCACCTGTTCCAGCGCACTTTCGCGGTGGCCAAGGAAGTGCGCAGCACCACCGAGATCGGCGCCCATTCGGTCTCTATGGCCGCCGCCGCCGTGCGGGTAGCGCAGCGCATCTTCGGCGACCTGAAAAACGAGAACATCCTGTTCGTCGGCGCCGGCGAAATGATCGAACTCTGCGCCACCCACTTCGCGGCGCAGAACCCCAAGAGCATCACGGTCGCCAACCGCACGCTCGAACGCGCCGAGACGCTGGCACATCGCTTCCATGCCAAGGCGATCAAGCTCGCCGACCTGCCCGAGGCGATCCCGCACTACGACATCATCGTTTCGTGCACCGCGAGCACCCTGCCCATCATCGGCCTGGGCATGGTCGAGCGCGCGGTCAAGAGCCGCCGCCACAAGCCGATGTACATCGTCGACCTGGCGGTGCCGCGCGACGTCGAGCCCGAAGTTGCCCGCCTCGACGACGTCTACGTCTACACCGTCGACGATCTCGGCCGCGTCGTCCAGAGCGGCGTCGAAGGCCGACAGGCCGCGGTTTCGCAGGCCGAGGCGATCATCGAGACCCGGGTGCGGGACTTCGAATCCTGGCTCCACGCGCGCGCCTCGGTGCCGCTGATCCAGGGCCTGCGCGAACGCGCTGACGCCTTGCGCAACGCCGAACTCGAGCGCGCGCGCAAGCTGCTCGCGCGCGGCGATTCGCCCGAACTCGTGATGGAAGCGCTGGCCCAGGCGCTGACCAACAAGTTCCTGCACGACCCGATGGCGGCGCTGCGCAACAGCGACGCCGAAGACTCCGCCGAGCGCGAGCGCATCGCCGCCCTGCTCGGCCGTTTCTACCACCACCACGAGCGTTAGCGTCGCTATGGCTCGACCCTTCCGGGTCGCGATGCCGGGCTTCGCCCTCAACCCCGCCCCCGCGCGCCCCTGCCTCACCGCCGCCCAGACCAGAACCCTGGCCTGGCGTCGCGTCGCCGGCCGGGCGCTGCCATCCGCTGCCGCCCCCGCCGCCGACGCGGCCGGGCTAGGCGCTCACGCAAGCGAGAAGCCATGAAAGATTCCATGCGTTTCAAGCTCGGGCAACTCGCCCGCCGGCTTGATGAGATCGACACCACCCTCGCCGCGCCCGACGCGGCGAACGACATGAACCGCTTCCGCGCGCTCTCGCGCGA
Organism: Pseudomonadota bacterium; assembly: GCA_023443095.1. GTDB lineage: Bacteria > Pseudomonadota > Gammaproteobacteria > Burkholderiales > Burkholderiaceae_F > JAEZVV01. The sequence continues at coordinate 3,907 of JAEZVV010000087.1, forward strand.
GCGCTCCGAGATCGAGCCGGTGGTCCTGCGCATGCGCGAGTTCGACGCCGCCGAAGCCGACCTCGCCACCGCCCAGGAGCTGCTCGCCGACCCCGAGATGAAGGAGTTCGCCGGCGACGAGATCGACGCCGCCAAGGCCCGTCTCGAAGCGCTCGAAGACGAGCTCCAGCTGCTGCTGCTGCCGCGCGACCCCAACGACGAACGCAACATCTACCTCGAGATCCGCGCCGGCACCGGCGGCGACGAGTCGGCCCTGTTTGCCGGCAATCTGCTGCGCATGTACCTGCGTTACGCCGAGCGCCAGCGCTGGGGCACCGAAATCGTGTCGGCCAACGAAAGCGACCTCGGCGGCTACAAAGAGGTGATCGTCCGCATCGAAGGCCAGGGCGCGTATTCCAAGCTCAAGTTCGAGTCCGGCGGCCACCGCGTCCAGCGCGTGCCCGAAACCGAGGCCCAGGGCCGCATCCACACCTCGGCCTGCACGGTGGCGGTGCTGCCCGAAGCCGAGGAGATCGACGCCGTCAAGATCGATCCGTCCGAGCTGAGGATCGACGTCTTCCGCGCCTCCGGCGCAGGCGGCCAGCACGTGCAGAAGACCGAAAGCGCGGTGCGCCTGACCCACTTGCCGACCGGCATCGTGGTCGAGTGCCAGGACGAACGCAGCCAGCACAAGAACAAGGAGCGGGCGCTGGGCATTCTGGCCGCCCGCATCCACGCGGCGCAGGTGAGCGAGCAGCAGGCTAAGGAAGCCAGCACCCGCAAGAGCCTGATCGGCTCGGGCGACCGCAGCGAGCGCATCCGCACCTACAACTTCCCGCAGGGCCGGGTCACTGACCACCGCATCAACCTCACGCTCTACAAGATCGACGCCATCATGGACGGCGACATCACCGAGCTCGTCAACGCGCTCACCGCCGAACACCAGGCCGAACAGCTCGCGGCCCTGGGGGAAGGGTGAGCCAGCTTGCCGCTGGCGCGCTGATGGCGGCAAGCCGCCTCAGCCAGCTCGAGGCGCGCGCCCTGCTCTCGCATGTGAGCGGCTGGCGGCGCGAGACCCTGGTCGCCTTTCCCGAACGCGAGCTGGCGCCGGCGGCGGCAGCGGAGTTCCTGGCGCTGGCGGCGCGGCGGCGCGATGGCGAACCGCTCGCGTACCTGCTGGGCAGCAAGGAGTTCTATGGCCGCGATTTCAAGGTCGATCCGGCGGTGCTCGTGCCCCGCCCCGAAACCGAACTGCTGGTGGAACTGGCGCTCGCCCGGCTCGAAGGCCGCTCCGCGCCGCGGGTGCTCGACCTCGGCACCGGCAGCGGCTGCATCGCGACCACGCTCGCCCTCGAGCGGCCCGATGCCACCGTGGTGGCGGTCGACGTCTCTCCCGTAGCGCTGGCCCTCGCGCGCAGCAATGCCGAAGCCCTGGGCGCGGAGATCGACTTCCGCCTGGGCAGCTGGTGGCAACCGCTGGCGAGCGGCGAACGCTTCGACGCCATTGTGTCGAACCCGCCGTATATCGCTCGCGTCGACGAGCACCTGCCCGCGCTGCGCCACGAACCCCGGCTCGCCCTCACCGATGAGGCGGACGGGCTTGCCTGCCTGCGGGAAATCGCACGCGCTTGCCTGGACCATCTGCGGCCGGGCGCCTGGCTGGGGGTGGAGCATGGCTGGGACCAGGGTCCCGCCGTGCGGGATCTGCTGCGGGCCGCCGGTCTGCTCGAGGTGGAAACCACCCGCGACGGCGCCGGCCTCGACCGCGTGTCTTCGGGTCGCGCCAGCGCCTGAACGCGGTGGCAAGCGGCCCTGCTTCAGGGCCGCTTCAGTGGGTGGAGGAGCGTGCCATCACCACCGCACTCGGCATCGCGGGAGAGCCGAGCACGCCGTCCCAGGCCTTGGCATAAGCGACGTAGCCGGCAAGCGGCGCCAGTTCGCCCTCGACATAAAGCGAGAAAGCCGCCAGCGGCGGCACCACGATCAAGGCGGCCAGCAGCACGCAAGGCAAGATCGGCGACGGTTTGCGGAAGGGCTTCATGGTAGCTCCTGGGGCGGGACGGGCGGGCTCACCCGAGGCCTCGCAGTCTCCGCCGCACCGCTGCCTGCGTCGCCGGCAGGCTCGGCACCGCCTTCGCAGCAGAACCGGCACGCCAAAGGCAGAGGATTCGCCCTATTCGGCCCAGGGGAAACGCCGCGGACTAACCCTCGCTCGGTTTGCGCCGCCGCCGTCGCCTTCCTAAACTCTCGTTTCCCCTCCGAGAGAATGAACATGGATACCAAGGACTTCATCCACAAGACCGTCACCGAGAACCCCGTCGTGCTGTTCATGAAAGGCACGGCGCAATTCCCTCAATGCGGCTTCTCCGGCCGCGCGATCCAGGTGCTCAAGCAGGCTGGCGTCAAAAACGTGGTCACTTTCAACGTGCTCGAAGACGACGCCGTGCGCCAGGGCATCAAGGAATATTCGAACTGGCCGACCGTGCCTCAGCTCTACATCAACGGCGAGTTCATCGGCGGCTCGGACATCATGATGGAGATGTTCGAGAGCGGAGAACTGCAGAAGCTGCTCGCCGACGCCAAGCTCGTCTGAACATGGAGCCAGCCAGCCGGCGGCGCCTGATCGTCGCGATCACGGGCGCCTCGGGCGCGGTCTACGGCGTGCGCCTGCTCGACCGGCTGCGTGAGGCCGGCGTCGAGACCCACTTGCTGGTGTCGTCGGCCGGCGTCTTGAACCTGCACCAGGAACTGGGCCTGAGCCGGGCGGCGGTCGAAACCAAGGCCGACGTCGTACACCGCGTCGCCGACATCGGCGCGAGCATAGCCTCGGGCTCGTTCCGCCACGACGGCATGGTGATCGCGCCGTGTTCGGTCAAGACGCTGGCCTCGATCGCCCACGGCCTGGCCGACAACCTCATCACGCGCGCGGCCGACGTCACGCTCAAGGAGCGGCGGCGGCTGGTGCTGATGGTGAGGGAGACCCCGCTCAACCTGGCTCACATCCGCGCGATGGAGGTCGTGACCTTAATGGGCGGGATCGTCTTCCCGCCGGTGCCGGCCTTCTATCACCGACCGGCCAGCCTCGACGAGATGGTCGACCATACGGTGGGCCGGGTGCTCGACCTCGTCGACATCGACGCCGGCGCTGCGCCGCGCTGGAGCGGCATCAGCAGCGAGGCCTAGGTCGCGCCGAAAAAACGAAGGCCGCGGGATCCCGCGGCCTTCGTTTTTTTGGTGCCCGCTATCTGACTCGAACAGATGACCTATCGCTTACAAGGCGATTGCTCTACCAACTGAGCTAAGCGGGCGTGAGACCAGGAACCGGATTCTAGGCGACTACTTGATGCGGGTGAGGCGCGGGCGGCCGCCGCGCGGCGGCGGCTCATCCGGCGGGGTGTCGTCCTCGGGCGCAGACGGCGGCGGCGCGAGCGAAAGCGAAGGCGGGCCGGCCGGGCGCGGCGGCTCGACCTGGTCCTCGCCCTCCGCCACCTGCTGCTCGCCTTCGGTTCCTTCATCGGGCGACATTTCGAACGCCATGCCCTGCCCGTTTTCGCGGGCGTAGACCGCCATCACATTGGCCATCGGCACCCAGATGTCGCGCGGCACGCCGCCGAAGCGGGCGCGGAACGAGATCCCCTCGCTGTCGATCTGGAGCTGCTGCGTGGCGAGGCCCGAGACGTTGAGCACGATTTCGCCGTTCTTGACGAACTCGCGCGGCACCCGCACGGACTCGTCGACCTGGACGGCCACATAAGGGGTGTAGCCGGAATCGGTGCACCACTCGTAGATGGCACGCACCAGGTAAGGCTTGGTCGACAACTCGCTCACGCTACTGCTCACAAATCAAAGGACAGGCTGCGCTTTATTTGCGCATCACTTTTTCGGACGGGGTCAGCGCCTCGATGTAGGCCGGGCGCGAGAAGATGCGTTCGGCGTACTTCTGCAGCGGCGCAGCGCTCTTGGGCAGTTCGATGCCGTAGTGGTCGAGGCGCCACAGCAGCGGCGCGAGCGCGACGTCGAGCATCGAGAACTCTTCGCCCAGCATGTATTTGTTCTTCAGCATGATGGGGGCGAGCTGGGTCAGGCGGTCGCGGATGGTGGCGCGCGCAGCCGACATCGCCTTCGGGTTGGCGGCGCTGGTCTCGAGCACCTGAACCTGCGAGAAAAGCTCGCGTTCGAAGTTGAACAGGAACAGCCGGGTGCGCGCCCGCATGACGGGGTCGGCCGGCATCAGCTGCGGATGCGGGAAACGCTCGTCGATGTATTCGTTGATGATGTTCGACTCGTACAGGACGAGGTCGCGCTCGACCAGGATCGGAACCTGGCCGTAGGGGTTCATCACGCCGATGTCTTCGGGCTTGTTGAACAGATCCACATCGCGGATTTCGAAATCCATGCCCTTTTCAAAGAGCACGAAGCGGCAACGTTGCGAAAACGGGCAGGTGGTACCCGAGTACAGGACCATCATGGCGGGGTTCCTTTACAAACGACGAAGGGTGAGCAGCCTCACCCTTGTGGTCCGCGCGGGGCGACCCGCGCGGCGCTTTTAGTTCCGGACTCCACTGCCAAGGGCGGGCGGAGTCGCGCTCGAGAGGCGCTAAGCCCCTGTTTTACTTAACATCCTTCCAGTATTGCTGGTTCAGGCGCCAGGCAATGACGGTGAACACGCCCAGGAACAGCAAGACCCACACACCGATCTGCGTGCGGCTCGAGCGCGAGGGATCCGTCATAAATACCAGATATCCGACCAAGTCCGCCACCTCGGAGTCATACCGACGCGACTGTTCGGGATCGGCGGGCTTGAACGAATACGTCATGCCTTCCTTGACCGGGCCGTCGACCGGCTCCTGCTTCTCGGTCATGAAGCCGTTGGCGTCGAAGGTCTTGATCGACTTAATAAAACTCTCGTGGCCGGTCTTCTCGTCGACGTGTTTGTGGACCGTCTCGATGACCGCCTCGCGCGGGCCCTGGCGCTCCCACAGCGCGTGCGGCATGGCGATGTTGGCCAGCGCCACGTTGTTCCAGCCGGTGGCGGTCGACGCGTCGCGGTAATAACCGCGCCACAGCGTATAGAGGTAGTC
>JAEZVV010000094.1 GCA_023443095.1 Pseudomonadota bacterium
TCGAGCTGGCCGCCGCCGCGCCGCGCCGTTTCGATGCCGACGCTTATCGCCTGGCGCGCCTGGCTCTGACCGGCGAACCAGCTTGGGCGCTAGAACTCGTTGTGCTCTGAGGCTCGCCGCCTAGCATGGCTGCCGCCATGCAAATCCAGCTCGACGTCTATTTCACCCTTGCTGCCGCAGCCGCCTTGCTGGTGATCGGGCAAAGGGTCGTCGACCGCGTGAACTTCCTTGCCGACTACTCGATTCCGGCCGCCGTGGTGGGCGGCCTGATCGGCGCCCTGTTCATCACGGCGCTGCACGGCATGTCGCCCATGCGGGTCGAGTTCGACCGCTCGCTGCTGTCGCCGCTCAACGTCCTGTTTTTCACCACGGTCGGCCTCACGGCCGACGCCCGCTCGCTCAAAAAAGGCGGGCGCACCCTGCTGTTGTTCCTGGCAATCGTGGTCGGTTCGCTTTTCATGCAGAACGTGATCGGCGTGGTGATCGCCAAGCTGTTCGACCTGCACCCCGTCAACGGCCTGATCGCCGGCTCGATCACCCTCGCCGGCGGCCACGGCACCGGCGCCGCCTGGGCCGCCAAGTTCGCCGAAGAGCGCGGCCTCACCAACGTCACCGAGCTAGCCCTGGCCTCGGCCACCTTCGGCCTGCTGATCGGCGGTTTTGCCGGCGGACCGCTCGGCGGCTGGCTGATCCGGCGCCACCGACTCCAGCCGGAGGCCGACTCCGGCCATCCGGTCGAAAGCCCCGAGACCCTGCCCGCCACCATCACCCAGCGGACCCTGGTGGTCACCCTGCTGCTCGCCTTCGGCTCGATGGCGGTCGGCCTGGCCGCTTACGAAGTTCTGGGCCAGGGACCGGTCACCCTGCCCAGCTTCATCTGGGCCCTGCTGGTCGGCGTGTTCGTCCGCAACATCTGCTCCTTCACCCACCTCTACCAGGTCGACGACCGCACCGTCGAGCTGCTGGGCGGGCTCACGCTGTCGCTTTTCCTGGCGATGGTGATCATGACCCTCAAGCTCGGCGAGCTGCTCGACCTTGCCGGCCCGATCGCCGTGATCCTGGCAGTGCAGACCGTCGCCGTCCTGCTCTACGCCAAGTTCGTCACCTTCCGTCTGATGGGGGGCAATTACGACGCGGCCCTGCTCGCCACTGGCCAGGTCGGCTTTTCGCTCGGATCGACCGCCACTGCCGTCGCCAACATGCAGTCGGTCGCCACACATTTCGGTTATTCGCCGCTCGCCTTCCTGCTGGTGCCTATCACCGGCGCCTTCCTGATCGACATCGCCAACGCGGCGACGATCCAGGCTTTTTTGCTGCTGCCATGGTTCAACTGGTGATCCGCCGCTGGCTGTGGCTGCTGCCGCTGCTGCTGGCCCTGCTTGCCGGCTGCCAGCGCGGGCCCGATGCGGCCGTCGTCCGCGCCGAGCTGCAGGCGCAGCTCGATGCCGCCCTTGGCGGGCGGGTGCTGCAGATCGAAAGCCTGCGCCGCGCCGGCTCGAGTTCGATCAAGGAACCCGAAGGTCGCGGCCGCCTCGTGTATTACAACGCCCGCCTCAAGCTCAGCCGCGATTACGACTTCACCAAATGGGACGCCCACAGCGTGGCGACCCTGTCGGACCTGCTCGGGGCCGGCAAACAAGGCATCAAAGGACTCAAACGCGACGGCAATGCCGCGGGCGACGAGATCGGCGTGTACGGCGCCGCCGCCTTCGTCGACGACAGCGGCCGCTGGAAGCTGGTGCCGAGCAAATCCGCGCAGGAGGAGATCGAACAGCGGCTGCAGGCCGCGGCTGGCGCCAGCGGCACGATCGAGCAGGCGGCCGCCGCCGCAGCGGCCAAAGTGACCCGGGTCGACGTCCTCAACCGGGAGACTCCGCCCTCGCCGAGCGACGAAGCGATCAGGCAGCTGCGCAGCCTGGTGACGGCACCCAGCCCGGTTCCGCCCGTCGAGCGCGAAGCCATCGTCGCCAGCGAACTCGAGCGGGCCTACCGCAGCGCCCGCAACCGCATCAACCAGTTCGGCACCCGCCTGCTGCTGGTGGCCGCCCCCTCGGGCGGCGCTTACGCGGAGACCGCCGCTGCGCTGCAGGCCCGCGCCGAGTTCGCCAAGCTGCCGCTCGAAGTCAGCGAATCCGAAGGCAGCGTCGCCAATATCCGCCTGCTCGCCGCCGGCCGTGCCGATTTTGCCTTCGTGCAAAGCGACATCGCCGCCGCGGCCTACGCCGGGACCGGACGTTTCGCCGGCGCCCCCCAGCGCGAGTTGCGCGCCGTGGCCAGCCTGTTCCCCGAAGCGGTCCAACTGGTGGCCCGCGCCGGCAGCGGCATCACCCGCGTCAAGGACCTCGCCGGCAAACGCGTCAACCTCGGCGCCGAGGGCTCGGGCACCCGCGCCAACGCGCTGGAAGTGCTGGCCGGCGCCGGACTCGACCCGGCCCAGCTCAGCGCCTTCGATCTCCCCCCAGCACCAGCCGCAGCCAAGCTCACCGCCGGCGAAATCGACGCGATGTTCTACACCGTCCACCCGCCTGCTCCGATCCTGCAGGCGCTTGCTACCCGCGCCAAGCTGGTGTGGGTGCCGATCCCGGCCTCGACCGCGGCCCGCAACGCCGGCCTGCTGCCCTTCACGCTGGCCGCGCGGACCTATCCCGGCCAGACCCAGCCGCTCGAGACTGTCGCCGCCACCGCCCTGATGGTCACCCGGGCCGACGTTCCCGCCGAGAAAGTCGTGCAGATGGTGCGCCTGCTGTTCGAGCCGCGCGCCGAAGCGGTCGAAAGCGCCACCCTGTCGCACATCAATACGCGCACGGCGCGTGCAGGGGTGAGCATCCCCTGGTATCCGGCGGCCGAAGCCCTGCTTGCTCCCGCCGCGCCCTCTCGCTGAAGGCCGACGATGCAACCGATCCCGCTGGCGCTCGATCTCGTCACCCAGCTCGCGCCCTGGGCTTGGCTGTCGCTGCTGGTCGCCCTGCTGGGCGCGGCCTGGATCCATTTCGACCTGCGCCACCGCCCGCCGCCGATGGCGGTGATGCGCTGGGTCTGGCCATTGGCGGCGCTCTGGGGCAGCGCTTTCGGCATCGCGCTCTACCTAGTCGCCGGCCGCGGCCAGCCCGCCGCCCAGCCTAGGTCCGCAATGGCGGGCATGGACATGAAGTCCATGAGCGGCGGCTCGATGGCGATGGCTTCGAGCCGCCCCTTCCCGCTACGGGTGGCCGCCGGAACCGCCCACTGCGGCGCCGGCTGTGCCGTCGCCGACCTCGTCGGCGGCTGGCTCTTTTACCTGGTGCCGTGGGTGATCGCCGGCAGCGCAGTCCTGGGCGAATGGACCGGCGAATACCTGCTCGCCCTGGTGTTCGGAGTCGGCTTCCAATACGCGGCGATCCAGCCGATGCTGAACCTGCCGCCGCTGCAGGCGATCGCTCGCGCCTTCAAGGTCGATGTGCTTTCTCTTAGCGCCTGGCAGCTCGGCATGTACGGCTTCATGGCCCTGGTCCTGTTCGTCTGGCTGGGCCGGGTTCCGCCCAGCCACCCAGTGTTCTGGTTCGCCATGCAGGGCGCGATGATCGCGGGCTTCTTCTGCTCCTACCTGGTGAACTGGTGGCTGATCCGCACCGGAGTGAAACCCGCGATGTGATCTAGCCCGCCGTGTGACGGCGCTCCCCGACAAGCGTCGTCGGCGCGCCTACAGTGGTGCCCCCAACCAGGAGCCGCCATGCAAAACGCCTACGGATTCGGCAAGTCCACGCCGCTGTCTTTCGACGACGCGATCACCAAAGTCACGGCCGCTCTGGCCGCCGAAGGTTTCGGCATCCTGACCGAAATCGACGTCGCCGCCACTCTCAAGAAGAAGCTCGGCGTCGAGCTTCCACCGTACCGCATCCTTGGCGCCTGCAATCCGCCCTTGGCCCATCGGGCGCTCAGCGCCGAGCCGACGGTGGGACTGCTGCTGCCCTGCAATGTGGTGGTGCGGGTCGCCGACGGGGCGACCCAGGTCGAGTTCATGGACCCGGCGATGATGCAGAAGATGACGGACAACGCCGAGCTCGCCGGCGTCGCCGCCGAAGTGCGCGAACGTTTGCTGCGGGTGATGGACGCGGTCTAAGGAGCAAGCCCTGCCGGCTATGGATACTTGTCGGCCGGCAGCTCGAAATGCGGTCCGTCGGTGAAGGCCGGCTTGCCTTCGGCGCGGCGGGTGTTGACGTAGTCGGCCAGCACGTTGGCCACCGGCGCCTCGGTATCGGTCAGCAAGACGTGCCAGGCGCCGCCCCAGCGGATCGGAACTCCCAACTGTTTGGCAGCGGTGCGCACGGCGTCAGCGATCTTGTAGATCGGCTCCCATTCCCAGCGCAGCTTGTCGTTGATGACCGGCACCAGATCGACCGCGTGACCGCTGATATGGCGCGAATTGAGGGTCTGGCTGGCGCCGGCGGCGACCAGCTTCTTCTGTTCTTCAAGCGTTCGGATGCCGTCGTGCACCGCGAAATCCTGCGGCGTGAGGCTTAGCGCCAGCTCGACCACTTTCACCAGGTCCGCGTGAACGCCTTCGAGTTCGCTGCGCGACTTCTTGCCCAAGGTGAACCCAGCCATGCCGCCCTCCTGCATCGATCCGGCCCGCGCCGCTTGCGGCGATTCTGGGCGAAGCTCAAGCAACGCGGCGCGTCGTCCCGCTCAGCGTGGGACTTCGATCTCGCAGTCGCTGCTCGCGGCCAGAGCCTGGTCCGGCTGCCACACCAGGTCGGCGGCGGACCAGTGCAAAGGAAAGGTGTAGCCGGGGCCGGCGATCAGGCGCTGGGCCTGCAGCAATGGGTGGCCGGCGGCATCGAAAAAGAGCCGGACCTGGAGCCGGGTGCCGTTGCTGGCGGCAGCATCGATCTGCGCCGCGCGCAATCGTCCTTGCTCGTCGTAGACGTGGCGCCGCCGCAGGCCTGCATCGTCGCTGCCACTGCGGTCCGAATACACACGCGGAGCACCGCTCGCCGTCACCAGCAGTTCGCGAAAGTTGGTTTCACCCGGTGGGCAACGCTCGAACGAGCGAACGCGAGAGTCCAGGCGGCCGGCCGCTTCCTCGCTTGTGGCGGCCGCGAACTCGGCGCGCGCCGTGGCCAGCTCGTCGGCCGTGGCCGTAACAGCCCCAAGGGCCAGGCTCAGAGCGCAGACAAGTCTTTTCATGGGACGGACCTTACACGCGCCCCGCATCCGCGGCGACGGTACGAACTCAGACCGCGGCATGCGCTCGCGCAAAGGATCGCGGCCTGATCCCGCAGCACCTAACCCGCGAGCCAAGCGCGACACGCATCCATCCTCAACGCCTCAACGCGCGTCCAAGGCCTGCAGAAGCTCGCGGCCTACGTCCGGGTAGCGCAGGATGCGTTTTGCGCGATGCTCGGTGAAAAACGCCTGGGCGTCGGCCGCGCTCGCGAATGCCACCAGTTCGTGCCCCATGGGGCCGAGCACATCCGAGCCGATCACGTAGTGCGCACTGCGCGCGTCGATCCGCTCCAGCGAATAAAAGTCGGTGACTTCGATCGAGGTCAGCTGCTCCAGCCGGCGGCCGCGCAGATAACGCTCGGGATCCAGGCAAGCCTTGAACAAGTCCTTGGCGCCATCGAAGTACAAAGCGGCGTCAGCCCACACCATGGCCGCCACCCAATGTGGATACTTGGACACCAGCATGCCGCACACCGGACAGAGGTCGCGCGGACCCGGGCGTGGCGACGCGGCGCACACTCGCCCCGCCCACACCCAGGCCAGGCCAGCTCCCAGGCACTGGCGCCGGTTCATCCTTGCTTGGCCGCCGCGCGGCGGCGCTCGGCGCGCAGTTTGCGGATCATGGCCACGTCGGCCGCCATGTCGAGATAGGCTTCGCGCAGCGCCTCGTCAAACGCCGCGAGCGTGCCGCCATGGCGCGACTGAAACTGCCGCGCCACCTCGGGGGAAGCAAAACCGTGCTTGCTGCGCTTGGTCATCGCATGCTTGAGATCGGCGCCGATCAAAAAATGCAGCTGTTCCACCGCCACCAGCGGACGCGGATCCAGCGCCGACCCGTAATCAGTGCCCCAGATGCTCTTGGGGTCGCGGTCGATGTTCAGGCCCAGGCTCAGCGCCAAACAGTGGATCGAACACACGCCATCGACCAGATCGTCGCTGTACTGCACCAACATGCGCGCTCGATGGTGTTCGCGACGGTCCATGCCGCAGTAGGGACAGCGCGCATAACGCGAGAATTCGTGTCCCAGCGGATTGGGATCGGGCATTTGCTTGGGGATGAACTGCGCCGGGCTGCCGTCGCCCGCACAAACCGACGGCTGCGCGGCAGCCGGCAAGCCAAGGCTCGCCCCCAAAAATGTCAACCCCAGACACTGACGCCGTTTCATAACCAACTCCTACTCGATTAACTGAAGGGGCGACGTCCCCACCAGCAGGGCCCCCACCAACGCAGCCAGCAAAAAAGCCAGCGCTGCTGCTCTCGCCCAGCGGGCACTCGCAACACTGGCGGACCGCGTCAGTCCGGAGCGCGACGCGCAAACCTGCAAGGCCGCGCAGGAAAAGGCCGCGCCAGCGGCCACGAACAAAGGCAGATAAACCGCGTAGCCGAGGTAGTGGTAGTCGGCCTTGAGCAGGCAGAAAGGACAATGGTGCAAGGGGTCTTCGTACACGTAGAGCGAAATCACCGAAATCAGTCCGGCAACGCCCGCCCCCCAACCCACCACTCCGCCCAACGCTGCCGCCAGCGCTGCTGCGCGCCCCGGGCGCCACCCCTGCCAAGCCGCCGCCGCCGCGGCCGACAGCAGACCGCCGAAGTACAGCGCCAGGGCCGGCGCCGGAGCCAGCGCAGCCAGCGAGGCGCCGGCCGCACCCGGTGATGAGTCAGAGAAAAGACTGCCGCAGCACGAAGTGATGACATCGGCCCGAAGGCCACCGAAATAACGCCATTGCAGGCACAGGACCAGAATCGCCAGGGGCAGCAGCACCACCAGCGCCGCCTGCTTGAGTGGGACCAGAGGCAGATCACGCTGCGCCTGATCCAGCGCGTCGATCGCCAGCCAGACCATAGACGCGAAGAAGCTGACGATCATGGCCCCCAGCATCGGGAAGCCCCACTCGTTGAAGCCCAGGGTGCCGACCGCACACATCGCCCCCACGAACATCACTGCCATCGCGTCGGCATTGAACACTGCCAGCAACAGGGCCAGCCCCTGGATCACTGCCACCCCACGCACCAGGGTGGCAAACAATACGCAGCGCCGCTCCAGGCGCAACTGAAGCTCGCTGCCGCTGTCCGCCTGCCAGTAACGCCAAGTCGAGAACGCGGTCGGCACGAGCGCCGCCAGCACCACCACCGAAGCCAAGCTGGCCAGCAACAGCGCGAGGATGACCGGATGGAAGAACATCTCAACCCGGCCGCGTATCGCTCACCACGCGGCCATCGCGCAGCTCGATCACCCGATCCACCTGGGCCGCGCCCAGCACCAGAGGATCGTGGCTGGACATCAGCACGCTCACGCCCTGGTCTACCAGACCACTAACGATGGCGAGAAACTCCGCACTCAGGGCTGAGTCCAGGTTGGCAGTAGGCTCGTCGGCGATCAGCACCCGCGGCCGGTTGATCAGGGCGCGCGCGATCGCCACCCGCTGCTGTTCGCCACCGGAAAGCAGTTCGACCGCCGTGTCGGCCCGCGCCTGCAGCCCGAGATCGCCGAGCAGACAACGGGCGCGCGCCAGCAGTTCGCCGTAGTCGAGCCCGAGGGGATAAGCCGGCAGCATCACGTTGGTAAGCGCGCTCATCCCACGCACCAGATTGAACTGCTGGAACACGAAGCCGAAGCGCTCGCGCCTCCACTCGGTCAGGAAACGCTCGGGCAGCTTGGAAATCACCTCGCCTTGCACACGGACGATGCCGCGGGTGGGGCGGGCCAGTCCGCCAACCAGGCTGAGCAGACTGGTCTTGCCCGACCCGCTCGGCCCGGCCAGCACGCTCACTTCGCCAGCGCGAAGCGCGAGATCCACGCCACGCACCGTCCACACTTCGTTGGACCGGCCCAAGTAATAGCCCTTGGCCAAGTCTTCGATTTCGATCAGTGCAGGATTCATGAGCGCAACACCGCGTCCGGGTCGGTGCTGGCTGCATGCCAGGCAGGCACCACCACGGCCAGCGCGTAGGGCAACACCGTGAAAAAGCCAAGCGCGAGCAATTGCAGCCCATCCACCGCCGGCACCAGATCGAACTGCGGATAAAGCGTCGACCAACCCTTGAGCACGGGCGCGAACACCCCCGCGCCAAAGTGGAACACGTGCCACCACGCCGCCAGCAGCCCCAGCGAATACGCGCTGGCAGCCACCAGCACGCCTTCCCACAATTTCATCTGCATCACATCGCCGGTGTCCCATCCGACCGCCTTGAGAATGCCGATCTCGCGGCGCTCGTCCGCCGACAGGCCCGCAGCCCGCACCCAGGCCAGAATCAGGAACGCCAGCAAAGCCGGCAAGGCCAGCGCCAGCGCCAGGCCTTCGCGCCAGTCGAACACCGACTGATAGGTACGCAGAATCTCGTCGCGCCGCACCACGCGGCCGTCCGGAAAGCGCTTGGCGAGCTGGGCCGCGACATTGCCCACCTCCTGGGGGTTGGCCACCGCCAGAGTGATGTCGGTATAGACATCCGCAGGGAAGGCGAACAAGGCGCGGAAACCGGCTTCGTCGACCAGAACCAGATCGGCATCCACCAGTTCGCTCGCCGCCGGCAGCACACCCGCGACCCGGAAGTGCTTGAGTTCACCGTCATAAGCGCGCAGCACGAACGGATCCCCCACCGTCAGGCCGCGCAGCCGCGCGATCCCCGCACCCAGCACCACGGTTCCCGCGGCCGGCGCCTCGGCGGCCGGCACTTGCACCGTGTAATTGGCCGCCACCACCGGGTCGTAGTAATAGCCCCACAAGCGCAACTGCACTCGGTGCACGCCGCGCATCCGGCCAATCCGCTGCCGCCACTCCGCGGGCACCAGGTCGTGGCGACCGGCGCTCATCCGCTGCAAGACGATTTCCGGCGCGCCAGCCAGCACTTGTGCCGCTTCGTGACGCAGAGCGGTTGCCATCAAGCTCATCGAGGCCAGCAGGAACACGACCACGGCGAAGACCGTCAGCACGCCCAGGTTCTGAGCCCTACGCCGGGCCATCGCCGCCAGGGCGTAGTCAATCAGGTAGCGCTGACGCGCAATCCAAGCCTTCATCGCCAGGACTCCGGCGCGGGCAACACGCTGCCCGCAGGAAAATGTTCGAGCGCCAGCGGGTGGTCCTGGAAGGGCGCATGGCGGTCGGCCAAAGACCAGTGGCGCGTATACCGGGCCTCGCTGAACCAGGCAAAGTCAGTGAGGCCGAGCGCCACCACCCGCGCCGCGCGCTCGGCACGCGCCTGAGCCCCAGCGGCTTGTTGCAGCGTGTGCTCGGCCAGGGTCCAGGCCGCCGCCGTCGCCAGCACCAGCGCCAGCACCAACGCAATGGACGAGGGACGTGCTCTCATCGCACCGCCTTCAGGCTGGCGCGGAAATCGGCCGGCCCTGCTTTGTCGGGCAACACCGCCACCAGACGCCCTACGGGATCGATTACATAGGTGTCGGCCGAATGCACCACCGCGTACTGGCCATCGGACCGTGGCGGCTGTTGCCACCGCTGGGCTCCCAAAGCTTTTGTGAGGTTCGCCAGCGCAGCCTTGTCTGGCACCGCGCTTGTTAACTGCGGATGGAAATAGGCGGCGTAGCGGGCCAGGGCGGCCGGCGTGTCGCGATCCGGGTCAACCGAGATCAGCAGCGGCTGGACCTGCGCACGTTCTTCTTCGCTCAGCGCTGCCAGCGCAGGCGTCAGCCCGGCGAGCTGGCGCGGCACTGCGTCCGGGCATTGCAGGTAGCTGAATGACAGCCACACTGTTTTGCCACGCAGAGCGGCAAAACTGACTTCGCCATGCTCGCCTTGCGCCACGAAATCGGCAGGTACGGGCCGACCCAGGACCTCATTGCGCGAGCAACCGCCCAAAATCCACCAACAAAGCACCCCCAGCAGCAGAATCCGCCCCACAGTCGCCTTTATCACCCGGAAAATCCACGGAGATGGTTCGGTTTTGATATTGCCTGCTGACACCTGTAAAGCACTTGCCCAAGGTCAATTCGGCAGACCCGGCACCAGACTTATCCTGAACATATTGATGGCCTCCCCTGCGGCGTAAAGGAAGCAGTTTCTTGTCACCCTGCCACTGCATGATCAATTTCGTCCGCCTATTGATTGGCTTGTTTTTCACAGGGTTCAACGTCAATGCCGCGGAGCAGGAGCACTCGATCTCCCGGCTCACCCCTGGAGTATGGGAAGCCCAGTCGATCGGCGGCCGGGAAACAGCATTGCTGGTGATCCTGGAATTTGCCGACGCGCAGCGCATCATCGGCTCGCTTGGGTGCAACCTAGTGAATGCACACTACGTGCTTAGCCCCCGTGGAGAGATAGCAATCTCGCGCATCACGCCGTCGAGACGCCCTTGTCCCGCCGACCTGCTGGCCGAAGAAAAGAAGGTAATCCAGGCCTTGCAGGAAGCGCGCAGCGTGCGTGGCACCCGCCAGACCTTGAGGCTAATCGACAGTTCCGGCCGCACTCTGATCCAGTTCATCCCCCCCACCGGCCCGGTTGTTTGCCATTAGGGAGACGCTGACTTCCCCCGGCCGATACAGAGCCCAGCGCTCCCGCCGGCCGATCCAAGACCGGCCCCGGTTCCCGTCCCACCAATGAGACGGATCGCTTTACCAGCGCCACGTTGAGCTGCACGCAGATGTCCAGGCGGCGCGCGAACTTCCATGCCGAGAGGGAGCGAGTGCCACCGCAGGCAAGGTCGATGCGGCGGTAGCGTCCGGCTGCCGCTACGAATGGGCGGCGGGGCCGCTCACCGGTGATGGCCGGGGTGGATGCTGCGAATGTGCTTTGGCAGCAGCGCTACGGCTTGGCCGATGAGGCGCCGGAAGACACGGTCACCGACAGCCAGGCATTGCACGACGTCATTGGCATTGATCTAACCCGTGAGTCAGAGCCCGATCCCACCGCGCCTGCAGCTCCGGCACCTTTTGCAGAGGCATGGATTCGCGTTCTGTTTGATGAGATCAACGCGGCCAAGGGCCAGAAGACCGAGCGCCAACGCTCAGCAGGCGCTTTCGGCGGGCCCAATCAAAAATAATGTCGACGCTGATCTTTTTAATTGATCAACCGCTCCTTGGACCGGATCAAACGGCAGGCTGGCCGCAGAAAACTTAAAACCCGGGAAAAGCCTCTAATGGTTATCACCCCACCCCGGACATTGAGAATCATCAACCCCTTTGGATCGGCATTAACAAAAAAAGAAGCATCGAATTACGATCGAACCTCTGCCCTCGTCCCGGGCAAGACCGGAAAAACCAGACCGGATTGATCTCGATTTCATCGTGTTTTAAAGCAGGAAGAAAATGAGCAGCAAATCTGTCAACCAAGAAAGGCGCGGACTGCTTAAGAGCGTTGGCGCAGTCAGCGCAAGCGCCGCCCTCCCCTGTCAGACCGCGTTCGGCAAGGAACTTCCGGCTGGCACCGCCATCAGCGACCAGGACCTCAAACGCTTCCGCTCGAGCTGCGCGATGGAGTGCCTGCACTGCAACCTCACCGCGTTCGTGAAGGACGGCAAAGTCGTCAAGATCCGCACCAGCGACGGCATGAACGTCAAGGGCTGCAAGCGCGGCATCAGCCGCACCCGCTGGATCGACCACCCTGACCGGATCAAGTCGCCGATGCTACGGGTAGGCGAAAAGGGCTCGGGACAGTTCAAGCCGATCTCTTGGGACGAGGCTCTCGACCTGATCGAAGTCAAGATCCGCGAAACCATCAAAACCCATGGCAACAAGGGTCTGCTGCTGACCACTGCGTCCGGCAACATGGACTCGATCACTAACGCCGTCGCTGGCGACTTCTTCCAGCACATTGGCGGGTGCACCCGCACCGTCGGCAGCCTGTGCTGCTCGGCCGTGACGGCCGCCATGGAAGGCATTGTCGGCTTCCGCTACACCGATACCCGCGACACCATTGCCGACAGCAAGTACCTCATCTGCTGGGGCAACAATCCGGCCGTCACCATGCAGGCCTACTGGAAGGAGTTCCTGACTGCCAAGTCGCACGGCGCGAAGCTGATCGTGATCGATCCGCGCTTTAGCGAAACCGCGGCCAAGGCCGACCAGTGGATCCCCATCAATCCCGGCACCGATATCGCTCTGGCTCTGGGCATGATGCGCGTGATCTTCAAGGAAAAGCTCTACAAGGCTGAGTTCCTGGCCGCGCATACCGGCGCCCCCTACCTCGTCGATGCCAAGGGCGAACTGATGCGCGCCGATGCTGGCGACAAGCTCTCGTTCGTGGTGTTCGACAATGCCTCGAAGTCAGTGCAGCGCCATGACGCCGCGGGTGTGCGGCCCGCGCTGACTCTGGCGGGCGTAGAAGGCGCCCCGGCCGGTGCCAACACTGTGCTCCAGTTGGTGATGCAGGCCGCCGAGGAATGGACGCCCGAACGCACCCAGGCCGAAACCGACGTGCCCGCCGCCACGGTGGTCAAGCTGGCCCGCGAGTACGCCCGCAGCCCCGCCTCGATGATCATCCAGAACATGAGCGGGGCCCAGCGCACCGAGTTCGGCACCTACGTGGCCGCCAGCCAGTTCTACCTGGCCTTGCTGACCGGCCAGATCGGCCGCGCCGGCACCGGGGTGGACGACACCGGCGGCGTGCATCAGATGCTCAAGCTCAAGGGACCGGTCAAACCCCCCGCACGCAAGCCAGACGCCGTGCCGCCTATCCCCACTGCCAAGCTGGGGGCCTGGGTGCTCGAAGGCCGCCCCCATCCGATCGGCTTCTGGTACTCGATGACCTGCAGCCCCATGACCCAGTGGCCCAACACCGCCAAGGTCAAGGCCGCCCTCAAGAAAGTACCGTTCGTGGTCGTCGCCGACAACCTGATGACTTCGACCGCCCGCCTCGCCGACCTGGTGCTGCCGGTAACCACGATCTTCGAGTCCACCAGCCTGATGGCCGGGCATCGCAGCCATTACATCCAGCTCATGGAAAAGGCGGTCGAACCGGCCGGGTTGGCCCAGCCTGACTATTGGATCTTCGCCCAACTCGCGAAGCGCTTCGGTTGCGCCGACGTCTTCGACAAGCCGGTGGAAGAACACATCAAGACCATTCTTGACGGCAGCGGAGTGGAAATCGAGCAGTTGCGCCAAGCACCCGTCCGGCCATGGAAAGGCCCCTTCATTCCGTTTGCCAACGGCCAATTCCGCACCCCGACCAAGAAGGCCCACTTCTTCGTCGAAGCCTGGGCAGCCAAGAAGTTCTCGCCGATCGTGGTCTACCGCCGGCCGAGCGAGTCTCCCAAGGGCACGCCGGAACTCGCCCAACGCTTCCCGCTGATGGCGATCCAACGCAAGCTGTCGCGCAGCATCCACTCCAGCCACGGCACCAATCCATGGCTGATGGAGATGGACCGCTCCCATCCCGAAGTGGTGCTCCATCCTGCCGATGCCGCCGCCCGCAACATCAGGAACGGCGACAAAGTGGCCGTGTTCAACGAGCGCGGCCAGCACCTGGCCCGCGCTCAGGTCACCGAGAACATCAAGCGCGGCGTGGTCTGCCTCGAAAACGGCTGGTGGGAAGAACAGGGCGGCAGCAGCAGCTACGTCAGCAATGACGGCATCGAGATCCTGGGCAACGGCACCATGATCAACAGCACCCTGGTCAACGTCCGCAAGGAGGCCTGAGATGACCAAGCAATACGGATTCCTGGTCAACACCGCGGCCTGCCATGGTTGCGGCACCTGCGTGATGGCCTGCAAATCGGAAAACAACCTGCCCACTAAAGTGTGGTGGCGCAAGCTTGACGAAAAGCAGTCCTCCGACCCCGCCGAATGGTGCTGGCTGTCAACCGCCTGCCACCACTGCGACCGCCCAGCCTGCCTCAAGGTGTGCCCGGTCAAGGCCTACACCAAGCGCGCCGACGGCGTGGTGGTGCAGGACCACGCCAAGTGCATCGGCTGCCAAGCCTGCGTCGGCGCCTGCCCGTATCACGCCCCGGTGTACGACGCCAAGGAACGCAAGGTCAGCAAGTGCAACTTCTGCGCCGAGCGGCTGGACCGCGGGCAACCACCGGCGTGCGTAGCCGCCTGTCCGGCGGGGGCGCTGCAGTTTGGCGAGATCGCCGAGCTGCGCCGCAA
This sequence comes from Pseudomonadota bacterium, assembly GCA_023443095.1. Lineage (GTDB taxonomy): Bacteria > Pseudomonadota > Gammaproteobacteria > Burkholderiales > Burkholderiaceae_F > JAEZVV01. The sequence continues at coordinate 14,247 of JAEZVV010000094.1, forward strand.
GTACGGCAAGGACTTGCGCTGGGCCGAGCTCTACATGGGCTTCCCCAGCGCCAAGACCACCGGGCCCAACCTGGTTGTGCTGGCAGCCCATAAACGCTGAACGGCGCTTGAACGCTCCCGATCCCGGCCATGGCCGGGATCGGCCAGCCGCACAAAACGCTGCATACGTGGGGAACATACGCAGACGATCCCGTTTGGATCAAATGTCGCCCCAAACGTCCGGGGCCGGCGTCGATAGACTCCGACGATGCGGCGCAAGCCATGCGCGTGACGCCGCGCATCTTCATCCAGGAGTCTGCATGTCCCTGAAGCACAAGCTTGCCCCTATCGCCCTGGCTCTGGCCGCTGTGGCGATCTCCACGCCGGCGCACGCTGGCAAGACCCTCGACGCCGTCAAGGCGCGCGGGCAGATCAGCTGCGGCGTAAACACCTCGGCCCCCGGCTTTTCGGCCGCCGACAGCCAGGGCCGCTGGACCGGCCTCGATGTCGATTTCTGCCGCGCCGTCGCCGCTGCCGTGCTGGGCGACGCCAAGAAAGTGAAGTTTGTCCCCCTCAACTCGCCGCAGCGCTTCTCCGCGCTGCAGGCTGGCGAAGTCGACATCCTCGCCCGCAACACCACCTGGTCGCTGACGCGCGACGCCTCGCTCGGCGCCGTGTTTGCCGCGATCAACTACTACGACGGCCAGGGCTTCATGGTGCCGAAGAAGCTCAAGGTCGAAAGCGCCAAGAAGCTGAACGGCGCCACCGTCTGCGTGCAATCGGGCACCAGCAGCGAGAAAAACGTCGCCGACTACTTCGCCGCCAACGGCATGAAATACAAGTCGGTGGTGTTCGACACCACCGAGGCCACCCAGTCGGCCTTCCTGTCCGGTCGTTGCCAGGTCTACACGACCGACATGAGCGACCTCGCCGGCGCCCGCACCCGCGCGCCCAACCCGGCCGACTTCGTGATCCTTCCCGAAGTGATTTCGAAAGAACCGCTCGGCCCCTCGGTGCGCCGCGGTGACGACGAGTGGTTCCAGATCGTTCGCTGGACCCAGTTCGCCCTGCTCGATGCCGAGGAAAGCGGCCTGACCCAGGCCAACGTCGACAAGCAAAAGGCCAGCAGCAAGGACCCCAACGTGCTGCGCCTGCTCGGCGTCTCCGAAGATACCGGCAAGCTGCTCGGCCTCGACAAGGAATGGGCTTACCGAGCGATCAAGCAAGTCGGCAACTACGGCGAAAGCTTCGAGCGCAACCTCGGCCCCAAGACCCCGCTCAACCTTCCGCGCGGCGTCAACAACCTGTGGAACAAGGGCGGCCTGATGTACGCGCCGCCGATCCGCTGACCCCAGGCGGGCCAGCGCCCGCCTGATCGCGACCGACACGGCGGCCTGCGGGCCGCCGTGTCGCTTTTCGGTCCGGCCGGGCCGCCCCGGAGCAAGGGTTTTCTCTACACTCCAGCGATCGCGCTGCGGCACCGCTGCAGCTCCCACCCGAGGAGTGTCCATGTCCCTGAAACAGACCTTTGTTCCCCTTGTGCTCGCGCTGGCCGGAACAGCACTTTCCCTGCCGGCGCAGGCCGGCAAGACGCTCGACGCCGTCAAGGCGCGCGGCCAGGTCAGCTGCGGCGTCAACACCTCGGCGCCGGGTTTTTCGGCGGCCGACAGCCAGGGCAAATGGACCGGGCTCGACGTCGATTTCTGCCGCGCCGTGGCGGCGGCCGTGCTGGGCGACGCCAACAAGGTGAAGTTCGTTCCGCTCAACTCGCAGCAGCGCTTCGCTTCGCTGCAGTCGGGCGAAATCGACGTGCTGGCGCGCAACTCGACCTGGACCCTGTCGCGCGACGCTTCGCTGGGCGTGGTTTTCACTGGCATCAACTACTACGACGGCCAGGGCTTCATGGTGCCCAAGAAGCTCAACATCGATAACGCCAAGAAGCTCAACAACGCCACCGTGTGCGTGCAGGCCGGCACCACCAGCGAAAAAAACGTCGCCGACTACTTCGCCGCCAACGGCATGAAATACAAGACCGTGGTGTTCGAGACCGCCGAAGCGATCCAGTCGGCTTTCTTCTCCGGCCGCTGCCAGGTCTACACCACCGACATGAGCGACCTCGCCGGCGCCCGCACCAAGAGCCCGAAACCGGCCGATTACGCGATCCTGCCGCAGGTGATCTCCAAGGAACCGCTGGGTCCTTCGGTGCGCCGCGGCGATGACGAGTGGTTCCAGATCGTGCGCTGGACCTTCAACGCCATGCTCGACGCCGAAGAAAACGGCCTAACCCAGGCCAACGTCGACCAGCAGAAGTCGAGCAGCAAGGATCCGACGGTCCAGCGCCTGCTCGGGGTTTCCGAGGATACCGGCAAGCTGCTCGGCCTCGACAAGGAGTGGGCCTACCGCATCGTCAAGCAGGTCGGCAACTACGGCGAGAGCTTCGAGCGCAACCTCGGCCCCAAGACTCCGCTCAATCTTCCGCGCGGGGTCAACAATCTTTGGACCAAGGGCGGCCTGATGTACGCCCCACCGGTTCGCTAAGCGGCGATAATCGCCGTGTCGCAAGTGGCGGCCCCCCGGCCGCCATTTTTTTGCCTTTGCCACATGACTTCTGACACCAAACTCATCGGAGACGCCGCCTGGCGCCAGCGCGAACGCGCCCGTCGGCACCGCGAAT
>JAEZVV010000110.1 GCA_023443095.1 Pseudomonadota bacterium
CGCCTGCGCAGGGCGCTTTCGGCCGCCTGCGCGGCCGGCTCGCCCTGCCCGCCGCTGGCGACGTCGTCGGCCGTTTCGGCGCTCCGCGCCCGGCCGAAGGCGCTGGCACCGCGCCGACCTGGAAAGGCCTGATGATCCGTGCGCCGCAGGGCAGCGAAGTGCATGCCGTCGGCCCCGGCCAGGTGGTGTTTGCCGACTGGCTGCGCGGATTCGGGAATCTCCTGATCCTCGACCACGGCGACGGCTACCTGTCCGTCTACGGCAACAACGAATCGCTCTACAAGGAAGTGGGCGACCGGGTTTCCATCGGCGAGACGGTGGCGTCCGTCGGCAACACCGGGGGCGGCGAGCTGCCCGGCCTATACTTCGAACTTCGTCACCAGGGGCGCCCGTTCGACCCCCTCAAGTGGATGGGTTCGCGCTAGTCTCCCTGGTGCGCCCGTCACGACGAACACTTCCTCCCGGAGCCCATCCATGACCAGCAGACTGCGCACCGCGAGCCTGATCAGCATCGGCGTCGTTGCCGGCGTCCTTGTTAGCCTCGGCATCTCCGCGTACGCCGTGCGCGAGTCCAAGGGCCCGATCCCGCTCGAAGAAATCCGCCAGTTCACCGACGTCTTCGGCGCGGTCAAGTCCAACTACGTCGAACCCGTCGACGACAAGAAGCTGATGCACGAGGCGATCTCGGGCATGTTGTCCGGCCTCGACCCGCATTCGGCCTACCTCGATTCGACCGCCTTCAAGGAACTGCAGGAAGGCACTCAGGGCGAATTCGGCGGCCTCGGCATCGAAGTCGGCGCCGACGATTCCGGCGTCAAGGTGATCGCCCCGATCGACGACACCCCGGCCGCCCGCGCCGGCATCAAGAGCGGCGACCTGATCATCAAGATCGACGACAAGCTCACCCGCGGCATGAGCCTGGCCGACGCCGTCAAGCTCATGCGCGGCAAGCCCAAGACCAACATCGTGCTGACTGTCGCGCGCAAGGACGTGGCGCAGCCGCTCGAGTTCAAGCTGATGCGCGACGTGATCAAGGTGCAGTCGGTCAAGGCCAAACAGGTCGAGCCCGGCTACGGCTACGTCCGCATCGCCCAGTTCCAGGAGCGCACCGGCGAAGACCTCGCCAAGCACCTCAACGAACTCGCCAAAGCCGGCCCCTTGAAGGGCCTGGTGCTCGACCTGCGCAACGACCCGGGCGGCCTGCTCAATGCCGCCGTCGGCGTGTCGGCCGCCTTCCTGCCGCCCAAGGCCCTGGTGGTGTCGACCGACGGCCGCACCCCGGACGCCAAACGCAAGTTCGTCGCCGCTCCCGAGGACTACCTGCGCAGCCGCGGTGACGACGCCATCGCCAAGCTGCCCGCCTCGATCAAAAACGTGCCGCTGGTGGTGCTGGTCAACGGCGCTTCGGCCTCGGCCTCGGAAATCGTCGCCGGCGCGCTGCAGGACCACAAGCGCGCCAAGGTGCTGGGCACGACCAGTTTCGGCAAGGGTTCGGTCCAGACCATCATCCCGCTGCGCCTCGACGGCGATTCGCCGTCGGCGATCAAGCTGACCACAGCGCGGTATTACACGCCCAGCGGCCGCTCGATCCAGGCCAAGGGCATCGAGCCCGACCTGCTGGTCGAAGACACTCCCGAAGGCAACTTCGCCAGCTTCCGCGTGCGCGAAGCCGATCTCGCCAACCACCTCGAAGACAAGGCCGGCGCGACCGCCAAGCCCGAGGACAAGGCCGAGACCAAGCCCGAGGACAAGACGCCCGCGCCGCAGCGCCGCTACGAGTTTGGTTCGCCCGAGGACTTCCAGTTGCAGCAGGCGCTAAACCACCTGAAGGGCAAGCCGGTCGAAACTGCCAAACCGCGCGAAGCTGTCGCTGCCGCCAAGGCCGCGCCCGCCAAGCCGTGATCCTTTTCCCCTAGAGAACCGACGGGCCGCACACGCGGCCCGTTTGCTTTGACGATGAACGACCAGGAACTGCTGCGCTATTCGCGCCACATTCTTCTCAACGAACTCGGCGTCGAGGGCCAGCAGGCGATCCGCGAGACCTCGGTGCTGGTGCTCGGCGCCGGCGGCCTGGGTTCGCCCGCCACCTACTACCTGGCATCGGCCGGGGTGAAACAGATCACCCTGGTCGACGACGACCGGGTCGACCTCACCAACCTGCAGCGCCAGATCCTGCACCGGGTCGATCGCATCGGCGAGATGAAGGCCGAAAGCGGCCGCCTGACGCTCGCCGGCATCAACCCCGAAGTCGAGGTGGTGCCGTATCTGAAGCGGGTCGGCGAGACCGAACTCGATGCCCTGGCCGCGGCGCACGACCTCGTGCTCGACTGCACCGACAACTTCGCCACCCGCCACGCCGCCAACCGCGCCTGTGTCCGGCACGGCAAACCGCTGGTGTCCGGCGCCGCGATCCGCTTCGACGGCCAGGTCGCGGTGTTCGATCTGCGCCGGACCGACTCGCCCTGTTACGCCTGCCTTTTCCCCGAAGGCGACGGCCAGGACGAGCTGTGCGCGGTGATGGGCGTGTTCGCCCCGCTCACCGGCATCATCGGCACCACGCAGGCGGCCGAAGCGCTGAAGATCGCCGCCGGCATCGGCGAACCGCTGGTGGGCCGGCTGCTGATGCTCGACGCCCTGCATATGCAATGGCATTCGGTGCGGGTGCCGCGCGACCCTGGCTGCCCAGTGTGCGGCGGGCGCCACAGCCGCTGAGCCCGGATACCGATTCGGTCAAAAGCCAGGCTTTTCCCGCCCCTCGCTAACGGGAGGGAGCCGCCGGCGCAGGCACAATTTGCGGCCCCGTTTCTCCTATACGCAACGGAAAAGCAACGACGCGCCCGACGCCGCACCGCGTTTACGGCATGCCGTCTTGGCGCCCTGCCTCGCGGCCGCGAAGATCGGGCGTCGGCCCATTCGCCAACCGGACGCCTGTCGTCCGCCACCTACCCCTGCCCGCCATGAAGACCCAAATTTCCCTCCTGTCCCTGCTGGCCGTGTTTGCCGGCACTGCTGCCGCCCAATCCACCACCCAGGTGGAGATCTACGG
>JAEZVV010000121.1 GCA_023443095.1 Pseudomonadota bacterium
CCAGAGGGTCGGTCCCGTCCGACCCTCTGGACTCCCAACGGCCCCTGTCGGTCGGCCCTTCGGGCTGTCCTTGCGCCGCATTGCGTCAGCGGCCTCGTCGCGAACTCGGACGATCTCGCTGGCTGCGCCAGCGAGCCCCGTCCTTCGGACACGCTCCTCGGAATTCCCGCTGCCGCAAAGCGTCGCCGCGGCGCCCGCTCAAGGGGGAAAGTCAAAGGCACTGCGCTGCCGCGCAGGTAGGGCGGCGAGGCTTTGTCACTCCAGCGGGGATAGCATCTCAAATGATTTCGACCTGTAACCCGATCATGAGAATTGGCATTGAAGGTGAAATGTCTCTACCTTTGGCCTAGAGGGCGCCACACCCGAGGCTACTCGGACCGCCCTGAAACAACACCAACAGCGGCCGCTTGAACTCGGCTGCGCTACGCGCGCCAGCAATACACGTCTCGGCGCTTCAACAAAGGATTTGGCTGAGCGACCGAACGTTGGAAGTAGCCGTCGTCGCTGCGGGGGAGGTAAAGCCCACAGCAGCGACGCCCGTGTTTACCGACCTGTTCGACCCCAACTCACCGCGCGTCATGCTGGGATACCCTTTCGCGCCGGATCTACCAGCCAACTTCTGATATCACGTACAAATGCCCATACGTCATTTTCACTCGGGCGAACGTAATTGGAATTGCTAGGATCCTCCCCCATACGCTCGAAGACATCAATCAACCACCCTGGCCCGTGATCGGTAGCGCCGAGGCTTTTCATCCAAGACTCAAGCTCGCCTCCTGGAACGGCAAAGATTCCATATTGGCTGAGTTGATTCAGGAGATCTTCAGCCGCTTGCTTTTCTGCGCCACTGAGGATCGCGAGGCCGCCCTCCTGCTTCATGTCCTTGCCAGTTGCGTCCATAGCCTTTTTCACTGCCGCCCGCAGCGTGGCAAAAGATCCATGGGAGAGGTGCGGAATGTCAGCACTCGACAGAAGATTGGTCCAGTTCACACCGCCTTCCTTCAATATGTCCACGTCCACAACGCCAGCAGCTGGAATTCCGAGCTTTCGCAGTGGCTTCAGTAACGTCTGTACCGTTTGTTTGTTCTGAGCATTAAGAAAGAGGCAATTTGGGATGCCCCATTCGGGCTCGAACTGAAGGAGCCGCTCGTTGATCTCTTGGTAAAACGCTCTGTCCGCGTCCGACTCTGTGACCACTACAAACTCATAAAAGAGGCCGCTTAGCAGCCCGGTTGAGCGCAGCAGTGGATGTCTCATGAGCTCCAGTATTTCGTTGCTGGGGAGAACTCTTGCTGTGGATACTCCGTCTCTATATGTGAGTCTGATGATGTTTATTGGCGCACCGGATTGGATGCACCCCATCACGAACTGAGGGCTGTGGGTGGCAGCGAAGATCCTCTTGTCTGCTGATAAGGCCGCACGAGCAACCTCTTGTGCCAGTTTGGAGGCGAGAGATGGATGCAAAAACGCTTCCGGTTCGTCGACAAGCACCACAGTGGGATCACCGGCCATGATCTCTGTGATCATGCCCGTGAAAGCTTTTACACCGTCGCTTGCCTCATCAATGGCCTGAGCGGCCGAGTGGAATCGAACGGCGTCTGCATGAATACCCCTCTCCTCCATGTCGTCCCTAGGTGCTCGATCAGATAACCGGATACGCAGTTGTCCCAAGTTTGTCGGATCCAATACAAAGTGGCGGTTGAAAGCATCAAATGCGATTCGCCGCACTTCGTGCCGCTTAGCGTCGTGTCGAAAAAGAACTTGAAAACTGCTTTGGGGCGGGCGCTGAAGATCACCGGCACTTTGCTGTTCCACTAGGCCGATGCGACTCCTCCCGTCCAGCATCAGAGTTAGATGCGTCAGATACCACTGACAGAACGCCGCAACATTTGAGGTGGGAACTTCTATGTGCTGCTTGAGCAATGCAACTTGCACCTGCTGCCGGCCGTACCTGCTGCCTATGAAGATATGGTCAACATGCTGCGCTTCACCCGGATGGGGAGGCTGGCGAATCCGTTCTATCGATTGCTCTGCTCGTTCCGGGGCCAGTCCAGAGAAGGTCAACTCCGCGAGCAGCAGATCGTTCGCATCCTTCTGGCCCGTTCGGCAGTATCGCTCGATTTCACGTAAGACTCGGCTCTTTCCTGAGTTGTTGGGGCCGACGAATACCGTTACCGGCGTTGTAGCAATAGCTTCGCCGGGCGTTCCTGGGGAGCGTCCGAATTTAAGCTGAAAGGAGGAAATCATGGTTGTTTTCTCCAAGTCTATGGCTTTGCGGGCGAACGTTTGAACTCAGCCGTCGACGGAGGTGGCCCGCTGGAATGATGGCTCAGGACTTTTTGCGTCTGGCGCGCTGCTCTTTCCGCTCCTTAAACTCAGTGTATCGATCAGCTAAGTCGTAGATATATTCAATAATTGCGTATACGAATGTCTGTAGGTCTTCGGTATCGTCTCTCGATATTGAGATGGCTTCTGGGTGTGCGGCAATATTGCGAAAGGCATGAAGCTGTTGGCTCCAGTCATGCAACCTGTCGTCAATTATTTTCTTATCTCGAAGCTTTTTTATTCCTTCGCCCAGCATGAGTCTATTCTTGGGTTTTTCCGTGGTCGAATTTCTGGAGGAGGGCTCGCTTTCGACTTGCTCTTTAAGAATATCGCGGCATATTGCTTCCAATGCTCGTCCAAACATTGCGCAGGCTGCAATATTCGCATTGGCTTGTAATGATCTGTCGGCTTCTAGCAATGAATCTTTGACCTCTCGTGGGATGCGATAGCTCGAGAACGCTTTCGGCGGCCTGGGGTACACACGAACAACGTCTGACCACTGATCCTCGTCAGAGTTGTAGTTCTCAAAGCCAATCTGAGTTGTTTCTCCGGCAAGTAATGAACCGCAGCTGGGGCAGCTGCCAACTAATAGTTTTTCGCCGTAGGGTTCACCAGCTTCTTTAATCCAGCCTCTGCGTTCAGCGCGCCCGGTTTCGATGGCCGCCACCTTTGCCCTACAGTTGTGGCAGTCGATGATGAATGTTTTGATTTTGGGTGTGGCCATAGTCCTAACGTCTTCTACGGAGGCAGCCGAAGCTGCATAAGTCAGTCGAGTGCGCCATAGAAATTCAAACGCCTGGCGCCAAGATATTGAATTAAAAACTCTTTTTCCTCGTTTGCTGTACGTTCATGCGGTACTGAATTTCCGTAAGATCCGGATTTTATTGCAGACACAAGCACATCCGAGGATTGGGGGGCGCCCGGAGAAAGGGTTCATGTTGCTTGGTCCGATTCCGAAATTTTCGTCACGCACCACCTCGTGGTCTGGGTTTGATCGCTGCAGTTGCCGCCCTTGCAGTAGGAACTCAAGGGATCAGAGACTTTTCAATTTTCAAAGTCGATCCCGAGTTCGAGTTCTATGAGATCCGTTTGGTCCTATCACTCAGGTGACGGGCAGCGTTGATCAAGATTCTGCTGGCAGCCCGCGCTGTTGCCGCTTGATCTGGCACATTCACGCGAACGGCGTTGCGTGGCGCCGACAGCTTTCGTCTTCGCTGGCGTGGCGCAGCGTCGCCGCCTTACGCGCGGAGCGCGCTGCCTTTGAACTCCCTCTTGAGAGGTCGCCGCGGCGACGCTTTGCGGCAGCGGGGTTTCGGGCGTCCGCTGTCCGAAGCACGTGGCTCGCGCTGCAGGCGCGAGATCGTGCAAGTTCGGACGCCCGCCGCTGACGCATTGCGGCGCAAGGGCAGCCCGAAGGGCCGACCGACAGGGGCGGCGGGGAATCCAAAAGGGTGGCCGGCCACCCCTTTGGGGCCCTGCGGCGGCCCGAGCCGCTCGGTGCTTCGCGCAGCGATGACGCGCCCCGCGCAGCGGGCTTGAAAACAAAGCGTTAAGTCATTCGAGTGGAACGCCGAATGTGGCCGTGCCGTCTTTCGAAGGCGTTTGCTCCATGTGAGACTGTCACTGCAATTGATGGCCGCGCCAAGGCGCCGCCATCGACCCTTGCCACCCACGCGAAACCGCCATGCGTCCCTCGCTCACCGCCCTTCCCCGCACGGTGTGGGTGCTTGGCTTGATCAGCCTGCTCAACGATTCGGCGAGCGAGCTGATCTACCCCTTGATTCCGCTTTACCTGGCGACGGTGCTTGCGGCCGGGCCGCGGGCGCTGGGGCTGATCGAGGGGGCGGCGGAGGCGGCGAGCGCCCTGCTCAAGCTCGCCTCGGGGCTGGGTTACGACCGCATCGGTCGCGCCAAGCCTTTCGTAGTGGCGGGTTACGGGCTGGCGGCAATAGCACGGCCGCTGATCGCTCTGGTGGCGGTGTGGCCGGCGCTGCTGGCGCTGCGGGTGATGGACCGGATCGGCAAGGGGCTGCGTTCCAGTCCGCGCGACGCCTGGCTGGCGGGAAGCGTCGAGGTGTCGCACCGGGGGCTGGCCTTCGGGCTGCACCGGGCCATGGACAACGCGGGCGGGCTGATCGGGCCGCTCGCGGCAGCGGCGCTGCTGGCGGCGCAGGTGCCGATCCGCGACATCCTGCTGTGGGCCGCGCTGCCGGGCACGCTGTGCGTGGCGCTGGCGATCTCGCTGCGCGAACCGGCGCGCGAGGTTGCCACCGAAACCATCCACGCCGACTGGACCTGGCGCGGCCTGTCGCCCGCCTACCAGCGGCTGCTGGCGACGATAGCGGTGTTCACGCTCGGCAATGCCTCGAACGCCTTTGTGCTGCTGCGGGCGAGCGAACTCGGCCTGCCGCCGGCGCAGGTGGCGCTCCTGTGGGCGCTGGTCGCGGGCACGGCAACGCTGCTGTCGGTGCCGCTTTCGGGGTTGTCGGACCGGATCGGCCGAGTGCGGCTGATCCTAGCCGGCTGGGTCTTGTACGCCGCGGTTTTCGTCGTCCTGGGCTGGGCCAGCGACCCCGAATGGATGTGGCCGGTCGCCCTGGCTTTCGGCCTCTACCTGGCGCTCACCGAAGGCGCCGAACGCGCCTTGATCGCCGACCTGGTTCCGCCCGCCCGGCGCGGCACCGCGTTCGGCTGGTATTACCTGATCAAGGGCCTGTTGCTGCTGCCCGCCTCGGCGGTGTTCGGGTGGCTGTGGTTCGGTCTCGGGCCGGCCGTCGCTTTCGGCGCCGGGGCGGCGTGGGTGCTACTGGCGGCGGCGCTGCTGCTGGGCTGGGTCGAGCCGACGCTGCGCGGGCATAGAAAGGCGGCATCGTGGTGAAGGTGATCATGCCCGCGGCCATGGCGAGGCTCCCTGAGCGCGAGGCCGGTCGGCCGGACAAGGACGTGTTCCGACCGAGGCGTCGCCTCTCGACGCAGGACGGGCGAGCGAGCCCGCCCTGCCGTTTGCGACGGGCCGCAATCAGAAGCGGTGGCGCACGCCGAGATAGACGCTGTGCGGGTCGTCGCCGGGCGCGCCCGGTACCGGGCCCGAGCTCAGGCCGCTGGCGCCGATCACGTAATTCGCCCGGGCTTCGTTCTTCATGAACTGCACCCCGGTGTAGACCGTGGTGCGCCGGGAGAGCGGGTAGTCGTAGCGCGCGCCGTAGGTCAGCGCGTCGGCGTCGGCATCGCGCTGGTTGTTCAGCGCGGCGACGTTGGCGAGCAGCTTGCCGCCCAAGACCGGGGCGGAAGCTCCCACCTGCCACACGTCGACCTCAGGGGCGAAGGGCGAGCGGCCGCCGTTCGGATTGCGCTCGAGCGAGCTGTCGCGCTTGACGTAGGTCGCCATGGGTTTGATGAAGCCGAGATCGTACGAGGCCGAAACCGCGTAATACCTTTCGGTGTTGCCCTGGATGTTCTGCGATTCCTGCTGGAGGTAGCTCGCGCGGGCGCTCAGTCGCCCCTGCTGGTAATGCAGGCCGAGGTTGTAGACATTGCCCGCGGAACCCGAATCGGCCGATTCGCCGAGCTTGACCAGGGCCAAGCCCCGCAGGCCGCCGACGCGGGGGCTGGCGTACAGCACCGAGTTGTTGACGATGCCGACTCGCTCGTCGATGTCGTTCTTGACGGCGCCGGGCAGCTGCTGCGCATTGAAGCTGCCGTTGATGCCGGTGGTCGCCACCAGGAAGGTCGCTGCGCCGCTCGAGAGCGCGCCGTCGGCCGCGCATTCGCCGTTGACCGTCATCAGGTAGGGGGTGGGCTGGCGGCCCAGGCTGACGCGGCCGAAATGGCCGGCGATGCCGACCACCGCCATGCGGCTGAACAAGGCGCCCTTGACGCCGTTGTTGGCCTCGTCGGCGCTCATGCCGGAATCGCTGAGGACGGCGCTGTCGAGAACGAAGAAGGCCTGCAGTCCGCGGCCCAGGTCTTCGCTGCCGCGGATGCCGAAATGCGTGGCGCCCAGGCCGCCGCTGCTGACCCGGGCGGTGCTGCGAGCGCCATTGTTGTAGAGCTCGAGATAGGTGTCGACCGTGCCGTAGACCTCGAGTTTCGGTTGGGCCTTGCCTGCCAGCGGCGTGCTCAGCCCGACGGTCGCAGCGGTGATCGCAAGGGCGATGGAAGTGAATTTCATGGGGGTTCTTTCTTTCGAATGGACGAGTTCGTCCGCCGACCGCACCGGGGCGCGATCGAAGCAAGCCGGGGTTGGGAAGTGCCGGAGCGGGAGGTGGCCCGCCGAGGCGGCCGGCCTCCCGGGAGGATGTTTCGCCGCCTTATGGCGGCGCGTTCCTCACTTGACCTTGGGCATTTCCGGGAAGCTGTGGCAGGCCTCGGTGCAGTAGTTCATCGTCGGCTTGTGCTGGCGATGGCATTCCTCGCACGGCAGGCCCTCGGGCCAGTGCGGCGCGGCGTGGGGGTTGCGCACGCCGTATTTGGCCGCGGTCTTCTTGGCCATGTCGGCCGCTGTGCCGTGGCAGGACGAACAGTTGATCGTCTTGGCCTGGGTGGGGGCGGGTTCGTTATGGCAGGCCGCACACGGCAGGCTTTGATGCTGCTGCGGCAGGGTGCGCGCGGACGACGTGGGAGCGAGCGCGAAAAGCAGGGCGCTTGCCGCGCCTGCGATGAAGGTCTTGAACATGCTTGAGCTCCTTAAGCCTTGCGCGCGGCGACGTCGTAGCCCGCGGCCATGCCGAATACCGTGCAGCTGAGGGTGGCGCATCCGAGCAGACGCGAATGCCCCAGCACTCCGCCCGAGGCTTCGCCGGCGGCGTACAGGCCGGGGATGGGCCGGTTGGTGTTGAGGCCTATGACCTGGGCCTGGGTGTTGATGAGGGCGCCACCGAGGGTGCTGTTGAGGTCCGGGCGCACCATGGCGACGTAGTAGGGCGCTCGGTCGAGCTTGTTGCGCTTGCCGAACTCGAGGTTGGCTCCGAAGTCGCTGTCCTTGCCCTGCTCGATCATCCGGTTGTAGCGAGCGATGGTTTTCTTCAGCTCGTCGAGCGGGATCTGGAACTTCTGCGCGATGCTTTCGATCGAGTCGTGACGGGTCACCCAGCCGGCGTCGATGTTGACGTTGAAGTGAGGCAGGTCGACCAGGTTGGGGTAGGTGTCGGCATCGAGGATCGCAATCGGGATGCGGCCGCCATTGCTGGCCATCAGCCGAGCGGCGGCATGGAACTGGGGCAGGCGGCCGAGCGTTTCGTTGGTGAAGCGTTGGCCGCTGAGCACGTCGACCATCAGGCCGCGCCCCATGTTGTTGGCCTGCGGGAAGGCCGGACGGAAAAACGAGGTATGGACCATGCGCGCGCCGGCATTGGCGAGCACGCGGAAGCCGCTGGCTGTCGACCCGATCTGCTGGGTACTGAAGACGCTGGTGAGCTGCGGGAACTCCTGCGCCATGAACGGCTTGTCGTGGGCGAAGCCGCCGGTGCCGCAGATCACGCCGCGGCGGGCGCGGATGGTGCGCGGGGTGCCGGACCGGTTCTCGATGTCGTCCGAGTCGAGCTTGGCGTCGAAGTAGTAGTTCTCGCGCAGACGCACGCCTTCGACGGCACCATCGGCGCCAAACACCAGCGCGTCGACCCGGCAGCGGGTGCGCACCGTTGCGCCTTTACCCCTGAGGTAGGCATACAGCGGCTGCAGCATGCCGGTCAGGCAGTTGGTCTTGGGCTGCAACAGGCGGTTGATCGACTGGCCGGGGAAGGGAATCAGGTAGTCCTCGAACTTCGCGCCGTGGGCGATCATGAAGTCGTAGGCCTTGCGGCTGCTCTGCGAGAGGTGCTTGATCAGCTCGGGTTGGCAGAAGTTCTGCCCTTCCTTGAGGTTGTCCTGATAAAACACTTCCCAGGTGTCATGGGTGATGCCCGCCTTCGCCTGCTGCGGGCTGCCGACCACGGCAAAGGTCCCGTTGCTCGCGACCCCGGTTCCGCCCACGACGCCCATCTTTTCCAGGATCAGGACCTTGGCTCCGCGATCGAGCGCGGCACACGCGGCCACGGCCGAGGCCAGGCCCGATCCCACGATCACGACATCGAATTCCTCGTCCCATTGCGGCGCCGGTGCGGCGTGCGCGGGGGCTTCACCGAGGGCGAGCGCGGCGCCGAGAACGGCTCCGGAGCCGGACTTCAAGAACATCCGACGCTGATTTCCTGTGCTCATAACTTCTTCCTGTCTGTTTTTGTCTTCCTTCTTCGTGCGCAGGAAAATCAAAACGGTTTTCGGTTTTGAGGGTCCGCGGACGGAAAGGCCTTGGTTGGTTCGTCCTATCGCTTATTCCGGCAGCGATTTCCATTCCGGATAAAACACGCCGACTGCCGCTTTTTTGAGAATGGATAATCGGGTGGCGTAGGGCGAACGAAGGAATTCTGTCGGCATGGCCATACCCGAACAATCGACCGGGCCGGAGTTCGATGTTTCGCTTGCCGATAGGACGAGGCGGGACCGGGCCGGTAAATGCGAATCAGTTTTGAATGGGTGGCCGCGGTGGGGATTTTTTCGGGGTTTGCCCGCCGCGGGCGAGCCGGTGGCGGGATAAAAACCCTGATCCGGCGTTTTGCCGCCGCCAGTAATATCCGAACTTCGCCGTTTGAAGCCCGATATTCCAGAAAATGAAACCGGCCCCGCTCGACCTCGAGCAACTGCGTTTTTTCGCGTCGCTGTTCGAGACTGGCGCGCTGTACAAGACCCGGCTGGAGTTCGACATGAGCTCCGCCGGCGCGAGCCGCGCGCTGGAAAGGCTGCGCCAGACGTTTTCCGACAAGCTGTTCGTGAAATCGGCCTCAGGCCTGACTCCGACCCCGGCCGCCAACGAACTGCGCCCCGAGATCGAACGCGCCGTCGCCCAGCTCGAAGCGCTGCTGGCGCCGCGAGGCTTCGATCCCGCCACCTCGCAGCGGACCTTCCGCATCGCCGCCAACGGTTTCACGTTTATGGCCATCCTCGCCGATGTGCTCGAGCGCTGTTACCGCCTGGCGCCACGCAGCGGGTTCGAGGTTGTCCCTTTCGACGAGACCGTTTTTGAAAAGCTGCGCGGGGGCGATCTCGACCTCGCGATCCACCCCAACACCAGCCTGCCCGCCGATTGCCATCGGCTCGACCTGCTGGAGTTGGAACGCTCCTGCCTGATGCGCGAGCAGCATCCGCTGGCGCTGCGGACGCCTGCGGGCTGCCCTCCCGATCGAGACGAGTTTTTCCGTTACCGCCGTCTGGCCGTCAATTTCTCCACTCGCCACGGCCACGTTTCGCTCGACGTCGAGCCCAACCACTCCGTGGAGGCCGGCGATGTTTTCCTCACGACCCCGTACTTTCTCGGCACGCCGTATTTCCTGCTGCGCACCGATCTGATCGCCGTCGTGCCGCAGCGGGTGGCGCAGCACTTTTCCCAGATCTTTCCCCTGGCCATGCTGCCGCTGCCCGAGGGCGAGCGCCGGATTCCGGGAGCGGGTGCCCTGGTTTGGCACGACCGGGTTCACGCCGATCCGGCGGTCAAATGGCTGCGTTCGGTGTTTGCAGACTGGAAGCGCGAGTGCGGCAGCCCCATTGCCGACGCTAACTGAGCGGCAGTCCGCCGTGGCCAGGCGCCGCAGAGGTCTGGTCGGGGCGGTGTTCTGACGTGGGACGGGGCCGGGCTGGCGGCCTCAGAAAATCCGCATCGCGGTGAAGGCGATCATGCCGGCGGCCATGGTGAGAATCATCGAACGCGAGGCGAGCATCACGGCGATGGCGATGGCGCCTCCGATCAGCTTGGGGTTGGTCAGGCCGGCGAACTGGCTCTGCTCGACCATCATCTCGGGCGCGATCAGGGCCGCCAGCGCGCAGGCGGGTGCGTAACGCAAAGCGTGCTGGACTCGCTCGGGCAGGGGGAAGCGGTCGCCCAGGACGAGGAAGGTCGAGCGGGTGACCAGCGTCACCACGGTCAGGCCAAAGATGGCGAGCCAGACGTAGCTTTCGTTCATGTTTTCCCCGCGCGCCGCGAACGGTTTTCGAGCGCGACTTCGGTGCCCATGGCGACGGCGATGCCGATCGCCACCGCGGCCACCAGCCCCAGCCGCAGCGGCAGGCCGGCGCCGATGACCGCGACGGCGGCGCTGGCGAGAACGCCGGCGACCGCCGGCCGCGAGTTGACCATGGGCACGGTGAGGGCGATCAAGGCCAGGATGGCGGCGAAATCCAGCCCCCATTCGCCCGGCACCTGGTGGCCGAGCAGGATGCCGAGGATGGACGTGCCCTGCCATACCGCCCAGTTGAGCGCGGCCATGCCCAGGAAGAACCAGATCTGGTGCGTGCTGCCGCGCTCGGCCGGCGGAGTTCCGGCGAAACGCGACAGGAAGATCGCGAAATGCACGTCGCCGGTGATGTAGCCGAGGAAAAGCCGCTTGCCGAGAGGAAAGCGGCGGAAGAAGGGGTAGAGCCCGGCCGAAAAGATCACGAAACGCAGGTTGACCACGGTGGCGGCGATCAGCACCACCCACAGCGGCACGCCGGCCACGATCAAGGGCATGGCGGCCAGCTGCGCGCTGCCGGCGTAGACCAGCAGGGTCATGGCGAGCGCCTCGGCGATCGTCAGCCCGCTCTTGACCATGGCCACGCCCGTCACCAGCCCCCAGGTGCCGGTGGCGAAAAGCGCGGGTGCCATCGCGCGCAGGCCGGCGTCGAAGGCCTCGCGGCGCTCGGCGGCGATGGCGCCGTGGCCGAAGACGCGGCGGGCGATCAAGCGGAGGCTCCGCAACCGTGAAGCGGGCGGGCGGCGGGGCGTAGGGACGGGGCGGAACAGGCGCCGGCGGAGCGGGCGCGGGAGTCGGGTTGTGGCATGGGCTTCCTTGTGGCCCGATTATAAGAAAGGCGTGGCTTAGAATCGGTCCGCCCGTAGTCCCCCTTAGGAACTGGAGTCAAGAATGTCGATGGCTGACCGCGATGGTTGGATCTGGATGGACGGCAAGCTCGTGCCCTGGCGCGAGGCGAACACCCATGTGCTGACGCACTCGCTGCATTACGGTCTGGCGGTGTTCGAAGGCGTGCGCGCCTACGCCACGCCGCAGGGCGCGGCGATCTTCCGGCTGCAGGACCATACCCGGCGGCTCTTCAACAGCGCCAAGATCTTCATGATGGACGTCCCGTTCACGCAGGACCAGATCAACGAGGCGCAGCGCGAAGTGATCCGCGCCAACGGCCTGGCCTCGGGCTATATCCGGCCGCTCGCGTATTACGGCTCGGAAAAGATGGGCGTGAGCCCCAAGGGCGCCAAGGTGCACGTGGCGATCGCCGCCTGGCCCTGGGGCGCCTACCTGGGCGAGGAAGGGCTGGCCAAGGGCATCCGGGTCAAGACCTCGTCCTTCGCGCGCCACCACATCAATGTCTCGATGGTGCGCTCCAAGACTTCGGGCCATTACGTGAACTCCATCCTCGCCAACATGGAAGCCACTCGCGACGGCTACGACGAGGCCCTGCTGCTCGACACCAACGGCTTTGTCGCCGAAGGCGCGGGCGAGAACCTTTTCATCGTGCGCGACGGCAAGATCATCGAACCCGAGATGGTCTCGGGCCTGACCGGCATCACCCGCGCCACCGTGATCCAGCTTGCGCAAGACCTCGGACTGGCGGTCGAGTCGCGCCCGCTCACGCGCGACGACGTCTACCTGGCCGACGAAGCCTTCTTCACCGGCACCGCGGCCGAGGTCACGCCGATCCGCGAAGTCGACGGCCGCGTCCTGGGCGCCGGTTCGCGCGGGCCCATCACCGAGAAGATCCAGAGCCTGTTCTTCGACGTGGTCAACGGCCGCAATCCCAAGTATTCGCAATGGCTGACCCCGGTATGAAAACCGCAGAACTGCCCGTGGTCGAGCTGGCAGCGGCCGACCTGCCGGCGTATTGCCCCAACCCCGCGATGCCGGTGTGGAACCACCACCCGCGCGTCTTTCTCGACGTGAGCACGACCGGCGAGGCGATGTGCCCCTATTGCGGCACGAAGTACCGCCTCAAGCCGGGCGAAGTTATCAAGGGCCATCACTGATCCATGCCGTCCCGTCTTGCCAAGTCGCTGCTGTTTGCCACGCCTGCCGAATGCGAGCAGGCGTTTTACGAGGCTCTGGCCAGTGCCGACGCTGACACCGTGGCCGAACTCTGGCTGGACGACGAAGACGTCTGCTGCGTGCATCCGGGCGCGCCGCGCCTGCTCGGCATCGAGGCGGTGCGCGCCTCGTTTGCGGCACTGCTGGAAAACGGCCCGGTATTCATCAGCCCCACGCTCAAGCGGGCGGTCGAGGCGGCGGGACTGGCCCTGCACAATGTGCTTGAAGAAGTGGTCGTCAGCGATGGCCGAGTGCAGCGGGTGGTCTACGTGATCGCGACCAATGCCTTCATCAAGACCCCGGCCGGTTGGAAGATGATCCTGCACCACGCTTCGCCCGCGCCCGAGGGCGGCGCGGCCGAGCCGGAAAGCGTGCACGGCATCCTGCACTGAGTCGCGGGGACGCAGGTTTCTATGGAGTTGGGTTCACCGGCCGGTCCGGCCGGCGGTTTTGTCGACGGCCGCGAGCGGCCGTTTCCTGTTTCACGGTTTGCGATTGCATCATGACCACTCCTACGCCTGCCTATACCGCGCCGCGCTGGCTGCCGGGCGGCCACGCGCAGACCATCGTGGCGGCCAAGCTGCTGCCGCGGCCGGCGGTCGACTACCGGCGCGAACGCTGGGAAGCGCCCGACGGCGATTTCGTCGACCTCGACTTCGCTGCGCCCGAGCCGGCGGCGGCGACGGCGCCGGTGCTGGTCCATTTCCACGGGCTCGAGGGCAACTCGCAGAGCCATTACGCGCTGGCGCTGATGCGCGCCGCGGCCGACCGCGGCTGGCGCGGTGTCGTGGTCCATTTCCGCGGCTGCAGCGGCGAACCCAACCGGCTGGCTCGCGCTTACCACTCGGGCGACAGCGACGAGGCCGACTGGATCCTGCGGCGCATGCACGAGTCCTTTCCGGCGGCGCCGCTGTATGCGGTCGGCGTGTCCCTGGGGGGCAACCTGCTCGCGAAATGGCTGGGGGAACGAGCCGAAGACGCGGCTTTTGTGGCCGCGGCCGCCTCGATCGGCAGCCCGCTCGACCTGGCTGCAGGCGGGCTTGCGATCTCGCACGGCTTCAACTTGGTCTACACCCGAGTTTTTCTCTCTACCCTCAAGCCCAAGGTGCAGGAGAAAATGGCGCGTTTCCCGGGCCTGGTCGATGCCGAGCGCCTGCGCGCAGTGCGCAACCTGTACGACTTCGATGCGCTCTACACGGCGCCGGTGCACGGTTTCCGCAGCACCGAGGACTACTGGGCGCGCGCCTCGGCCAAGCCGCTGCTGGGCGGGGTGCGGGTGCCGCACCTGGTGCTCAATGCCTTGAACGACCCCTTCGTGCCGGCCGCGAGCCTGCCGCGCCCGGCCCAGGTCTCGCGCTTTGTCTTGCTCGAGCAGCCGGCGCACGGCGGCCACATCGGCTTTCCGCGCGGGGCGCCGCCGGGAGAGCTGGGTTATTTGCCCGAACGGATTTTTAGGTTTTTCGAGCGCGGCCAATAAGTTGCGTTCGCTGGGTCCCGCTCCGGTCTGTGTCACCGGTCGCGGTTTTTGGAGATTGTCATGTTGTCTATTCAATCGAAACACCCCGTCGGGTGGCTGGCGCTGGCCGCCTTCATCCTTACGATTTCGCTCGGCAACTGGGTGGTCATGAACGTCGGCCTTACCTGTATGCCCGACGGTCCTTGCCTGATTCCCGTCTGGCCGGGGCTGATGGCGCCGTCGGGCGTCCTGCTGGCGGGCCTGGCGCTGGTCCTGCGCGATGCGGTCCATGCCTGGCTCGGCGCTGGCTGGTCGATCGTGGCGATCGCCGTCGGCGCGGTCCTGTCGGCCTGGCTGTCGCCGACGGCCCTGGTGCTGGCCTCGGCCGCCGCCTTCCTGTTTTCCGAGCTGGCCGACCTTGCCGTCTACGCGCCGCTGCGCCGGCGCTTCCCGGCGAGTGCGGTGATCGCCTCGGGACTGGCGGGTTCGGTGGTCGACAGCCTGCTCTTCCTGACGATCGCTTTCGGTTCGCTGCAATACCTGCCGGGCCAGGTCCTGGGCAAGTTCTGGATGTCGCTGATCGCCGGCGTGATCATCGGCCTGATGGCCCGCCGCCGCGCCGCGGTCGCCTGATCCGCGCCGGGGCCAGACAACACAAGGCCGCCCGCGAGCGGCCTTGTGTGTTCCTGCGGGTCGACTTCAGTGCTCGAGCTTGACCTTGCGGGCGATCAGCTCGCTGCCCTGGACGAAGCCCTCGACTTCGACGGTTTTGCCGGCCAGAGTGGCCGGGCTGAGATCGGCGAAATACGTCATGTCGGTCCAGCGCACGAGGCGTGTCGAGCCGGCCTGGTTCAGGACGAAGGTCTTGGCGCCGAGGTCGACCTGGCTTGCCACGCCGCGCAGCTCGATCATCATGCCCGCTGCGCTGCCGTCTTCGCACTTGAGACTGCTGGCCTTGACGCCGGTGCCGGTGAGCCGGCCCTCGACCTCGACGAACAGGCCGTCGGCCAGCGGGGTGGGGCAGGACTTGAGGCTGGCGCCGCTGGCGTCGATCGCGACGCCGCGCAGCTTGAAGTCGGCGAGGCTGACAAAGTCGGTGATGGTGCCGCGGATCTCGGCTTCTGCCTGGAACTCGAGCTCTTTCTTGCGCAGCCGGATCTGGCTCGCGTTGAGGCTGCCGTCGGCGGCAAAACTGCCGCGGACGATCACGTACAGCTCGTTGGCGAGCGCCTGCTGGGCGGGCAGGATGATCGCCGACTTGGCGTTGACCTTGATGCCCCCGACTTCGAATGTGGCATTGGCGGCGTCGAAGCGGGTGATGCGGCCTGCGACTTCGCTCGCCACGCCGGTGTTGTCGCTGCGCTCCTTGATGCGGATGAAGCTGGCGCTGGCGGTGGGGCCGGCGCCGACGGCGGACGTCCAGACCACGACCCGCTGGCCATTGGCGAGCGCCCGATTGGCGGGTACCACGAGAGCGTTGCCGATGTTCACGACCAGCTCGCCCAGCTTGAAGGTCCGGGCGGCGGGATCGTAGGTCGTGACGACGCCGGCGATGCGGACGATGCCGGCGGGCAGATCCGCCTTTTTCTCGATCCGGCTCGCATCGATCACGTAGCGGCCAAGTCCGCTGTCGAAGCGCGGAGCGCCGTGCACTTCGGCCACGTCGTCGAGTGCGATGTCGGCAAAGCGGGTGTAGCCGTCCGCATATACCGTGACCGGGCCGGCGGCCGGATCGGTGTTGGTGCGCACGGTCTGGCCGGCGATCTTGAGTTCGCGCGCTGTCGCGTCGATCGCGCTGACCCGGCCCATGACTTCAGCTTCGATGCGGATGGTCTTGGCCACGCTGTCGACGTCGGCCTCGATTTCCACTCGATGGCCGAGCTTGGCTTCGGCCAGGTCGGCCAGGCTCGGGTTGTCGTCGCGGTTGCGTTCGACTCGTGCGTTGCGGTCGTCCCAGCGTTTGCCGTCGACGATCAGGCTGCCGAAGCCGGTGACGGTGCCGACCGCCAGCGCCGACGGGTTGCCGCTGCTGGCCGCCGTGCTGGGCGCGGCCGGGGCCGACGCGGCGGTGTCGCCGCCGCCACCGCCGCAGGCGTTGGCGAGGATCGCGGCGAGTAGCGCCAGCCAGATGGAGCTCGATTTCATGCCTAGCCTCCCTCGGTAGTCTCTTGGGCAGTGGTGAACGGCACGGCGAGGCGCGAAAGCGGACGGCCGGGCTATCGGTGCCCTAAGAAGCGGAATGCGGCGATTATTTCCCCAGAAACGCGCACCAGCTCGCGCGGTCGTGGCCGGAGCGGGTTAGGCCGAACGGCTTGGGCTCTCGCCTAGAATCGTGGGCTCGAGCTTTTTGCTGGCGCGGAGCCTCAATGCCCTTCGATTCCGAACCTTCATACCAACATGGCAGCGCCGGGCGCACGGCCGTGCTGCTGCTCAATCTCGGCACGCCGAGCGCGCCGGAGACAGGCCCGGTGCGGCGTTATCTGGCCGAGTTCTTGAGCGATCCGCGCGTGGTCGAGATCCCGCGGCTCGCCTGGCTGCCTATCCTGCACGGCATCATCCTGCGCCTGCGGCCGGCGCAATCGGCGGCCAAATACAAAAGCATCTGGATGAAGGAAGGCTCGCCGCTGATGGTCCATTCGACCCGTCAGGCGCAGCTCCTGCGCGGCTGGCTGGGCGAGCGCGGGCTCGATGTCGAGGTGGCGCTGGCGATGCGTTACGGCGAGCCGAGCATTCCCAGCGTGATGCGCGAACTGCAGGCCAAGGGCGTCGAACGCATCCTGGTCCTGCCGCTCTACCCCCAGTATTCGGCCACCACCACCGCCACGGCTTTCGACAAGCTGGGCGAGGTGATGGCGCGCAGCCGCAACCAGCCCGAACTCCGGTTCATCAAGCATTTCCACGACCACCCGGCGTATATCGAAGCGCTCAAGCAGTCGGTTCTGGCTCACTGGAAGAAACACGGCCGGGCGCAGGACCAGGGCGGCAAGCTGGTGATGAGTTTTCACGGCGTGCCCAAGCGCACCCTGATGCTGGGCGACCCCTACCACTGCGAATGCCTGAAGACCGGGCGCCTGCTGGCCGCCGCCCTGGGCCTGAGTGAAGACGAGTATCTCGTCACTTTTCAGTCGCGCTTCGGCAAGGCCGAATGGCTGCAGCCCTATACCGCGCCGACGCTCGCTGCGCTGGGCAAGGCCGGCATGAAGCGGGTCGACGTGATGTGCCCGGGTTTCCCGGCCGATTGCCTCGAGACACTGGAGGAAATCGCGATCGAGGGCCGGGACGAGTTCCAGCATGCCGGCGGCGGCGATTATCGCTACATCGCCTGCCTCAACGACAGTGCTCCCTTCATCGATGCCCTGGCCGACCTGGTGCAGCAGCACAGCGCCGGCTGGC